>JBATSQ010000189.1:0-5961 GCA_049293375.1 Candidatus Contendibacter sp.
GCGATCAAAGAGTGAGCGAGTAGCGAACCGTGACCATCGACGATCCCTTTGCCGCCGACGACGACGGCGACCGTACTCTGATCCGGCCCGCCCCAGGCGGACGCCGGGCTGATCCGCCACCCGCGCCCGCGCCCGCGCCACGCCGGGGGGAACCACCGCCCGTCGAAGAAGGCACCCCAGTGCTGGCCCTGCCGACTGGAAGCGGCCTGAATCCGTTGGAAGCCGCTGCCATGCCGCTTCTCAGCCTCATTATGCGGCTGAAGAACACCTCCTCACATCCCGATCCGGAGCGGCTGCGGCTGAAAATGATCGAGGAGATCAAAACCTTCGCCATCACCGCCCGTGATCGGGGCATGCATGAAAAAATCGTGTTCCGGGCGCGCTACGTGCTCTGCACCACGCTGGATGAAGTGGTACTCAACACTCCCTGGGGCCGCGCGAGCGAATGGAGTGAAAACAGCCTGCTGATTACCTTTCACAATGAAACCTGGGGCGGTGAAAAATTCTTTGAATTGCTGGATGCCGTCCTGCCGGATCCCCGCAAGAATCTGCATTTGCTGGAATTGATGTATCTCTGTTTAGCCTTTGGCTTTCAGGGTCGCTATCGATTATTGGATAACGGCCGCAGTCGGCTGGAGGAACAGCGGGAACGGGCCTACAACGCTATTCGCACTGCACGCGGTGAATTCGAGCGCGAGCTGTCGCCACACTGGCGCGGCGTTAGCGAACGCCGCAACCCGCTGATCCGTTATGTGCCGCTGTGGGTGGTCGCGGCGGTGGCGGCCGCCTTGTTGTTGCTGGCTTACGCGATTTTCAACTGGCTGCTCAACAGCGCTTCCGATCCGGTGCTGACCGCGCTAAGCGCTATGCGCGGCGATGCCATGGCGGCGGTGCAACGCGGTGGCGGCGTCCCCGCTCTGCCCGCCACGGTTAAGGCCGATCCCGCCCTCGCCCAAGTCACTCGCAACCTGCGCGCCTTTCTAGAGCCACAGGTGCGCCAGGGATTAGTCGAGGTGCGTGAAGATCCCGACCGCACGCTGGTGCGCATTCGCGGCGACGGCTTGTTCGATTCTGGCAAGGCTGAAGTGAAGCCCGCTTTTTACAGCCTGCTCCAGCAGATCGGGGCCGAACTGAGCAAGGTGCAAGGCCGGGTGCTGGTCACGGGCCACAGCGACAATGTACCCATTCGCACCCTGCAATTTCCCTCCAACTGGCATCTGTCCAAGGCCCGCGCCGACAGCGTGCTGAAAATGCTGGCCGCCAACCAGACCAATCCTAGCCGCTTCCTTAGCGAAGGCCGCGCGGATACCGAGCCGGTGGCGGCCAATGACTCGCCGCGCAATCGCGCCCTTAACCGTCGCGTCGACATCGTCCTGTTGGCCCAGGCGGCGCGCTAGGGAGAGGGAGCATGAAAAAACTGCTAAGCGTTCTCAAAAATCCCTGGCTGATCGGTATTACAGGCTTTCTGGCGGTTGCGGGCCTGATCTGGTACATCGGGCCGCTGATCGCGGTCGCGGGCCAAAGCCCACTCTCTTCCGATTTGGGTCGGGTCGCCACCATCATGACCGTCGGCGGTGCCTACGGCCTGACCCAACTTATCTACTACATCAACACCTTGCGGCGTAACCGCGACATGCTAGCCGATTTGGCCGGCGCGGCGGGCGGCGCGGCGGGCGGCGATCAGGCCGCCGCCCGTGAGCAGCAAACCCGCGACCAGCAAAAGAAAAAAGAACAGGAAGAAGCCTCCGCCGAGGAGATTTCCACCCTTAAGCAGGGTCTGGACGAAGCGCTGGGCGTCCTTAAAAAAGCCCGACTGGGCGGCAAGGCTCGAGGCGGCCAATATCTCTATCAATTGCCTTGGTACATCATCATCGGCCCGCCAGGCTCCGGTAAAACCACTGCGCTGATCCATTCCGGTCTGCGTTTCCCGCTGGGCGCGGGCAAGGTACGCGGCGTTGGCGGCACCCGCAATTGCGATTGGTGGTTTACCGATGAGGCTGTATTGCTGGATACCGCAGGCCGCTACACCACCCAAGACAGTCATGAAGAAGTAGATCGGGCGGCGTGGCGCGGCTTTCTGGATTTACTCAAAAAACATCGGCGCCGCCGCCCGATCAACGGGGCGATTATCGCTCTGAGTTTATCCGATCTGATCCAGCAAACTGAGGACGAGCGCACCGCCCAGGCCTCGGCTATTAAGCAGCGGGTACAGGAGCTGCACGAGCATTTCGGGATCCGCTTTCCGATTTATGTGCTATTTACCAAGGCGGATTTGATCGCCGGATTTATTGAGTTTTTTGGCGATCTGGGTCAGGAGGAACGCGCCCAGGTCTGGGGCATGACCCTGCCGTTGGATGATCCCACTAATCCGCAAGGCGTGGTGGATGGCTTCTCCGCTGAATTTGATCTACTGGAACAACGCCTGCATGACCGGCTGATCAAGCGCCTGCAAGAAGAACGCGATCCGCAGCGCCGCGACCTGATCTACACCCTCCCGCGACAATTTGCTTCCCTCAAGACCGTCGCCGAACAGTTTCTGCGCGAGGTGTTCCGGCCTAATCGCTACGAGGAGCGCGTGCTGCTGCGGGGCGTGTATTTCACCAGCGGCACCCAGGAAGGCACCCCCATTGACCGGCTGATGAGCTCGCTGGCCGCCACCTTTGGGTTGCACCGGCACTCAGCACTCAACACCTTCGCGGGCAAGGGGCGCAGCTATTTCATTACCCGGCTGCTGCGCGAGGTGGTGTTCCCGGAAGCGGAAATCGCCGGAACCAATCTGCGCTTTGAGCGTTGGCGTGCCTGGATCCAGCGCGGCGCTTACGCCGCCGCCCTGCTGGTGACGGCCACCGCCGCCCTGCTCTGGCTGACCAGCTACGCGCGCAACGAACTGTATGTGCGCGCCGTTGAAAAGCAGCGCCTGGAGGTCAACCAGCAACTTAAGGCGTTGGCCCCTAACCAGACCGATCCCGCCGCCGCCCTGGGCCTGCTCGACGCCGCCCGCGCTATTCCCGGTGGTTACGGCGACCGCAACGTCGGTAAGCCCTGGCTAATGGGTTTTGGGCTGTATCAGGGCGAAAAGCTGGGCGGGGAAGCGCAGGCGATTTATCAGCGCCTGCTGCAACAAGCCCTGCTGCCTCGGATCATCCTGCGCCTGGAGGAGCGGTTGCGGCAAAACGCCACGAATCCCGGCTACCTCTACGATACGCTCAAGATTTATCTGATGATGGACGATGACCCCGTACATTTCGACGCGAAGGCGGTCAAGGGCTGGATGGAGCAGGAATGGCAAACCCATCTGCCACGCACCTTCACCAAGGAACATCGCGACCATCTGAGCGCTCATCTGGATGCTTTGCTGGAACAAGCGCCGCTGAAATCCCCCATCGCCCTCGATGACGGGTTGATTCAAAGCATCCGCGCCACCCTCAATCAGGTGCCGCTCTCTCAACGGATTTACGAGCGCATCAAACAAAATCAGCGCAACCTGGGCGCGCCCCCCGATGTGGGTCTCACACTAGCCGCTGGTCCCGACACGCCCCGAGTGTTCGAGCGTAAGAGTGGTCAGCCGCTCGGCGACGGTATTCCTGGTCTTTATACCTACCAGGGTTATTACCAGTTTTTTTTGAACGAAAACCCCAAACTGGTCAGTCATCTGGCCGATGAAAGCTGGATTCTGGGCGCTACAGCGCAGGTGACCGCCAACCCAGCGGAACGCCAGCGGGTAGCTGATGAGGTGTGTCGACTTTATTTCAGCGATTACCTGCGCCACTGGCAAGAATTGCTGACGGATGTACAGATCAAGGCGCTCGATAGCCCCAGCACGGCACTGGATCTCCTGCAAGTGTTGTCTGGGCCAAGCTCACCGATGCGCACGCTAATCGAGACCATGGTACGCGAGATGGCCCTGCACAAACCACCGTCCGTCCAGCCAGAAGTCGCCAAGCCGGCTGAAAACCCCTCCCTGACCGACAAGATCGCCGGCATTCTGGGAAAAGCCGAAGCGGCGACCGACGGTCCCACTATTCAGCCGTGCAGCCCGGACCCGCGCCTGGCGGTGTTCGGGTTGCCGTACCAGCGTGAATTAGGTGGCGCGGAAGGCGCTATTCCACCGCTGGACAAAACGCTATCGACGCTCAATGAATTGTACGGACAGATGAATGCGCTGCTGCGCGCGCGCGACAGCGGAACTGGCGGCGTGGCACCACCCGCCCTCAAAGAGCAGTTAGGCACCGTGCTCAACCAAGTCCAGGTGGACGCCGCCCGCAAACCAGCCCCCTTTAACACGCTGCTTGGCAAGCTAGCGGTGGAAAGCGCCGACCTCATGCGCAGCCCCCGCGACCGGATCAACGCCCAATGGCAAGCGGCCCAAATCACCGCCTTTTTTCGGGATAACCTGAGCGGGCGCTATCCATTGGCGCGCGGCTCTATTCAGTGGAGCGGCGGAACCACCAGTGGCGCGGCCCTGCCCGCTAATACCATCCAGTGGGTTGGGCAAGCGCCCGCGCCCGCAACCACGAGTCCTAGCACTTCCACCCCTGGACCGCCAGACGCTGCACTGGCCGCCTTTAGTCGCTTTTTCGGCGCGAACGGCTTGATGGACAGTTTTTTTAAGCAATACTTGAGACCCTATGTAGACACCTCGTCGAACGAATGGCGCTGGCGCGGCCCGACTGGGCCAGACCAAAGCATTACTCCGGATGCCTTGCAAACCTTTCAGCGCGCTGCCGTGATCCGTGAGGCCCTATTCGCCTCCACAAACCAAACACCCCTGATCCGCTTTCAACTGACCCCCCTGGAGCTGAGCGCTAACGCGAACCAGGTCGTGATTGGGGTGGATGGACAAACGCTGGCCTATACCACCGGCCAGGCGGCGCGCGCCAGCAACTTGCAATGGACAGGCGCTTCTGGACAGGCGCGGCTTGAATTTCTGCCGCCGGTGGCCGGCAGCCCCGCGCGACTCAGCGAAACGGGTCCCTGGGCCTGGTTCAAGATTCTCGACCAAGCCCAGCTCCAGCCCCTGGGCGCGGAACAATTCCGCCTGACCTTCCAACTGGGCGGTCGGCAAGCCGTTTTTGAGCTACGCATCGCTGGCGGCGTCAACCCTTTTCGTCTACGGGAATTGGAGGGTTTCCGGTGCCCGGAACAACTGTAATCCCCACGCCCAACATGCTTACGGTAGGTTTTTTTGGCAAACTGCCCAGCCGGGGCGACTTCATTGGCCGCTACCTGCCGAAAGCTTTCGTGGCTCCCTGGGACGCCTGGTTGCAAGCCGCCATGGCGCGCAGCCGGGAGCAGATGGGCGATGCGGCCTGGCGCGAGTCGTATCGCACCAGTCCCCTCTGGCGCTTCCTGCTGGATAACGGGGTGTGCGGAACGGAAGCCTACACCGGCATCATGATGCCGAGCATGGATCGGGTCGGACGTTATTACCCCTTAACTGTGGCCGCAGCCCTGCCGCCCAACCCACCGTTGTTGACGCTAACCACGACTGGAGCGGCGTGGTTTGCGCGCGCGGAAGAATTGGCGCTCGCCGCGCTGGAGCGCGATGCGCTAGATCTAGAGGCCTTCAGCCAAGAGGTTGCGATGCTAGGCGCTCCACTCGCGCCCACCGCACCCATCGCCCCCGCCGCGCCGGGGATGGCTTGGCACTGTCTCCTGCCGCATGGTTCGGATGTACCCCAGACTCTGCCCCTGTTGGTGACTCCCTTACTGCGCCGCGCCTTTCCCGCAACCAGCGTCTGGTGGACGGAAGGCTCCCCAGAAATCGACCCCTGTCTGCTCATTTGCGCGGGACTACCGCCGAGCGCTGGTTTCGCGGCGCTACTGCGCGGCGACTGGCGTCAATCAGGCTGGAATGAACCATTATTAGGCGCTGGAGACCACAGCCTGGCAGGGCTAGCCACCAGCGAGGAGAGCTAAACGTATGAATCAGAAACCGTCATTCCAGTGGTCTTCCGCCAG
>JBATSQ010000190.1:0-13057 GCA_049293375.1 Candidatus Contendibacter sp.
TCTAAAGCCGCCATTTCCGGCAAATGCTCGTGCCGGGCGATAGCCTCGATTTCTTCCTCCGTCAGATCACTCAACTCCACACAGTCTTGATAGGACAGCATAACAAGTTCCCCCAGGTTGTGGATGACGAAAAATCACTAAGGCGCACCTCCAGAACGGGCCAGTCCGCCTCTCCAGACGCGGACTCAAGGTTAAACCCGACCCGGCGTCCACACAAGTGGACACTGCTTTGCGATCCTGGTGCTGTGCTATCCGGTTACCTTAAATCCTAGCGTTGAAGGATACACAGCATCAAATCATGGCTTATCCTGAGCTATGGTTTCTAAATTTCTTGGTTATTTTTTAGACAGATTTGCGGCTTGTTCGCTTTCTTCCAGCAATCTATGGCACTGGTCCGCACCCGGCCTAAACACGCTCTGGCAGCACCTCAGTTTGAAATTTCCATAGCTTTACCAAGTACCGTAGAAGCGGTGTTCAGGAGCCTTTGCAATCGAGGCGTTACCCGCTCCCTAAGATTCGCGCCAACGTATGCGCTGCGGTATGATGTTGGTTCGTTACCGCACCTTAAATTCTGCGATCCCTCATGGTTGTTGATGATTCCGCCTCGTCCGAGGAGCCAGCCTCCCCTTGCATTGGCGTCTGCGTTATGAGCCCGCAAACCCAACTCTGCGAAGGTTGTTTTCGCACCCTCGACGAAATTGCCGCCTGGTGGGATTACACGTCTGACCAAAAACGCGCAGTGCTGACGGAAACGGAAGCGCGGTTACTGCGCATGATGGATGGCTCGTTGTTCGATTGATCCAACCCGCGCCTTAACCGCAAACCGGAGAATTCTATGCCGCTTTCCGCTGCTCTCCCGCGCCGCTTACTCCACCGGCGCGTCGTGCAATGCGTCGGCTATCAGCGCGAAGATGGATGGTGGGACATTGAGGGGCAAATGGTTGATCTCAAAACCTACCCCTTTCCTAACGAGGATCGTGGGGGCGTGATTCAGCCTGGCGATCCGCTCCATGACCTGTGGATTCGCCTAACGGTGGATGATGAATTCCAGATTCGTGACGTGGAAGCGCGCACCGACAGCGCTCCATTCAGTCTCTGCCCCGCTATCACTGAGCGCTATCGCCAACTGATCGGCGTTCGCATCGGCCCCGGTTGGTCGCTCAAGTTGCGGGAACTGTTTACCGGCGTACAGGGCTGCACCCACATGACCGAGCTCCTAGGGCCGGTCGCCACCACGCTTTTTCAGACCATTTACGGCCAGCGCTACGACGAGGAAGACGCCAAGCCCGCGAGCGAGCGCACGCCGCCGCCCATGCTCGACACCTGCCACGCGCTCTCCAATCGGGGACCAGTCGTTAAAAAACGCTGGCCGCAAGCGTACCGCGGTCCGGATCGAGCCCTGGATCAGCACCAGATGCCGCTGCTGGACAGCATCACCTGAACCGGGAGCGTCCACCAACAGCGCAACACCAGGCTTTTGGCTTCAGATGACTTCCGGTTTTGGATCGCGCGCCAGCAGAATCTCCACGGCGCGACGCGGCGACTGGCCGTGATACAGCACCTGGTTTACCTGCTCGGCGATCGGCATTTCCACTTGGTGGCGCTGGGCGAGCCGTAACGCCTCCCGCACGGTGGCCGCGCCTTCGACAACTTGCCCAATCGTGGTGAAGGCCGTCTCCGCTGTTTCGCCCCGACCCATCGCTAAGCCAAAGCGCCGGTTCCGCGATTGATCATCTGTGCAGGTCAGCACCAAGTCGCCGATGCCGGCCAACCCCATAAAGGTTTCGCGTTGACCACCCACCGCCAGACCGAGCCGCGCCATTTCCGCGAGGCCACGGGTAATCAGCGCGGCGCGGGCATTAGCGCCGAAGCCTAAACCGTCGGCGATCCCAGCAGCAATCGCCAATACATTCTTGATGGCACCACCCAGCTCAACGCCGATCACATCGGCGCTGGTGTAGGCCCGCATATTGGAACCGTGCAACAGAGCCGCTACCCTTTGGGCATGCGCGGCGTCATGCGCGGCCACCGTCACTGCAGTGGGCAGTCCCAGCCCGACTTCGCGGGCGAAGCTGGGACCAGAGATCGCCGCCACTGGCCACGTTGCCCCCAAGATTTCCGCTGTGACTTCGTGCAGAAACCGCCCACCGCCAGGTTCCAAACCTTTAGTCGCCCACGCAAAGCCCGTCTCCTTGGGCAGAGCCGCACCTAAGCGGACCAGGGTTGCACTGTAGGCATGGCTGGGCACAGCGGCCAGCACCAAATCGACGCCAGAGATTGTCTCCAGCAGATCAACGCTGACTGTCAAGCTAGGCGGGAAAGGGATAGCAGGCAGATAGCGGCGATTTTGCCGTTCCCGCCGCAGGGGTGCGATTTCATCAGGGTCATGGCCCCACAGCCGCACCGCATGGCCGTTACGCGCCAGCAGCAACGCCAACGCGGTACCCCAAGAGCCGGGGCCAAGAACCGCGACCGCCGTCATGCGGTTTGACGACTTCAGTGCGTGAGCGGCGCTGGCGGCGCGGTCTCTGCCGCCTGTGGCGCTTGCTGGGCCTGCTGCAGGCGCTGCATGTACATGTTATCGAAGTTGATCGGATTGAGTAGCAGGGGCGGAAACCCTCCCTTACCAATCAGAGAAGCCAGCTCCTCACGAGCGAAGGGAAAGAGGATATTGGGACAGAAGGCGTGCAGCATGTGGCCCATTTGCTGTTCGTTGAAGCCGACCAGGGTAAACAGGCCGCTTTGCTGGACCTCGACCAAGTACGCAGTGCGCTCGCCTACCTTGGTGGTGATAGTCAAAGTCAACACGACCTCAAACAGATTCTCGGTCACCGGCGTGGCACCGGTTTCCAGGCGCACTTCCGTCTGGGGTTGCCACTGCTCAGTAAAGATCAACGGGGAGTTGGGCGTTTCCAGCGATACGTCCTTGAGATAGATTTTTTGAATCTCAAACTGCTGGGCAACCTGGGGTTGTTCGCTCATGCTAAGGCCTTGTCGGGGTTTGAGTTGGGTTTTTAATTTCGCTTTGTTTCGGCTTGCTTGCAGACGTGCGGCGTTCACGCTGATCGTCTGAACGAGGTCCTGGCGCGCTTTAGGGTCAGCGCGCCATCAAGACTTCTTGCGGCTCACCGGCAAGTGGGCGTCCAGCCAGCTGGCGAGGCCGCCGCTTAAACTGTAAACCTCAGCAAACCCATTTTTCTTCAACACGGCGGAAGCCGCCTGGGAAGCACTGCCGGTGTGGCAATACACAATCACCGGCTTGTCCTTGAGCTTCGCCAGTTCGTCCACCCGCTCACGCAGCGCGCCCGAAGGGATATGCCGAGCTTGGGGAATATGACCTTCCTTATATTGCGCCGCTTCCCGAATATCCACCACCGCAGCATCCCGATCATTCATCAAGCGCAGCGCGCCGACGGCGTCGATGGCGCTCACTCCACGCATCCGGCGCAACAGCTCGCTACCGACCAACAAACCCAAAATGGCGAAGAATGCTAAAAATAGCAACCAGTTTTGTAGGGCAAATTCGCTGAAATCGCTCATCATTCCTTCCTAAGGCACCAACTCGGTTCGACCTTCATCGCCCGCTCGCCGAATGCCTAGCCGCCACAGGATGGCTTCCGCCGGGCACAAGCGGGTGACGCCGCTTTGGAACAGGTTAAAGCCGACAAAGGCGGTAAACCACAACCAGTAGCTGCTGTGATAAAGCGGGCTGGCCGAGGCTCCCAGCAGCAGCGACAGCAAAATGAAAGAGCCGGCCATCATGCGGATGATCCGCTCACTATTCATGCGTACCTCACAGTCAAATAGAAGAGGGCGACGGGATGCTCACCCGCTTATCGCGGAATCATACCCCCGCTGAGCAGAACACCTCTCGCATCAGGCCAATCAACCGTAGGGTGCGGGAATCGCCGACTCGATAGTAAACCCGGTTGGCGTCCTTACGGCAAGTCAGAATGCCTTTGTCACGTAAAATCGCCAGATGTTGGGAAATATTGCTCTGCGAAGTGCCGACTTGCTCCACGATGTCCTGAACGCTGACTTCTTGATCGCCGAGGGTGCAGAGAATTTTGAGCCGTAGCGGGTGCGACATGGCTTTGAGCGAGCGCGCAGCCCGCTCAATATCGCTATCGCGGGTGATAAGAAAATCCAAGGGCAGGCTGGAACCGACCCCCACTGGGTCTCTGCTGATCCACTCGCCGCGCATCATGCCAGGCTACGTCTCATCGGGAAATTTCGTCGATTAGCATAGTCGAATGGAGCCAAGGTGAGAAGCGAGGAATCCAATGAACTGGTCTGAAACCGAGCGCGGCTGGCGCAACGGCCTGACCAGGCGTATGATTCCAGCGTGAAAATCCAGTGCAATTCGGGTGGCACCGCTAAAGAATCCGACAACGATAACGACTACGCCAAACGATGAGGAGGCCTGCGTCTCATGTATAAAATCGTGTTGATCCGCCACGGCGAAAGCCAATGGAATATGGAAAACCGCTTCACCGGCTGGGTGGATGTGGATTTATCCGAGAAAGGCCGTGGCGAGGCCAAAAAAGCCGGACAAGCCTTGAGCAAGGAAGGGTATGTTTTCGATGTCGCCTTTACCTCGGTGCTCAAGCGCGCGATCCACACTTTGTGGACCGTGTTGGACGAGATGGACTTGGCGTGGATTCCAGTCCACCGGACCTGGCGCCTGAACGAGCGCCACTACGGTGCCCTGGCTGGCCTAAACAAATCAGAAACTGCCGCCAAGCATGGCGAGGAGCAAGTCAAAATCTGGCGACGCAGCTTCGATATTCCGCCGCCGCCACTGGACGCCAACGATCCGCGCCATCCCGCTTTTGATCCGCGTTATGCGAGTCTTGATCGGCGGGTGCTGCCCGCGACCGAAAGCCTCAAAACCACCATCGACCGAGTGCTGCCCTTCTGGCATGACACGCTGGTGCCCACTATCCGCTCTGGCAAGCGGGTGGTGATCGCGGCGCACGGCAACAGCCTGCGGGCTTTGGTCAAATATCTGGACGATATTTCCGATGAGGAGATTATCGCGCTGAATATTCCCACCGCCGTGCCACTGGTGTATGAGCTCGACGAAAGCTTGCGCCCGATCAAGAAGGGCGGCCAGTATTTGGCGGATCCCGAAGAACTGAAAAAGTTGATGGATGCCGTCGCTAACCAGGGCAAAGCCAAGTAAGCTGTCGTTTAACCCTCTGCATGCGCGTGACCCCGCGCTGGTGACCAGCACCAGCACGCGGGGTCTGTCTCCAAGCCACCCGCGCTTGCGCCGGTTCCTTCCCGCGCGGTGATCTCCGCGCCTTCCTGCTTGTCTTATGTCAAGAATGGGCTAAAAATCCTAGTGTCCCTTGGCGTTCATAAAACCTGATTTTGTGGAGTAACGGAGTAACAATGAGTGTTGCAACCCGACACAGTCTGGCGCTGGCGTTGAGTTTCCTGGCGGGCGTTTCGGCGACGGTGGTGCATACGGTCTGGGCTGAGCCGGAAACCCCGTCTGAAACCACCCCGCTGCCGCTGGATGAGTTGCGCACCTTTACCGCAGTCCTGGATGCGGTCAAACAGGATTACGTGGAACCGGTCAAAGACAAAGAATTGCTGGAAAATGCCATTCGGGGCCTGCTGGGCAATCTGGACCCGCACTCCGCGTTTCTCGACGCCGAGGCCTTCCAGGATTTACAAATCGGCACCTCCGGCGAATTCGGCGGCTTAGGCATCGAACTCAGCCAGAAAGATGGTTTCCTGCGGGTCATCGCGCCTATTGACGACACGCCCGCTCAGCGCGCCGGCATTCGCGCTGGCGATATGATCATTCGGCTAGACAATGCGTCCGTCAAAGGCATGTCGCTCACGGATGCCATCCAGAAGATGCGCGGCAAGCCCAATACGGCTATCACCCTAACCATTGTGCGCGAAGGGGTGCGCAAGCCACTGAATATCAAGCTCATTCGGGAAGTGATTCAGGTGCGCAGTGTCAATAGTCGCTTACTAGAGCCGGGCTTTGGTTATGTGCGCATCAGCCAGTTTCAGGCCAAAACCGCGCCGAATCTACGGCAGTCGTTGCAAGACATTGAAAAACAGAATAAGGGGCCGCTGCGCGGTATGGTGCTGGATTTGCGTAACAATCCCGGCGGCGTGCTGAACGGCGCGGTCGATGTTGTCGATGAGTTTTTAGAGGAAGGGGATATCGTCCAGACTAAAGGTCGCAGCAACGGCTCTGATCAAAGCTTCAAGGCGACGCCGGGCGATGTGCTGAAAGGCGCGCCGATAGTAGTATTAGTCAATGGCGGTTCCGCCTCGGCTTCAGAAATCGTAGCCGGCGCGCTCCAGGATCACCAGCGCGCCCTGATTCTTGGGGAGCGCACCTTCGGTAAAGGCTCGGTGCAAACGATTCTGCCACTGAGCAATGGCACAGCGGTCAAACTGACCACCGCCCGGTATTACACTCCCAATGGCCGCTCTATCCAGGCCGAGGGCATTGAGCCTGACATCAAGCTGAGACCGTTGAAAGTGGCTGGCGGGGGCGATGGCTCCAATACGGATACCGTAAAGGAAGCTGATTTGACCGGCCATCTGCGCAATGATGGCCAACCTTCAGTCGATAGCCCGCCCACTGGAGATCCGCCGCCGGACACCTTACCCGATAATCCCCTACCTGACGGTGAAGGGGTCAGCGGTCCAGACGATCCGCCCCCCAGCGACTATCCTTTGTACGAAGCTTTGAATTTATTGAAGGGCATGACACTGTTGCAGAACCGTAAGCGCAGCAACGGTTGATGCCTACCTGGCGGTTTACTGCGAGGAGAGACTGATCCATGGCGACTGTGCTGATTCCCCTGGCTCAAGGTTGTGAGGAGTTGGAAGCCGTTACCCTCATCGACTTATTCCGCCGCGCCGAACTAGAGGTCACAGTCGCTGGCCTGGAGCCGGGTCCGGTGACAGCTTCACGGGGCGTCGTCTTAGTGCCGGAAATCACTCTGGATGCGGTGCTGGATCGGGACTTCGACCTGATTGTGTTACCGGGCGGACTGGGCGGTGCGCAGCGGCTGGAAGCAGATCAACGCATTGCGGCATTGTTGCGTCGCCAGGCCGAACAGGGCCGTTATGTGGGTGCTATTTGCGCCGCGCCCCGCGTGCTGGCCAATGTCGGCTTGCTGAACTACCGTGAAGCCACCGCTTACCCCGGCATCCTCGACGGCCATGCCCAGATTCGTCTAAGCAGCGCCGCCGTGGTGCGTGATGGAACCTTCATCACCTCGCGCGGGCCAGGCACGTCGATGGACTTTGCCCTGTCCCTGATTGCCATTCTGTGTGGACAGGCCAAGCGCGATGCTGTGGAAAGCGCCCTACAACGACCCTAAGCACCACCCTTAGTCGCCACGCGGCCAGGCGCTGAGCAACAAGCCAAAGCCTAGCCCGCCTAGCAGCCAGATCAACAGTGGCGCGCGCCAGAGGCTCGCATCGCCCCCAGTAGCAAAGCCTAGCAGTACCGCAGCGCTGACCAGCAGCGCTGCGCCGGCAGTGGTATACAGGTTGCGCCGATTCGCCTGCCGCACTTCGCGTCGCAAAGCGTCTAATTCCTGCTTGCGCAAGCGCACGGCGCTCTCGTCATGGCTGGCCTGCCGCAGCGCGGCGTACAGCAGATTTGGTAAATCCGGGGCCTGATCAGCCCAGCGCGGTAATTGGTGACGGATACGCTTTAGAAAAGCCAGCGGGCCTACTCGGTCGCGCATCCAATTTTCCAGGAACGGCTTGGCCGTCTTCCATAGATCCAGCTCGGGATCCAGTTGCCGCCCCAGCCCTTCAATGTTGAGCAGGGTTTTTTGCAGCAAGACCAGCTGTGGCTGCACCTCCATGTGGAAGCGGCGGGCGGTCTGAAACAGCGTCAGCAAAAAGCCGCCAAAGGAAATATCCTTGAGCGGACGGTCGAAAATGGGTTCTGACACGGTGCGGATCGCCGATTCAAATTCATCGACTCGCGTTTCTGCGGGCACCCAGCCGGACTCAATATGCAGTTCCGCCACCCGCCGATAATCCCGCTGAAAAAACGCCAAAAAATTTTCCGCCAAATAATGCTGGTCGGTGGGACTGAGGGTGCCGATGATGCCAAAATCAACGGCGATATAGCGTGGATCGGAAGGATCTTCGGCATTGACGAAAATATTGCCGGGGTGCATATCGGCATGAAAGAAGCTATCGCGGAACACCTGGGTAAAGAAGACCTCCACTCCGCGCTCCGAGAGCTTTTTTAGGTCCACCCCCCGGCGGCGCAGCTCCGCCAGATCACCCACTGGAATGCCGTGAATGCGCTCCATGACCAAGACTTCGCGGCGGGTCTCCGGCCAGAAAATTTCGGGTACATACAAAATGGGTGAGTTGTGGAAATTGCGGCGCAAATGGCTAGCGTTGGCTCCTTCACGCACCAGGTCCAACTCATCGAGAATGGTCTTCTCGTACTCGGCCACCACCTCCAGCGGTCGCAAGCGGCGGCCTTCTTTCCAGTAACGTTGAGCCAGGCTGGCGACGATATAGAGTAACTCGACATCGCGGCGAATGACCTTCTCAATGGCCGGTCGCAACACCTTGACTACCACATCGCGGCCATTCAATAAGCGTGCGGTGTGCACCTGGGCAATAGAAGCCGAGGCCAACGGCTGGGCATTGAATTCAGCGAACACGGTGGTTAGGGGCTGGCCATAGGCTCTTTCGATGATGGCCCGCGCCTGTTCGCCGGGAAACGGCGGCACCTGATCCTGTAACTTGGCCAATTCCAGCGCGATGTCATCCGGCAGTAGGTCGCGACGGGTCGATAGCATTTGGCCAAATTTAACGAAGATCGGCCCCAAATCCTCCAGCGCCAGGCGGATGCGTGCGCCGCGCGATTGCTGCAATGACTGCCGCGGCGTCCAGTTCCACGGCAACACATGGCGCACAAAGCCAATTGGCCGGAACAAGTGGGTCGCTAAAATAATGTCATCCAACCCATGGCGCACCAGCACCCGGTTGATGTGCAGCAAGCGTAAAAGTTGGGCGGGACCGAACATGCCGTTTTCCTGTCTTAGCGGAAGCGCAACAGCACGCGGAGCTCAGTGGGGATCATCGGCAGTCAGCCGTCGGCGTAGGCGTTCCAGCCGGGCAGACAGCCGGTCAGCGTCTTCGCGCACCCTGTCCACAGCGTTCAGAAACTGCTCGATTTCAGGACGCGGAGGCGCTAGTCGCAACTCGTATTGGAGATATTCGCCACCATCACGGTGCAAGGACCGGCTGGCGCTGTGGCCCCAGGCTTGGAATCCGCGCCAGAAGCGGCCCAGCTGGTGGGCAACGCCATCGCCAAGCCAATGCGCGGCTTGCTCTTCCCAATCAAGATCTATTCCGGCTAGCAGGGCCTGAAACTCCCGTCCCACTACCGCATCGCCCACAAGGGTCACTGCATCACTCCCAGTCCCCTGGCCGCGCCATTGCCGGAACAGAGCGGGTGGCGTCCCGCGAATGCGCACGGTCGGCTCTTCGGCAGAGAGCTCCAGTACGCGCACCCCGCTTGGCGCGAAGTGGAGATAGACGATCAGACCAAAACCTTCGACTTCGATAGCGATGACTGTACCCGCCAGCGCGGCTAGACGGAGCTGGGTATCGGGATCAAGCCGCCCGGCTGCCTGGAGCGCGGCTTCCAGGCCGACGGCGATGAGGGCAGGCGTCAAGCAAGCCTCCACAACCGTCCGCTGCAAGCGACCCGGTTCAAAACTTGTAACCGCGATGAACCGCCACCACGCCGCCGGTCAGATTGAAATACTGACAGCGCTCGAAGCCCGCCGCTTCCATCATCCGTAATAACGGTTCCTGTTGGGGATGCATACGGATGGATTCGGCCAAATAGCGGTAGCTGGCGGCGTCGTTGGCGACCAGCCGGCCCAGGGTCGGCAAGACTGTAAAAGAATAAAGGTCGTACAGCGGCTTCAAACCCGGGACGATCGGATGCGAGAATTCTAGAATAATCACCCGCCCGCCCGGCTTCAGCGTGCTCCACATCGATGCCAGCGCCTGCTCTTTACGGGTCACATTCCGCAAGCCAAACGCGATGAAGATGCAATCAAAGGTATTCGTGGGAAAAGGCAACTGTTCGGCGTCGGCCTGCACGTAGGCCACCGCGCCCACCTCGCCCTCATCCACCAGGCGGCGGCGGCCTTCGGCTAACATGGTGGCGTTGATATCGGAGAGCACGATGCTGCCGGTAGGCCCAACTCGCGGCCACAGCCGACTGCTCAAATCCCCAGTGCCGCCCGCCAGATCCAGTACCCGGTCGCCGGCCCGCACCCCGCTCACGCCAAGCGCGAAGCGCTTCCACAGCCGATGAATGCCCAGTGACATCAAATCGTTCATGACATCGTATTTACTGGCGACCGAATCAAACACAGCGGCGACCTTGCGAGCCTTCTCGCTGGCGCTGACCGTTTGATAGCCAAAGTGCGTCGTCTCGGATTTTTCCATGATTGCGGGAGCGTCTTAAAAGGCGCTGAAACAGTAGAGACGAAGAAAAATTAGACCTGGCGCTGATAGCCGACTGCGGCAAGCCGCGCTAAATAATCCTGCCAGTGACTGGTGTGATGCACAGCCAGATCATACAGGACTTCCCAGGAATATAAGCCCGTTGCGTGGCCATCATCAAACACCAGGCGCACGGCGTAATTGCCGACTGGTTCAAGTGCGCTGATGTTGACGTTCTCCTTGCCGGTCACCAGCGTTTCACTGCCGGGGCCGTGGCCTCGCACTTCTGCTGAAGGTGAGAAAACCCGCAGATATTCACACGGCAAGGTAAAGCGGGTGTCGTCGTCAAAGGCGATTTCCAGCCGTCGAGAGACCTGGTGTAATTTGATTTCGGTGGGGCGAATACTCATCCTGGCTGCTCACAGAATATAGCGGGTCAGGTCTTCATCCTTGATTAACTCGCCCAAATGGGTATCGACATAGGCGCGATCCACGCGCACGCTCTGGCCCGAACGGTCGGGGGCCTCAAAGGAAACCGTTTCCAGCAACCGCTCCATCACTGTATGCAACCGGCGCGCGCCAATGTTTTCGGTGCGCTCGTTGACTTGGTAGGCCACTTCGGCAATGCGCCGCACGCCATCAGCCGCAAACTCCAGCTTAACATCCTCAGCGCTCAGCAAGGCGGCGTACTGCTCGGTCAAGGACGCATCCGGCTCGGTCAGAATGCGTACAAAATCCTCAGCGCTAAGCGCCTCCAGCTCCACCCGGATCGGTAAGCGCCCTTGCAATTCGGGGATCAAATCCGAGGGCTTGGCAAGATGGAACGCGCCAGAGGCGATAAACAGGATGTGGTCCGTGCGCACCATGCCGTATTTAGTTGAAATGGTGCATCCTTCCACCAGCGGCAGCAGGTCCCGTTGCACCCCCTCGCGCGACACATCTGGGCCACCGTATTCGCTGCGCTTGGCCACTTTGTCGATCTCATCGAGAAACACGATGCCGTTCTGTTCAACCGCTGTCAACGCCCGCAGCTTGAGTTCCTCTTCGTTAATCATTTTGCCCGCTTCTTCTTCCGCGAGCAGCTTGAGCGCGTCCTTGACCTTAAGCTTGCGGGCGCGGGTGCGGCCACTATTGAGATTCTGAAACAGGCTCTGCAATTGATTGGTCATTTCTTCCATGCCCGGCGGGGCCATGATCTCCACTCCCACAGGCCGCGCTGCCACTTCAATCTCAATCTCGCGATCATCCAGTTCACCCTTGAACAGGCGGTCGCGCATCTTCTGGCGGGTCACAGAATGATCCGGGGCTGGTGGCTCATTGGCGAAACCGACACTGCGCGGGCGCGGCAGCAAGCTATCCAGCACCCGATCCTGCGCCGCCTCTTCGGCGCGATGGCGCACCTTGTGGGTTTCTTCCTCGCGCAGCATCTTCACCGCCATATCCATTAAATCGCGGATGATGGATTCCACATCACGGCCCACGTAGCCTACTTCAGTAAATTTGGTCGCTTCGACCTTGATAAAGGGCGCGTTCGCCAGTTTGGCCAGCCGCCGGGCGATTTCGGTCTTGCCCACTCCAGTCGGGCCAATCATCAGGATATTTTTGGGCGTGATTTCATTGCGCAATTCTGGAGCGACGCGCATCCGTCGCCAGCGGTTGCGCAAGGCAATAGCCACAGCGCGCTTGGCAGCATCCTGGCCAATGATATGTTTGTCCAGCTCCTGGGCGATTTCTCGCGGGGTCATCTCCGACATGATTCAACGTACCGTCTGGGGTGGGACGAAAACAGCAGGGTATATGCCGACGCTTAGAGCATCCAGGATTACGCGCCTGCCAATTCTTCCAACGTTAGATGCTCATTGGTATAGATGCAGATGCCAGCCGCGATTTTCAAGGCTTGCTCGACAATCATGCGGGCATCCAGTTCGGTGTGCTGCAATAAGGCTTGCGCCGCTGCTTGGGCGTAAGCTCCCCCAGAACCGATGGCCGCCAGATCGCGCTCTGGTTCAATCACGTCGCCATTGCCGGAAATAATCAGCGTCGCCTGTAAATCAGCGACGATCAGGAGCGCTTCCAGTCGGCGCAGCATCCGATCGGTGCGCCAGTCTTTCGCCAACTCTACGGCGGCGCGGGTCAGATTGCCGCCGTGCTTTTCCAGTTTGCCCTCAAACCGTTCGAACAGGGTGAACGCATCGGCGGTCCCGCCCGCGAATCCCGCGATCACCTTGTTTTGATACAAACGCCGCACTTTGCGGGCGTTGCCCTTCATCACGGTGTTACCCAGCGTCACCTGGCCGTCGCCACCAATCACGACGCGACCATGACGACGCACCGCAATGACTGTGGTGCCATGCAATGAGTCCATGTACTTGCCTCTTGGTGTGGTGCGGGATTGTACACAATCCACCGTAACAGAGATGGGGACGATGATTCGCCTCTCAAGAGCCATAGCGAAAAAAGCCCCGGTTCCAAGGGGGTATGGAACCGAGGCCAAAGAGGTATCCGGCTCAGCGAACCGGATGAGTCCGCTCAGGGAGGGAAGCGGACGGGCGTAAGGGCTTACGCTTGCAGA
>JBATSQ010000191.1:0-7564 GCA_049293375.1 Candidatus Contendibacter sp.
ATCGGCGTGTTGCAGGCGCTGGCCGAGGCGGGCATCGTTCCCGATGTGGTGTCCGGCACCTCTATCGGGGCGATGGTTGGAGCTGCTTACGCCAGTAGCCGCCTGGCGGCGTTGCAGGAATGGGTACTCCTGATCGACTGGTGGAAAATCCTGCGCTACATGGATGTGCGGCTGGTGGGGGTTGGGGGCGAGCGCTTGATGGAAGCCTTCGGCGAGCGGGTGGGGGATGCCTTGATCGAAACCTTGCCTAGACCCTTCGGCGCGGTAGCAACTGACCTGTATACGGGACGCGAAGTGTGGTTACAGCACGGTTCCTTGCGGGAAGCAGTGCGGGCATCCATCGCGTTGCCAGGCCTATTCAGTCCGGTGCAGCGGCATGGTCGCTGGCTGGTGGATGGCGGTTTGGTGGATCCGTTGCCGGTGTCGCTGTGTCGGGCAATGGGCGCAGAGCAGGTGATTGCGGTCAACTTGAATGGCGATATTGTCGGTAAGCATTTCAACCACCGCCCACCGCGCCAAGCGGAATCCAACCCGTTGCTGGCGCGGTTAAGCGCTGGTCTGCAAGCGGTTCTGGGCAGTGGCGATGCACCGCAGAAGGCGGAAGGAAAAGAGCCGCCTGGCGTATTTGATGTGATGGCCGGTTCGATCAACATTATGCAGGATCGCATTACCCGCGCCCGGCTGGCGGGAGATCCGCCCGATATAGTGCTGGCCCCGCGGCTGGCCCATCTGGGATTGATGGATTTCGATCAGGCTGCGGAAGCGATTGAAGCCGGTGCGGAGTGCGTGCGGTTGCATTTACCTCTGCTGCGCAATCTGCTGAATCTGCCGGAAGTGGAAGCGTGAGGGCCCGCCTTTTTCGCTTACAATGCCAAACTTCCCGCGCCAGCCATCCGATACCGTTATGTCTGTTTTACGCTATATCCTAACCATTGCCTGCCCGGATCGAGTGGGTATCGTCGCCGCTGTATCCAATGCGCTGGCCGCTCATGCTGGCAATATTATCGAATCGAGCCAGTTTAGCGACACCGAGTCCAACCGCTTTTTCATGCGGCTGGTGTTTGATCTGGCCGCAACCCGTACCCCAGCGCTGCTAGAACACTTCGCACCGCTGGCCGAGCGCTTCGAGATGGACTGGCGGTTGTACGACCCGCGCCAGCGGCCGCGTCTGCTCATTCTGGCTTCCAAAGCCGAGCATTGCTTGAATGATTTGCTCTATCGGCATCGCACCGGCGTATTGCCGGTGGACATCACCGCCATTGTTTCCAATCATCAGCACTTAGCCCACCTGGCTGAATGGCACGCAATTCCCTATCACTACTTGCCGGTCACCCCAGAGAATAAGCCCCAACAGGAGCGGCAGATTTTGGAATGGGTGGAACGCACCGCCACGGAATTGATCGTACTGGCGCGCTATATGCAAATTCTATCGCCGGAGTTGTGTCAGGCTCTGGCGGGCCGGGCCATCAATATCCACCATTCCTTTCTGCCCGGATTCAAGGGAGCGCGGCCCTATCATCAGGCCCATACCCGTGGCGTGAAACTGATTGGCGCTACCGCGCATTATGTCACTGCTAATCTGGATGAAGGCCCGATCATTGAGCAGGAAGTGGAGCGAGTCGATCATGCTCACACGCCGGAACAGTTAGCGGCAGTGGGGCGGGATATAGAAAACATCGTACTGGCGCGGGCTATTCACTATTATCTGGAGCGGCGGGTGTTTATCAACGGCAGTAAGACTGTGGTGCTGCGCTGAAGCACTACGCTGATTTTTCCTTCCTGTGCCTGATATGACGAGGAGGTTTCCATGTGCCGTGGACGGATGCGGTGCCGTTTCCAAAAATGGGCCCTCTGGCTGTTGTGGCTGCCGGTGTGGGCGTGGGCGGAAACGCCAGCGCTTTCCGATGTCAAGGTAGAAGCCCTGGTGGAGGCGTTGCGCATGGCGGCTCCTCCGGCCGATCCTGCGGCCAAGCTGTATAGTGATTGGCGGGTTAAGCCAGAGAATATCGCTTCCTGGACAAAGCGTTGTCTGGGGCGCGAGGTGACGCCAGAGCAATTCGCCGCTGATGAGGCCATCTCCCGGCCCACGCTAACTTGTTTACTGGGGCCGGTGCTGCGTGATCAGCTTATCCAGTGCAAGAACAACGAAGTGGTGGCCGTACAACGCGCCGCAGCCTGGTGGTTGACCGGCGACGCTGTCCAGTACCGGAAGGGAGCCACCAGCGACTACACCCTGCGGGTGCTAGAGGCTTATCTGCGATTTTTTTGACAACATTCAGCGCGCGTATCGGCTGATACTGCGGGGGAAAAAGGTCCGGCGGTCATACTCACGGAACCGGTACAACTGCGCCGGTCGACCGCAGCCATCGCGGTGCTGGCCGGAGAGCGCCTCCAGCATGTCGGCCTGGACGACTCGGCGGCGGAAAGAACTTTTATCGAGCGCTTGCTGCAAGATGATTTCATAAGTGCGTTGCAGTTCCGGCAGGGTGAATGCTTCAGGCAGCAAATGCACCGCAATATGCGTGTATTCCAATTTGGAGCGTAGGCGCTCCACCGCATCGGCCAAAATAGCAGCATGATCGAAACTCAGGATCACATCCACCGCCGTACCCCGCACCCGCATCCAACGCGCCTCGGCTTGATGACTCTGTAACGTGATCGCCGTCGAGCTCATCAAGGCAAAGTACACAGTGGTAGCGGTCCAATCCCGTGGATCGCGGTCGCGGGAGCCATAGGTTTTGAGCTGCTCCAGATACGGGGCGCGCGCTCCGGTTTCTTCCACCAATTTACGGGCCGCGCAAGCGTCGACTGAGGTATCCTGCGCCGGATCCAGGAAACCGCCCGGTAGCGCCCATCTGCCCTGAAACGGGGATTCGGCGCGCTGGACCAACAGGACCTGCAAGTGGTCTTCGCGCACGGTGAAGATGACCAAATCCACGGTGAAAGACGGCTTGGCGTTTGCGGTATTAGCGCCTTGCAACCGCTCCAGCGGGTCCACGGCGGTGGGGGTCATTTCAATCTTCTAGCGTGTCTTGGTCAAACCACGCGCTGGCCAATGGGGCGCTCCAGGCCGTGTCGGCATCCATTGCATCGAGCCGAGCAAACACACCCAGCCCGATGTCGTCACTGTTAACTATCTGCTGTTGGGCGTATTCGAACAATATCTGGTACAGCGTGCGCTGCACGAAGGCACCTGCATGGTCAACGGGAATGTCCAGCAGCGCCCGCGCTACGCTGGGTAGGGCCAGCCGCGTTCCGTTATCGGTGCTCAATAGTGAGTCCAAGCCGTCGGTCGCCAAGGCGACCATGGGAAACTCCCGTAGATCGAAAGCAAACAGGGTGGGAGTATCGAAGGGCTGTTGACTGCTGCGCTCCCCGACGGTGCTACAATAACGAACCTTTTGGGCGCGTTCCGCTGGGGCGACCGCTTCCCGGTAGAGGTCCTGCCGTTCGGCGTCCAGCAGATAAGACAAGTAGTAGGGCGCGTTTTCGGCGTAATCGACCCGAATGGTTTCCACAGCGCCATCCGCGCGGCGTAGGGCCAGACAGCCATCGCCATAGAGGTGGGCAAACACCGTCGCGCCATCACACCACGCGACCAGCAATGTTGTATCCAGCACCTCATCGTCCAGCCCCAGATGGCGCGCCTGTCGGGCAGCCCGCCGCACGATGCGCCGTCCCAGCGTCCAGTGCTGCGCCAGCCGCTCGTTTTCACTGACGGCGCCGGCAAAGACAGGTAGGAACTGACGGGCGCTCAGCGCCAGCAGGCGCGCGCCCAGGTCGCTGTTGGGCGCGGAGGAACAGCCGTCCGCTACAATCAGATGCGGCAGTGGTTCCCAGCCGTGCAGAGCGTAATCCTGGCAAAAGAGGTGAAAGTGGCCAATCGTGTAATAGGAATCTAGCTGTAGATAGTCTTGGCTACCGTGATTCGTCCTCACTATGGAGATTCCCTCGCTGTGCTCGCCTTATCATCGGAAGCATTGTGCGTGATATAGTTGCATTAAACAACTATTTGAGTCCGCTGCCTGCCTTCTTGCCAGGCTCTGCGATGATTCCACCTTCCCGTGCTGCTTGAGTGTCGCTATGGCTACCGTTATCCCAATTCCCGTCGCGCTGATCGATCGGCTGCGTACTATGCAGCGCGTGGCGGTGCTGACCGGCGCGGGTATTTCCGCCGAAAGTGGGGTGCCAACCTTCCGCGAAGCGCAAACCGGGCTGTGGGCGCGCTACGACCCGGAAGACTTGGCAACGCCAGAGGCGTTCCGCCGCAATCCCCGCCTGGTTTGGGAATGGTATGCCTGGCGGCAAGAGCGGGTGCGGCAGGCCGAGCCAAACCCAGGCCATCGGGCGCTAGTGACCATGGAGCAGCGCATCGCCGATTTTCGGCTGATAACCCAGAATGTTGATGATCTACATCGGCGCGCGGGGAGTCAGGAGCCGGTGGAATTGCACGGCAACCTGTTCCGCGTCAAATGTAGTGCCGAAGATCAGTCGGTGGTCGTTTGGCCGGAAAGCACCGATGTGCCGCCCCGTTGCCCCCGGTGCGGTGCCTGGCTGCGGCCCGATGTGGTGTGGTTTGGGGAGATGCTGCCCGCCGACGCTTTGCAGCGCGCGCGACAGGCTGCGGCGGCGGCTGAAGTGTTTTTCAGCATCGGCACCTCGGCTCTGGTTTATCCCGCCGCCGATTTGCCGTTGCTGGCCCTGCGCGCCGGAGCGATGGTGGTGGAAATCAATCCGCAGCCAACTCCGCTGAGTCCTCATGTTACCTTCAGTTTGCCGGGGCCGGCCGGCGTGGTGCTGCCCGCGCTGGTGGCGCAAGCCTGGGACGATTTCCACCCGGCGGGCGAGACCGGTTGATGAGCCTGTTTACGGCGCAACCCCAACGGCTGATTCTGGACGACGGCACGACGCTGGCCTATCACCATGTGACCGGGGACCGGCCCGGCGTGCTGTTTCTGGGCGGCTTCACCTCCGATATGACCGGAGTCAAAGCCACTACCCTGGAAGCTTGGTGCCGGGCGCGCGGACAGGCTTTCTTGCGCTTCGACTACTCCGGACATGGCGCTTCCAGCGGCGCGTTCGTCGAGGGCACAATTGGCGGCTGGGCGCAGCAAGCGCTGGCGGTGCTGGATCAGTTAACGGCAGGGCCACAGCTCCTAGTGGGTTCTTCCATGGGAGCCTGGCTGATGTTGCTGATAGCGCTGGCGCGGCCGGAACGCATCGTCGGCTTGCTCGGTTTGGCCTGCGCGGTGGATTTCACGCGCTATCTGCTGTGGGAGCGTCTGGATCCATCCTTACAGGAACGTCTGCGGCGTGAGCGGGTCATTTCTTTGCCTTCGCCCTACGGAGAGCCCTATCTCATCACCCTAAAGCTGATCGAGGAAGCGCGGCAGCATAATTTATTGGATCGCCCAGAGCTGGCGATTCACGTTCCGGTCCGGCTGATTCACGGCATGGCCGATGCGGATGTACCCTGGCGCATCAGCATCGCGGTCGCCGAAAAACTGCACGGGGCCGATGTGCGGGTGCTTCTGGTCAAGGACGGTGAGCACACCCTGTCAAGGGACCAGGATCTGCGGCTGCTGACGCAGACCTTGGCGGAGTTGCTGGATCGGCGGTAGCCTGCGCAGTTAGCGCCCAGGCGACATGCTCCCGCACCAGCGCGGAAGGGTGCGCGCGCCGCGCCTGCAAAGCCGCACTGACCGGTGGTGTGGGCGGCGCATTGCCCAGGGAGACCGCGATGTTGCGCAGCCAGCGCTCGTGTCCGATGCGGCGGATCGCGCTGCCAGCGGTGCGGTGTAAAAACTCTGGCTCGTCCCAGCCGAATAATTCCACCAGCGTCGGCGCATCCAGGCCATGGCGGACGCGGAAATCCGCTGCAACGGTGGGGCGGGCCCAGCGATTCCAGGGGCAGACCAGTTGGCAATCATCGCAGCCGTAAATTCGATTGCCCATGGCGCGGCGAAATTCCAGCGGAATCGGGCCAGCCAGCTCAATGGTGTGGTAGGAAATACACCGGCGGGCATCGACCCGGTACGGGGCGACAATGGCCTGAGTCGGACAGAGGTCCAGGCAGGCGACGCAGCGCCCGCAATGCGACGTGGTGGGCGTATCCGTCGGCAGGGGCAAATCGACATAGATTTCGCCCAGGAAGAACCAGGAACCCGCCCGCCGATCGAGCAAGTTGCTGTGTTTGCCGATCCAGCCCAGCCCGGCTTTTTCCGCCAGCGCCTTTTCCAGCACTGGCGCGCTATCGGTGAACACGCGGTAGCCGAACGGCCCGATAGCGGTGGTGATATGGTCCGCCAAGCGTTGCAGCCGCTGCCGCAGTACTTTGTGATAATCCCGCCCCAGCGCGTAACGCGAGACATAAGCCAGCTCCGGCTGGCGCAAGACCGACCACGGCGCGGCTGCGTCTGGGGGCAGATAATCCAGGCGCGCTGTAATCACCCGCACCGTGCCGGGGACGAGTACCGCCGGGCGGCTGCGTTTGACGCCATGGCGGGCCATATAGGTCATGGTGCCATGAAAACCCGCTGCCAGCCACTCCAGCAGCCGCGCCTCGGCATCGGTCAGATCAGGATCGGCGATGCCGATACGCTGAAAGCCCAACTCCCGTCCCCAAGCCTTGATGGCGGCCGCCAGTGAGACGAGTGCATCAGTAGTAGTGAGGCGGGGATTCATCGCGCCTAAGGCTCAAGGGTGTTTTACACCGCACAAAAGAATTGACGCATTGCAGCATCAGCTTTATACTGCATTGCAACATTCATTATGAATGTTGCTGTCTAGTCCTCCTTTGGTGGTTCTTTGCCGGGTCAGTCATGCTGCCCCGGCATTTTTTGTTGCATTGCGAAAAAACTTGACGCATCGCAACAAAGTCTTTATCTTGCGCGCTGAACATCATGTGGATGTTGTTCTTCTCCAAACCTTCCTTTGGTGGTTCTTTAGCCGGGGCTTAGTTAAGTCCCGGTTTTTTTGCGCCCGTAACAATAGAAAATGGTGCACCGGGAACTTTTACAGCGCCAAGACTCCGACAGTGAGCCATGATGATTTTCACAACATCCTGAGTTTTGAAATCGCAGATCGTGCCTGATGACGCCGCGCCCACAAGTGTTCCTTTTATGGGGCAAGCTGGTTGTGTTCTGCGCCAGCCTATTGCCGCTGGCTTGGTTATGCTGGCTAGCTTGGCAGGATCGGCTGGGCACCAATCCAGTGGAAACCCTGAGCCATTATACTGGCGACTGGAGCTTGCGTTTTCTACTACTGACTTTGACAGTGACGCCGCTACGTCGGCTAACCGGCTGGCATGGTCTGATCCGCTTCCGGCGGATGCTAGGGTTGTTCGCCTTTTTCTACGTTTGTCTGCATTTCAGCATCTATTTGGTGTTTGATCAGTTCTTCGATTGGGCCGGGATTGTGGAGGATGTGGCCAAGCGACCGTATATCACGGTCGGCTTTGCCGGTTGGTTGCTGCTGATTCCGCTGGCGGCCACGTCCACCAGCGGCATGATAAAGCGCTTAGGCCGCTATTGGCAGCGGCTACACCGGTTGGTTTATTTCAGCG
>JBATSQ010000192.1:0-4276 GCA_049293375.1 Candidatus Contendibacter sp.
AGTAGGCGCACAAGGCTTTATTACCGCTCAAGTCCTGCAAATCCCGCATCCATTCCGCCACGGCTTCGCGGGCGAACAGGGCGGCGTCATCCTGGCGAGGGGCGGCGGGCGCTGCGCCAGTGGCGGGGGCGCTCAGGCCCAGCAGGGCTTTCATCCGTCCGGTGTCCACCGCCGTGCCGATGGTAGGCGCGCCAATCGTCTGCTGCTCGCTGGGTACGCGCGTTTCAATGCGGTAATAGATGTCTTCCAGTTCATCGCTGTCGGCTTGCAACGCCCGCAACAGCTCGCCGAAACGCTGCTCGCCGGCGCAGTCAATCAACTGGCCAGCGACTTGCGCCGCCGCCGCTCGGCGTTTTTCCAGCTCCTGTTCAGGATTATCGCTGATGTAATAGTGATTCATCCGCTCCAGCATCTGCTCGCGCAAGCGCGCTATCTGTCCGGCCAATTGCTGGCTCTTGAGTTCAGGATTGCACAACGGGCGCAACTGTTCAGCCAAATAGCCGATGCCGCCATCATTAAGCGCAAAGCCAGCTTCCCAGGCTCGTTCGGGATCGCGGAAATGGGCGCTGGCCACTGGATCGTTCAAAAAGGCTTGCTTGAACGCGGCGATGCGCTTGCTCTCACCGGGCCGCACGCCGAGTTCACGGCCCTGTTCATCGTAATCAAAGATATTTTTGGCCTTGAAGTTGGGATTACGCAGCCAGAACGTGTTGCGGAACACCCCCTGTTGATCCCATTGGAGCGGCCAGTCGTGCTGCTTGCCGAAAAAGTTGAGCAGCGAACTTTCCAGCCGGGTGATCCAGCGGGTTTCCGGGGAGCGCTCGCCCGCTTTCTCCTCGAACTCCATATCAAATTTGGTCAGGATCAAAAACAGCGCGGTCGGCTGTTGCGACCGTTGTTCCGAGGTTGCGCCGTGGGTGCTGACGATCCAGTCGTAGACCATCTCCGGCAGGGTTTTGACCTCCTGGTTGCTGGGGCCGATGCACAGCAACATGCTGGTCAATTCTTGCTCGGCGCAGTAGCGCTCGAAGAGATAGGCCACCTTGCCGCGCAGAAACAGGCTCTGCAAGCCATCGCCCGTGGCGAGAAAAGCTGGCAAATCCTTAATCAGCTCGCGCGAACGAGCGCCGGGGAAATCGAGTAAATCGGTGTGCTCGAAAAAATCCCAGGGCTGCTCACTGATGACAATGCGCAACTCAGCGATCAGCGCGGTGACTTCGTTGCGCGGCATAGTCACCCGCGCGCCCGTTGCGCTCATCAAGGTGAGGGTCTGGCCACCACCACCACCCAAACCCTTGAGGGTTTGCACGTCAATGATGCTGTGCTCACGCGGCAGCAGGGCTTCCAGCCCAGCGTAAGCATCGCTAGCAAAGTTCAGACCTTGCAAGCCGGCATATAATCGGGTGTAGAGCTGGCTGAAGGCCTCCACGCCGCCCCAGATCACGCCAAATAGTTGGGCGCGATCCGCAATCGCAAGGCGAGGGGCCAACTGGGCCGCCTGCTCCCAATAGCCGTGCCGTAACAGCCGCACCCGTTCCTGACCCTTGAAATAGCGCTCAAAATAAACCTGCAAATCAAATATATCCTCGGCGGTCAGCGGATCGACTGGCTGGGCTTGCGCGGCGGGGGTCAGCTTTTCCAACCACTCGCTCAACTGGGCCTGGGTCAATAGCTCGGCTTCGCTGTGATCGGCATCGGCGTAATAGGTATTCCCCAGAATTTTGACCAGATCGGTCTGGGTGAGCAGCCGCATCTGCACCGGCGCGGCGGGTGTGACACCAGAAGTCGGCTGTAGCGTGAAGCGGGTCACCAGCCCGGTGGATTCGCGGCCGCCTTCCGGGTTGATGTCACGAATAAAGTCGATTTTCTGCCCGGCGAAATCCGCCAGCAGCGGGGACGTACCCTTGCGCGCCAGCGCCGAAATCAGATAGGACTTGCCAGACTGGCTAGGGCCAAATACCCCGGCGCACATCGGCCGCTGTACTGCCTGCTCCAGACGCCGGGCCTGGGCTGCAAGGCGGCGAAATTCCTTGGTCAACCCGGCTTTTTCCTGGCGGACGCGCTCAGTATTGTCATCCAGCCAGGTCAGAAATTCAGTGCCTACTTGATCCAGGGTGCGGCAAGCTTTGCTCAGATGGGCGTTCGTGGCGGTCATGATGAGGTTCATCGGCAATAATAAAATGACTGATCCAGCCGCGATTGTAGCGCAGGCCGAACGGAACGATGGAGCCGGTTTGTGGTGGCGATGGTTTTAGACCACTGCTAGTGAGGCTACATCGCGCCATAGAGCAGCCCGATCACCGCAGCCAGCGCCAATCCGGTCACCAGCGCCAAGATCCACCTTCTGCGCCGCTGATACGCCGATCGATCCACCACCTTGCCGATCAGAGGCGGGCGATCCATGCCCAGCGCGATCCAGGAATGTTCCGGCGCAAGGCTTTGGCAATAGAAACGGACATCGACCTCACCCAAGGGTGGTGAGCTCCAGCGAAAAGACGGATTAATCAGCACATGCATGGACTGCTCCAGTCCTGGATGCGCCGTTGCCAGCTGCAACCTCGCCAACAGACCCATACCGTCGCCCCGGCCCAGAGGCGTTAAACGCGCGAGTTGCGGCACGCAATTGCGCAACAGTTGGTTCGCATCGTGCAAACCGCGCGATAGCCGACGATCTAAAAGCCACATTAGCACCCCCAGCAAGGCGACGAGCGGCACAAGCAGCAATCCGACCACTCCCAAAAGCAGCAGCGCCCCGGCATCCTGGCTCGTCAATGCCTTCACGAGCGCAAAGATCAAAAAAGCGGCCGCAGTCATAAACAGCGCCAAGCGCAACAAGCGCAGTCGCTGGCGATGGGTCACCGCCAGCTTTTGCAAGGCAGGGTGGAGTAAGGATGCTACTTCTTCCGTCATGATGGCCACCGCTTAACGGTGTAGTGCGTCGCTGGCGCGCGCGGACGCAATCGAGAAGATGCCGGTATCCAGCCAGTAACCGTACTCATCCTTTAAGGTTTGCAGTTTCAACAGCACCACTCCGCTGGGTTGCTGGTTGCCGCCCGCATCCGCCACCGCAAGCACCTTAAAATCAAGATCCACGTTTTCATCGGTGGAGCGCTCCAGCGTCACTTGCAGTGGCAGCGCCTTGGTGCGCGCATCTTGCGGATGGGCAAAAGTCACCCGATACAGTGGCGTGGCAGGCCAGCGCTCAACCCCCAGTTGCCGGAAGCCCAGAAACACCGGCGCATAAAACGCGAAGGTCGCTTCCGGCAGCCGGGTTTTGCGATCCTCCAGCTCCAGATTGGCGAAGAGCACATTTTCCTGTTTCAACCGTCCGGTTTGCTCCAGCACCCCGATGAAACGGGCGGTGGATTTCATGCCCAGATCGCGGCTGCGCAGATTGAACTTATACAGTTGCCCTTCCGATAGAGCGCAGACCATCGCGCCCACCGCTGCTGTAGTTTTGGGGTCGGTGAGCCGCCCATTGACCGCGCGAAAGGGATACCAGTCGCCGACTCGATAAGCGTGCAGGCTGATGATGCGATCCGGCGGCGCGGGCAGCTTGGCCAGAATTGCCGCGCGCACCGCTGGCAAGCGGCAAGGCCGTCCGGAAATCAGCAGATAGTCGCAATCGTACAGATGCACCACTTCGCACAGATCGCTCAACACCTGACCAAGGATGCGGCGCACGGTAGTATCCAGCGCCAGCATCGTGGTGGAGAACGCCACCTCGGCCAGTTTGAAGTGCGAACCGCCCGCTGACCGCACCGCATCCTCTACAAAAGCCACCACCTGCGCGTGCGGACCGCCGCCCGCTGGATAGACATCGGCCAACCGCAGCGTCACCGCTTCGTTGCCGAGGCTGAGGTCGGTGTTCTCGTAACGCTGCATCAGGGCCAGCGCCAACGGCAAGGCCACCTGGTTAGCGAATTGCCGGCGCAAGGTCCGCTCACGTTCAGCCTGATCGCCGCGATTCGCCCCCAGCAACCGCGCCAGCAATTCTTCTGGATTGGCCGCGCCGCTTTGGCGGATCGCCTCCAGCAAGGCTGGCAAGACATTGCGCTCAATCATCCCGGCCAGCACATCGTCACCGGCGATGTTAAAGCCTTCCCGAAACTCCTGTGTCGGCTTAAGTGCGGTGCCACCTTCCAGTTGATACGTAGCGATAATCAGGTCGCTGGTGCCGCCGCCGATATCGATGCTGGCCAGCCGCAAACACGGCAGCTCGCCATAACCTTCGCGGATTCGGCCAAAGGTTTGAAACAGCAGCGCTGCATCACCC
>JBATSQ010000193.1:0-1871 GCA_049293375.1 Candidatus Contendibacter sp.
GGCGCTGCGTCGGGCCACGCTCCAGCATGAAACACCGAACCACGAGGATGCGCCCTCATGACAACCCTGCTCTATACCCATCCGGCCTGTCTGGAGCACGACGCGGGCTTCGGCCACCCCGAAAGTCCAGCTCGCTTAACCGCCATCCTTAACACCCTGCGCAACCTGTCCTTCGCCGCTCTGGAATGGCGGGAAGCGCCGCCCGCTACCCGCGAGCAGCTCACCCGGATTCATTCATCAACCCATGTCGAGCGGATCTTGGCCCGTGTGCCTAAACAAGGTTACAGTGCCATTGACGGTGACACCGTGCTGTCCCCACAGTCCGGCGAAGCCGCTTTGCGCGCGGCCGGCGCGGTATGCGCGGCGGTGGACGCCCTCCTCACAGGGGAGGCAGACAATGCCTTCTGCGCGATCCGCCCGCCCGGTCATCACGCCGAACCGAATCAGGCTATGGGATTCTGCCTGTTTAACAATGTCGCCATTGGCGCGGCGCACGCCCACGCCGCGCACGGTCTGGGGCGGGTCGCGGTCATTGATTTCGATGTGCATCACGGCAACGGCACCCAAGCCGCGTTTGCGCAGGATCCGGCGTATTTCTATGTCTCGCTCCATCAGGCCTATATCTATCCGGGCACCGGTCGCCGTGATGAGCGCGGGGTCGACAACATTCTCAATATCCCGCTACTGGCTGGCAGCGGTTCGACCGATCTGCGTCACGTCTGGGGGCAAGAGATTGAACCCGCGCTGCGCGCATTTCAGCCGCAATTACTATTGGTCTCAGCCGGTTTCGATGCGCATTATCTGGATCCGCTGGCGGAATTGAATTTCAACGAGGACGACTATACCTGGCTGACCGCACAGATTCTAACCGTCGCGGCAGACTGCTGCGCGGGTCGGGTGGTGTCGGCTTTAGAGGGAGGCTATAACCTGCCTGCACTGGCCGCCAGCGTGGCGGCGCACGTCAAGGGTTTGCTGGAGGCACCGCGCGCCGTGCAGCGCGCGCTGGTCAAAGAGATACTGCAACGCCGCAAGCCCGGCAACGAGAGCATGGCATAACGCGCCAACACAGTAAGATGGCGCTGGCTGTCGCCTCGGTTATTCGACCTCCAGCTCCACAACTCGCAGTTCGGTACCGCCTCGCACCCGTAAAAAGTAGCCGCCACAGCGAGGGCAGGGGTCTTCGCGGTTACGTACTTCCACTACTGCACCACAATCTACACAAGCCGCCTGGCCGGGAGGCTGCTCGATTTCTAGCAGCGCCGCCTCGGCCAGCGTGCCTTGGGCCGCCACGGTAAAGCCAAAGCGCAATGCTTCGATTTCCACCCCCGCCAACGCGCCGACTGTGAGGCGCACCACCCGTACCCGACGGAACGCGCACTGGCGCGTCTGGGCTTCAATGATGCGCACCAGCTCCATGCACAGTGCCAGTTCGTGCATGGAGCGGCACTTCAGGGCAACAGCACGGTCGAACCGGTGGTCTGGCGCGCTTCCAGATCGCGGTGGGCCTGGGCGGTTTCCGCCAGCGGGTAGGTTTGGCGCACTTCGATTTTCACCACGCCTTTCGCCACCACAGCAAACAATTCAGCGGCGCTCGCCACCAAATCGGCGCGCTGGGCGGTGTAGGTCATCAAAGTGGGCCGAGTCAGGAATAACGAACCCTTGGCCGCCAGAATCCCCGCTTCAAAGGGGGGGACGGGTCCCGAAGCGTTGCCAAAGCTGACCATCATGCCCATGGGACGCAAGCAATCCAGCGAACCCATAAAGGTGTCCTTGCCAACCGAGTCATACACCACCGCCACGCCTTGCCCGTTGGTGATTTCGCGTACCCGCTCGGTGAAATTCTCGCGGTTGTAGACAATCACCTGGTGGTA
>JBATSQ010000194.1:0-17168 GCA_049293375.1 Candidatus Contendibacter sp.
GCGCGTCGGGGTGTAAGGCCGAGCTGAAATCCGGCCCCGCGAACGCCGAAGGCGTCAAGCCCGCTTGCGGCGGCCGCAGCGTGAAATCGGACACTGTGGCGGGCAGCGAGCGCAGCTCGATCTCGCCCGGCGGTCCGACCGCCGAAGACGGCGGCACCGCAGGCGCGAGCGGTAAGGCTCCCACTTCGACCGGCGGCGTGGCGGGCGGTGCTGACGCCAGATTTGCGCCAAGCGGCGGCGACGGATGCCTCGGCAACGCCGCGAAAAACTCGTTGGCCATGTCGGCGAGGACCGCCGGATCAGGTAAGGCCGCCATCAACCCCGCCAGTCCATCCGTTCCGGGCGCGGTCGGCGCAAGGTCGCGCTCACTGATACTCATGGTAATGATCCACTTCGACGCCTTCCAACACTCCCAACGCATCTTCGGTCAGCACCGCCGCCGAGCAGTACAGCGAAATCAGGTAAGAAGCGATCGCTTTGCGGTCGATGCCCATGAAGCGCACCGACAGGCTGGGCGACACCTCGCCCGGCAAACCCGGCTGGAACAGCCCGACCACGCCCTGCTTCTTCTCGCCGGTGCGCATGAGCAAGATGTTGGTTTGACCGTTATTGACATACAGCTTGTCGCTAGGAATGAGCGGGATGCCGCGCCAAGTGATGAAGGGTGAGCCAAACAGATTGACCGTTGCCGGTGGCACGCCCCGGTAAGTGCATTCCCGGCCAAAGGCCGCAATCGCCTTGGGATGGGCCAGAAAAAACGCCGGTTCTTTCCATACGCGAGAAATCAACTCATCCAGATCGTCGGGTGTCGGCGCGCCGGCGCGAGTCTGCACCCGCATCGCATCGTGAGCTTGGCTGAGCAAGCCGTAATCGGGATTATTTAGCAGCTCGCTTTCCTGTTTTTCCTTGACTTTCTCGATGGTCAGCCGGAGCTGTTCCCGGATCTGGTCGTAAGGGCTGCGGTATAGATCGGACACCCGCGTCTGCACGTCGAGGATGGTGGTCATCGCGTTCAGCGTGTACTCGCGCGGGTGTTCGTCGTACTCGACCACCACTTCGGGCAGTTCACTGTTGTCCTTGGGCGTGCACTCGACATCGGCGGTCGCCACGGCGTTTGTAGCTTCGATCACCCGATTGACCCGATAGGTACCGGCCTCGACCGGCACCCACGGCAGGCAGGCGATCAGCCAGCGCGGGGTGATCAGCCGCATTTGCGGGACGGTCTTGGTGGTGTTGGCCAGTTGGCGCGCGGCTTGGTCGCTCAAGGTGTTTCGAATATCGCTGGTCTCGGCCATGGAATCATGATCTCTCGATGAAATGAAGAAAGATCATGATACAAGTATTTATTTTTAAATAAAAATTTCTAATTTAGCGGATGAAAATCCAATAAATTGACCGAGCTTTCGCTTAGGTGTGGGACGAATGGAAATAGGAGACGCCTGCCAGCCCAGCAATCACATCTCGCAACCGTCCAGTCGGCGCTTCCGGCTCTCCCAGTCGGGCATGCTGCGGCTCAGCAGTTGATAGAACGCCGGGCTGTGACTGTGAACCTGCAAATGGCAAAGCTCGTGTGCGAGCACGTAATCGATGCAGTGGATCGGCGTCTTGACGAGATCCAGGTTCAACAGGATATGGCCCGCCTTAGTGCAACTTCCCCAGCGATGCTTCATACGGCGGATCGTCAGCTTGGGTTCATGCGGTGACCGCAACGACGGGCATCGTTCCAGGCATAGCCGCATACGGTGTTGAAACACCTGCTCGGCGTGCTCGCGATACCAGCCGCCGAGAAGCTGCGCGATGCGGCTTGTCTGGTTGCGGTCGCCGGTCCATACGTGCAGGAATCCGCCGATGAGCTTCACAGTCTCCGGCGATCCCTCGTGGACCTTGAGCCGGTACTGCCGACCTAGATAGTGGTGGGTCTCGCCGGATACGAAGCGCTGGCCGGGGTGTTTGGGTAGAAACTGCTCGAAATACCGCCACTGCCGCAGAATCCACCCCGCCCGCTTCGCCACATGCGGTAACACCTGCGCGCTCGTCGTCCCCTCCGGAGCCACGACATCCAGCCGCAATTCGGGATGTACGGTGATGGCGAGCGTCTTGCGCTGGCGGTATTCGATGCGAAACGGAATCCGCTCGCCGTCGAAGCTTAGCACGTAGCCGCCATCCGGCTGGCCGCTCTCGATCATCCGGGATACCGGCGCCGGGCAATGTCGAGACACTTCTCCAGAACCGCGTCAATTTCGTCGAAACTCAGGTCGAGCCTGGCGCGGTTCTTGAGGTCGAAGAGGGCATCCTCCATGCCGTTCCGCATCCGGTTCTGCACGTCGGCGTTCGCCGTCCAGTTGACAATTCGCTCGCGGAGAATGGCGTCGTCAATGGCCATCGCCGCGTCGGCGACTTTTTCCATGAAACCACGACCTCGGCATAGCGCCGGCGGACCGCCGTCCGCAGCCGCATGAAGAACGCCAGATCCTTGCGGTACTTCTCGATCTTCGCGTCGGGCGTCTGCTCCATGAACCGGGTCGAGGACAGGGCGATGGCGAGTGAGCGGCCGAAATCCCGCAGGCGCTCGTAGAATCGCTCGCGGAGCGCCGCGTCGGCCAGTTTCCGTTCGTACTGTTCCTCGTCCTGCTTGTTCTTGATGTCCTGGAACAGATTGAGCAGGTCCGTATGGCGACGCGGCAGCTTGTCGATCTCCTCGGCCACGTCGGTCAGCGTCGCCTCCAGATCAGCCTGGTCGTATTCCTCCATCTTGCCGTACAGGTCGAACGCCTGGTTCAGGCTCTGCAAGACGCCCCGGTAATCGATGATATAGCCGAAGTCCTTGCCGTCGCAGAGCCGGTTCACGCGGGCGATGGCTTGCAATAGCGTGTGATCCTGGAGCTGCCGGGTCAGGTACTGCACCGTATTGCGGGGGGCGTCGAAGCCGGTGAGCAGCTTGTCCACGACGATGATGATTTCCAGATCGTCGCCGCTCTTGAAGCCGTTGATGAGGTTCTTGTTGTACTGCTTCTCGCTGCCGTGCCGGGCCATCATTTTCTTCCAGAACTGCTGCACGGCGGGCAGATTTTCCTCGTCCACCTCTTCGTTGCCTTCGCGGTCGTCGGGGCCGGAAATCAGCACGTCCGACGAGATCATGCCGAACTCGTCGAGGTATTTCTGGTAGAGCAGGGCCGTCGCTTTATCCTGCGTCACCAGTTGGGCCTTGTAAGGCGTGCCCTGCCAGTGGTCGCGGAAGTGCAGGCTGATATCGGGCGCGATCTCGCGGACCTGCGGCTCTTGGGGCCGGTGACCTGCTTAGCGAGGTCCTTGCCGCTGCGGGCCTGGTGCGGCTCCAGGTCGCAGTGGCTGAAGGTCCGGTAAATCTGGTCGTCCAGGTCCACACGGTCGGTCACCAGCACGATTTTGTAATCGTCGGCGAGCGGCGGACGTAAGTCCGCTGTTTCCCCACCCGCCGAGATTACCGATACCTTTCCACGTTTCTTCACTCAACCAATTGCAGAAAAACGCATAAGGATTTCGAAATTTATTATTTTCCGTTATTACCTTTCGTTTTTAGACTCCGTTTGTCTTATAACTTGAATCTGGAGGCTGGCGATGAAACTTTTGTTCGGTGCGGTGCGCGTCTTGCTGGGGGGAGCCGTCCTGCTGTGCGGGATCGCGCGCGCCGATGTCGCGCTTCTGAATGTTTCCTACGACGTGACCCGGGAGTTATACAAGGACATCAATCCCGCCTTTATCGACCACTGGGCCAAAACTGCGGGCGAGAAAGTCGCCGTCGAGCAATCCCACGGCGGATCGAGCAAACAGGCGCTCTCGGTGGCCAACGGCTTGGAAGCCGACGTAGTCACCATGAATCAGGCCACCGATATCGACTTGCTGGCCAGCAGCGGATTGGTGCCTGCGGACTGGCGTCGGCGTCTCCCCCACGACAGCGCGCCGTACATCTCCACCACCGTGTTTCTGGTGCGGAAAGGTAACCCCAAAAACATCCGCGACTGGGACGACCTGGTGAAACCGGGCATTGCGGTGATCGTTCCCAACCCCAAAACCTCCGGCAATGGCCGCTACACCTATCTGGCGGCTTGGGGCTACGCGGTGAAAAAGGGCGGCGACGAGGCGGCGGCCCGCGATTTTGTGACCCGGCTGTTCCGTAACGTGCCGGTGCTGGACGGCGGCGGACGCGGCGCCACCACCACTTTCACCCAGCGCGACCTGGGCGATGTGCTGGTGACTTTCGAGAACGAGGCGGCGCTGGTCGGCCGGGAACTGGGGAGCGAGAAATTCGCCGTGGTCTACCCATCAATTAGCGTTCAGGCCGAAGCGCCGGTCGCCGTGGTGGACACGGTGGTCGATAAAAAGGGAACCCGCAAGCAGGCGCAAGCGTACCTGGAATTCCTGTACTCTCCCGCCGGTCAGGAGATCGTCGCCCGGCATTTCCTCCGACCCCGGCTCGATGCGGTGTTGCGTCAGCACGCCGAGCGGTTCCCGGCGATTCGGCTCTTCACCATCGACGAGGTGTTCGGCGGCTGGCAAAAAGCCCAGCAGACCCACTTCGCCGATGGCGGCGTGTTCGATCAGATTGTGGAGAAGCGACCGTGAGCGTCGGTGCCACTCATCGGGTTCTGCCGGGATTTCCACTGGCGCTCGGTTATACCCTGTTCTATCTGGCCCTGATCGTGCTGATTCCGTTAAGCGCGGTGTTCTTGAAGACGACGGCCTTGAGCTGGGAGCAGTTTTGGTCGGTTATTAGCGCACCGCGCGTGGTGGCGTCCTACCGCGTGACCTTTGGCGCGGCCTTGCTTGCCGCTACTATCAATGGCGCATTCGGATTGATCTTCGCCTGGGTGCTGGTGCGTTACAGCTTTCCGGGCAAGCGGATCGTCGATGCGCTGGTGGATTTGCCGTTCGCCCTCCCGACCGCCGTTGCCGGCATCGCACTCACCGCCATCTACGCCGGCAACGGCTGGCTAGGGCAGTGGCTGGAGCGTCTGGGGGTGAAAGTCGCCTTCACGCCGTTGGGCATCCTGGTTGCGCTCATCTTCATCGGCCTGCCGTTTGTGGTGCGTACGGTGCAGCCGGTGCTGGAGGAGTTGGATACCGAGCTGGAAGAGGCCGCCGCCAGCCTCGGCGCGACTCGTTGGCAAACCTTTTGGCGGGTGTTATTGCCGCTGTTGTTGCCGGCGTTGCTGACGGGCTTCGCCCTGGCCTTCGCGCGGGCAGTTGGCGAATACGGCTCAGTCATCTTTATCGCCGGCAATGTGCCGATGGTATCGGAAATCACCCCGCTGTTAATCATCACCAAGCTGGAGCAATTCGACTACGCTGGCGCGACCGCCATTGCGGTGGTGATGTTAGTGGTGTCCTTCGCGCTGCTTTTTTTGATCAACGGCTTGCAGTTGTGGGCCAACCGTAGCCGCGTGAGGGTCGGATCATGAGCGCCGTTGTCGCCACCCAGTGGACGGTCCACGCACATCGCTTTGAAGCCAAGGCCGCTACCCGCGAACCAGCGTGGGTGAAAGGCGTACTACTCACCGTGGCCTTAAGCTTCTTCGCTTTGTTTTTGTTGCTGCCGCTGGCGACGGTTTTTGCCGAAGCCTTGCGCAAGGGTTGGAGTGTGTATCTCGCCGCTCTGGTGGCGCCGGATGCACGATCAGCCATTGCCCTGACGCTGCTGGTAACCGCTGTCGCGGTGCCGCTCAATCTGGTGTTCGGGGTGACAGCCGCCTGGGCCATCGCCAAGTTCGAGTTTCGCGGCAAGCAATTGCTGACCACCTTGATCGATTTGCCGTTTTCGGTCTCGCCGGTGGTGGCGGGCTTGATTTTCGTCCTACTGTTTGGAGCGCAGGGTTGGTTCGGGCCTTGGTTGTTCGCCCATGATCTCAAAATTATTTTCGCCGTACCGGGCCTGGTGCTGGCGACCGTGTTCGTGACCTTCCCGTTCGTTGCCCGCGAATTGATTCCGCTGATGGAAGCCCAGGGCCGCGAAGAAGAAGAGGCCGCTATTGTCCTAGGAGCTTCCGGCTGGCAGACCTTCTGGCGCGTTACGCTGCCCAATGTCAAATGGGGCTTGCTCTACGGGGTGATTCTTTGCAACGCCCGCGCCATGGGCGAGTTCGGCGCGGTATCGGTGGTCTCCGGGCACATTCGCGGCCGTACTAATACTATGCCGTTATATGTGGAAATTCTTTACAACGAATACAGCTTCGCCGCCGCCTTCGCGGTGGCTTCCTTGCTGGCGCTGCTGGCGTTGTTAACGCTAGCGGCCAAATCCCTGGTGGAATGGCGGGTCCGGCAACAGCGGCAAGCTGGTTAAGAATTTTAGGGGAGTAGAGAACATGAGTATCCGCGTTCAAAATCTTGTAAAGCGATTTGGTGCTTTTGTCGCGCTTGATGGCGTCACGCTGGATTTTCCGACCGGCCAACTGGTCGGTTTGCTCGGCCCGTCCGGTTGCGGCAAAACCACCCTATTGCGGATCATCGCCGGCTTGGAGTCCGCCGATGGCGGGCAGGTCTTTCTGGATGGCGAGGACGCTTCTAGCGCCCAGGTCCGCGACCGGCAGGTCGGTTTCGTTTTCCAGCATTACGCGCTGTTCCGCCACATGACTGTGTTCGACAACGTGGCGTTCGGCCTGCGGGTTAGGCCGCGCCGACAGCGCCCCGCTGAAAACATCATTCGCGAGCGCGTCCACCAATTGCTTGAGCTGGTGCAATTGGCGGTCCTGGCTGAGCGCTATCCGACCCAACTATCTGGTGGACAACGGCAGCGGATCGCACTGGCGCGCGCTCTGGCAGTCGAACCGCGGGTGCTGTTACTTGATGAGCCGTTTGGAGCACTGGATGCCAAGGTGCGCAAAGAACTGCGGCGCTGGCTGCGGAATTTGCACGATGCGCTGCACATCACCAGTATTTTCGTGACCCACGATCAGGAAGAAGCACTGGAAGTATCCGATCAAGTGGTGTTGATGAATCAAGGCCATATCGAACAAACCGGTACGCCTGACCAAGTGTACGAGCAGCCGGCCACGCCGTTCGTCTACGGTTTTCTTGGCGCGGTCAATTTATTTCACGGCCGGGTGCTGGATCGGCATCTGCACCTGGAAGCGGGCCAAGTGCCGTTGGGCAACGAAGGGTTTCAGACTGGCGCTGAGGCATTAGGTTTTGTTCGGCCACACGAGTTGGATATCGAAACCAATTTGGTGGATAAGATCGGGGTGATCGCTAAAGTGGAGCGGGTCTTAGCCTTTGGCCCGACCGCTCGCATTGAGTTAACCGGAGCGAATCAGGAATCGAGCCAGCTTTATGAGGTGGAAGTGTCGCGCGAGCGCGCCGCCGCGTTGCGTTTGATCGTCGGACAACGGGTGCGTCTGAAGCCAGCGCGGATGCGCTTGTTCGCACCGGAACCCCACCCGGTGGGCCGAAAGCCGCCGACGAATGAACGCCTGGTCGGGGTTGATGGAGAGGGCATTTGAATTTTCAACAACTGCGCATTATCCAAGAAGCGGTGCGCTGCAACTTCAACCTGACCGAAGTGGCCAACGCGCTGTTTACGTCGCAATCGGGCGTGAGCAAGCATATCAAGGATTTGGAGGACGAGCTGGGTGTCGAACTGTTCGTGCGCCGAGGTAAGCGATTTTTGGGACTGACCGAGCCGGGCAAGGAGGTCGTTGAAGTAGCGCAACGCATGTTGTTGGATGCCCGAAATATCCGACAAATCGCCGGGCAGTTTTCCAATCGCGATCAAGGCCAGCTTCGGGTCGCCACCACTCACACCCAGGCGCGCTACGCGCTGCCTGCGGTGGTCGGACGCTTCAAAGCGGCTTTTCCCAAAGTACATCTGGCGCTGCATCAGGCCAACCCAAGCGAGATCGCCCTCCTATTGCTAGCGGGCGAGGCCGATCTCGGTATCGCCACGGAAACGCTGGCTGGTGTCGCGGAACTCGCCGCGTTCCCTTATTATCGGTGGCATCATGCGTTCATTGTTCCACACGCGCATCCACTGTTGGCGGAACATCCGCTGACCCTCGAAGCCATCGCCGATTACCCATTGATTACCTATCAAGAAGGCTTCACCGGGCGTTCGCAAATCGACGCCAGTTTCGCGCGGGCGGGCCTAGTGCCGAATATCGTGATCTCCGCCTTGGATGCCGATGTCATTAAAACCTATGTGGAACTGGGGCTAGGTATTGGCATCATCGCGGCCATGGCCTACAACCCAGCACGAGACGGTGGTTTGCGTTTGCTCAATAGTGAGCATCTCTTTCAGAGTAATACCACCTGGATTGCGGTGCGCAAGGGCCATTTTCTGAGAAATTTTGTCTATCAATTCATTGAATTATGCAATCCAAAACTGAAAGAGCCTCTGGTACGGGGTGTCAGTTCGCTGACCAGAGAGGCGCTCTCCCAGACGCAAGCGCCGGACGCACTGTTCGATGGTGGGGCGGGGATCTAGGGCTTGTCATCCGCTGCGCAGATGCCAGAGGCGGCGAGGTAGATGGCACCGCATGAGTTGTGAGTGCGTTATTTTGCAAAGCATTTTAGGGGTTTTGCTGAGCTTTGAACCCTCAACTGCAAGGCACGGCGGATTCCAGCGCAAGGCGTGGCGACGGAAGCGCGCCGGGCGCGGATGCGGCGGCGCTGGCTCGTAATTCCTCCAGCAACTTTTCCCCTTCGGCCCAGGGTCCAAAACCGGATTCGACATTGATGTGTCCGGCCGGGCCAAGGTTGACGAGATGGCTGCCCCAATGGCGGGCGAACCAGCGGGCGCGTTCCAGTTCAAGATAAGGATCATTCTCGCTGGCTACCAAGATGCTGGGAAACGGCAGCGGTTGCAACGGTACAGCGTCAAAAAAAGGACGGTGATCAGTATCGGCGGGCGCGACCAACAGCGCGCCGCGCACGTCGTCCCAATAACGTCGCGTCCACTCGACGATTGTGGCGCATCCTAAGCTATGACCCACCAAAATCGCCGGACTGGGTGCGCGGCGGATTTCTCGATCCAGCGTATCGATCCATTCCAGGGCATCGGGGCGGTTCCAGTCGCGCTGGTGAACGCGCCGGTAGCTCGGATTGCTGCGTTCCCACAACGTTTGCCAGTGCTCAGGGCCAGAATCGCCCAGACCAGGCACGATGATGACGGTCGTCGGCTCGATGGGCCGAGGAATGCTGTCTTGGTAGCCATTCGCGCCGACCCAGCGGGCGATTTGCGCCTGATGCTCGGTGGTGACGCCGTGCAGCAGCACCCGGGTGCCGCCCGCTTGCATCTGCCGGATTTTCTGGCTCAGGTCGCGCCCGCCGCCGGCGCTTTCTTCCGCCACTTGCCAGTGTGAGCGATTTAGTTTCACGAAGTCCGGCTTCAAGCTTAACCAGCGTTTCAAGTCGTCCAAATCCGCGCTGCGCTGGTGCAGGGCGATGCCGAAACCCCGCGCTTGAAAGCTCTTGATCGCCTGCGCCAAATGATCGCTATCCTGTGCTACGGCTTCATTGATTTCCAACACGATATCCTGCGGCGACCGGCCGCAGGTTTGCAAAATACGTTCGAATACCGTCCCGTGATCATCAGATACCTTGGCGATATGCCAGGGATGAACTTCCAGGAAAAGGACCCCTCCCCAGCGCCATGTCGCGGCGTTGAGAACATGGAGGGTGCGGACCAGTCGATCCAGGGCGATGATGGAATCTTCATCGAGAGCGACCGCATACGGTCCATGGGATGAGATCGGCTTGCCGCGTGGACTGGTCACCTGCAACAAGGCCTGTTGACCGAATGGCTTGCCGAGGGGATTCCGCAGATTTTCAAATCGGCTTTCCAGGCGCATCCCGTAGAATCTGGTCACGACCGTGTTTTCTTCCAGAGCGAACGGGTTTTGAAGTGAAGCCCATGTCGCCTGTTGGAACTGGTGATTCAAATCCACAACAAGTTGAGCAAGCGTCATAAGCGTTTCCCCAATAAAAGCTATTTTGCAAAGAAGTGCGAAAGTGAGCCACTCGCGGCCGCTGCCCGGATCTATCCCATGCTCTGGCTCTTGAGTCCCATTGGGCAGAGAAGGATTTAGCTAGGGATGGGCTGCAAAATCTGTGAACCAATCATTCAAAACCAGCGTAATCGAGCACTTTCTTAATTAAAAATAATATTTTATGATTTATAAAGTTGACGATTGCATATGATTGGCCGACTCGCATCCTGAATGCGAGGGGTGAGAGAGCAGCGGCTCACCTTGGTGATCCGCCATCGATCAATGAGATTGCGAGGACTCGCACGATATCTGCATTCGCTGGCGATCTAGAAATGCGAGACCTAAGGGGAGATGGCGTGGAGCCAAACACCTTGAATCTTGGAATTGGCGCGGGGCCTGGAGAAGGCCCATCAGGGCTCTTAACAGCTTAGGAACTAAGCAGCCTGATTCCAACTAAGTGATTCAAGGGGAAAGTAGCTCAACTTTCTGGAGTGCCGCAACGGCCCCAGGTCGCCGGTTCCCAGGGTGTGTTGGGATTAGCGAAAAGGTAACGAAAATTACCTTTGTGCTTAAAACCTAAGCCATACTTCTTCTTTTTGCCAGGTTCCAGCTTGGCAACTTTCTGGCGTTTGATGTGTTTATCGGCGTTCCCGGCCTCGCCCCATTCCACGATGGTCCAGGTGACCTGATCGTTTCCGATGGGTGTGCTCCCTTCGACCAAGGCGATGTGCTTGTAATGATCGTCGGGCGTTACTGTAATGAGAATGTCGCCATCACAGACTTCATCAATGGAGCGGCGTGGTTCCAGGGGAATATAGGATGCTGTCGCCAGCTCAGCCGCTCCCCAGCCCGATTCGAGTTGTTTTGCTTTGCTCCAGGACAGCAGCTTGCCGGGTTCGCCCTCGGCCCATGACCAAATCAGCACCTCCGGCGACAAGGCATGGTAGTTGCCGACCAGGCCGTTGCAGTCTAGTCCTAAAAACTGCCTAGCGTATTCGTCAATCGTGGCCACTGCCTTGCCCTTGCCGATGCGCTCGCAGCGCACCGCCAAGCGGATCACGTCGGCGATCTCGCTAGGCGAGCCTTTGCCTCCGTAAGCGCGGTTGATGCCCAGGTTATAAAAGGGCTTGGTCGAATCCATCCCATCGTCGACCGGAAAATAGAAGGCTGGCTGCAACAGCTTGACCTTGAGAATCTTTTTTAGATGGTATTTCAGGATATCCCGTTCCTGTTGGCATTCCAGCCGGGTTCCGTTCTGATAGCGGGTGATGTTGACCGAGGCGAACAGCTTTTGGGGTAGATCGTTAATGAGTAAAGAGTGATAGCCCAAAGCATACTGACTAGGGCTGATCTTGCTCGACCGCGCGGGCGACTTGGGATGGCCGACGACATGCGGTAGAGGAGTTGCCAGGCTACGTTGCGTCATAAAAGGAATCTCCTGCGAACCGGGGCAAGAAACCATCCTGATGATCGCAATTGCTTCCTCTGTCTCGCCGGTTTGAGCGAAAGCGAATCCTGGGGAAAGGCAATGCGATACCTAATCGCTTATAGCTTAGTAAAAAGCTCGGAAATAGAAAGTTGCGGATGCGATCACGGTTCATCCGCCGCTCTCGAATCTGGGCGATCTAACTCCGGTTAGCGCTCCCAGCGTTGAAAGCGATAGGGCCAGGCGTGTTCCGCATCAGCGGGATGCGCGTCTTCCCATGCCAGCCGCCAGTGTCGCGGGTTCCAATCTGGAAACCAAACATCCCCAGGGATCTCGGCCTCAATCTGGGTCAGATACAGGCGTTGCGCCAGCGGCAGCGTTTGCTCAAACAGCACCGCGCCGCCGATTACCATGATTTCGGGCGTGGTGCCTGCAAGCGTCAGCGCCGCCTCCAAGGAACCGACCACCGTGATGCCATCCGCGCGATAGGCGGGATCGTGACTGAGCACGATCATGGATCGGCCCGGTAAGGGTCGTCCGATAGATTCCCAGGTACGCCGTCCCATCAACAGCGGCTTGCCCATGGTTCTTTGTTGGAAGAAGCGCAAATCGGCGGGCAACCGCCACGGGAGCCTATGGTTACGACCGATCACGCGGTTGCGGGCCAGCGCCGCAATCAAAGTCAGTTGCGCACTCATCGCAGTGGGGGTGGCGGGTTGATAGCCGGAACGCTCCATGCGGGAACTCCGATTTCATCCAGCCGGATGGCCGTCAGCCGCTGGCCCCAGACACAACCGCTGTCCAGAGCATAAATGCCCGGCGCGCGATAATAGCCCAGCGCCGCCCAGTGGCCGAAAATGATCTTGAGCGCGGCGTTGCGTCGGCCAGGCACCGCAAACCACGGCAATAAATCCGACGGCTGACTACCCGGTGGCCCTTTATCCGTTAATGAGAGCGTGCCCTCGGCTGTGCAGAATCGCATGCGCGTCAGGGCGTTGACGATGAACCGCAGCCGATCATAGCCGCTCAGCTTATCGCGCCAGCGCCGGGGTTCCGCGCCGAACATGTGCGCCAGAAATTCCCGATGTTCCGCTCCCCGCAAAGTCGCTTCCAACTCCGCCGCGCACCGATGCGCCAAGGCTAAATCCCATTGCGGCGGCAAACCCGCGTGCACCAGGGTGAATCCCAGCATTGGATCGTGATGCAGCAAGGGGCATCCGCGCAGCCAATCCACCAGCTCAGCACCATCCGGCGCATCCAACACAGAATAAAAAGTGTCTTTGCGCTTGGGCTTTACTGCGCCGGCGGCCACCGCTAATAAAGTCAGGTCGTGATTGCCTAATACTGTGACCGCCCGCTTCCCCAGGCCGCGCACCAGCCGCAACACTTCGACCGATTGCGGCCCCCGGTTGACCAGATCGCCCACCAGCCACAGCACATCGGTGGCGGGGTCAAAGCGCAGCAGGTCCAGCAGCCGCTGTAAAGGCTCATAGCAGCCTTGCAGATCACCGACGGCATAGACGGCCATGGTCAGTTTTTGCCTTGGGCGGGCGGGGCGGTGGCCGATGGCGCAGGGGTTGAAGCAAGGGGTGGCAATTGGCCCAGAATGCGCTGCGCCACGCCTGGATAGTCCTCGTCGAAATGGTGATCGCCTGGCATCTTCTCGACCAGAACGCCTAAGTTGGTCAGCTGCGGACACAGCGCGTTTGGCTCTTCCGCCCCATAGAGGCAAAAGCGCTTGAGGCTAACCAGTTTTTCCAGTTCTGGCCGCACCGGTTGATCACCTTCATCCGGTTCGTCGCTGATCCAGTGCGTTAGCCGGAACTCGAAGGAAGCCCGTTGCGACAAACCCAACAACGCCACCAAATCAATCCGTTCACGCAAATCCTTGGCCAGGCGGTTGATCGTCGCTGGCAGCACGTCCGCGCCGAACGAATAACCGATCAAGACGATGCGCTCCTTTGTCCACGCTTCCAGGTAATGGCGTAGTGTGCGCTCCAAATCCAAGGCAACTTCTTCCGGCTGGCGCGCTTTCCAAAAATAGCTCAACGAATCCCAGCCCACGGTTGCCAGGCCATTCTTGGCCAGTTCCGCCGTTACCGCGCGGTCCAACAGTGCCCAACCGCCGTCGCCGGAGAACAGCACCGCGAGTTGCGCGCGATTCGGGCCACCGGTGACGGGTGCCTCAATCAGTGGTACGCCACTGACCCCGGAATCGGGCTGCACTTGCCGGGTAATGCTGGGGTCTAGCCATTGCAGCAGTGCGGACACCTGCGGCAACCAAGCCTTGCTCCCACCTGATCCTGGAATGTTGGTCACACGGGCCAGCGCCACGGCTTGCACGAATTGCGTGGCGATCTGAACCTCACAGGCGGGTTGATTCTGAAATACAAACCATGTTACAGGTAGCTTCCGTGCTGGTTTCAAGACCAACCCTTTGGTTTGAGGAAGCGCGGTGGTTTCCACGGTGGCAGCACCTGCACAGACAGGCTTGCGCAATGGCCATTGCGGACAGAAATTCACGCCGACGCCGGCATGAAATCGCTCATCCGGACCTTGCGCCAAGGCAGCATAGGTCAATGTCGCGCCAGCGGCGAAACCGAGCAAAATTGGCGGCTGATGTGTGGCAATCGGGTAACGCTGTTCTAGCGCGCGGTTCAAGCGGTCGAAGTCCGCCGCCGGATCGCTACAGGGAGATTCCGCCCGTTCTAGATGGCTAAGATAAAGGTCCAGATCCACGCCAGCCACCACATAATCCAGCTTGGCTAGTTCTCTCGCCACCGCAGCCAACTCAGCGTTCCAACCGCCCACGCCAGAAACGAACAGCAGCACCCCCTTGGGTTCGTCGGCGGCTTGATAAATCATTAACTTGCCAAAGGCGGGGTCTTCTGCGGCCTCTTCGGCCAATTCCGCCTGCCCGCTGGCCGGCATCAATACGCTAGCCAGGCAGAGCGCCCAGGCTAGAACCCGCAGGGATTGATTCCACATGGTCTATTTTCCGATCACGCCTTTGAAGCCCCCAGCGATCAACGCCGTCAAATCGGTCAGGATGCGCGGTAAAACCAGGCCGTTCGGCACTGCCAGGTAGCGCGCCTCCCACTGAGGATCGAATTTATCCTTGTATTGATGCAAGCCGCGAAAATTGTAAAACGCCTCGCCATGGCCAAACACCATCGCGCCGAACCGATTCCACAGGGGCGCGAAGCTGCGATTTTGCAAGCCCGCCAGCGGGGCCATGCCCAAATTAAACCAAGCGTAACCCTGTTCGCGGCCCCACAACATGATCCGAACAAACAGATAATCCATCAAGCCGTTGGGGCTGTCGGGCAGATAGCGCATTAAGTCCACCGACAACTCCTCACCGCCGCGCCAGAGATTGGCGAAAGCGACAATTCGCGCATCGCAGCGGACGATGGCGATCGGGCCGCGCCGCAAGTAGTTTTCGCTGAAAAAACCGAGCGAGAAGCTTTTCTCCCGGCTGTTTTTGTCGCTGAGCCAAGCATCGGACACCGCGCGTAAATCAGACACTAATTCCGGCACGGCGTCGATTGCCACCACCGTAAAACTATAGCCCTCGCGCTCTAGCCGGTTGACGTTGTTGCGCATGGTTTTACGCGCTTTGCCTTCTAGCGAAAAATCGGCCAAGCGCACTCGCGCTTCCTCGCCAATTTTGAGCAAGGTCAGGCCCAATTCGACATACAGGCCAAGATTATCGGGATGAACCTGGTAAAAGACTGGCCAGCCATCGTGGCGCTCGCACAGTTCACGGAATTGCCACGCCAGTTCGCGCCGGTCTTCCTCCCGCTCCGCCACTGGGTCGCCCATTGCCACCCAACTGCGGCCTTCGACCCCGTACATCAAGAATGCGCGCCGCTCGGTGTCGAACAGCAGCGCTTTGTCGCCTAACAGCGCCAGATAGGCGTAAGTACGCGGAAAGGTGGCAGTGGTGGCTTGAGCTTGAACGAGCGCTGCCTCGTCAGGCAAGGCTGGCTCGTAAGCGGTCGGCCGCAACAGTTTGGCAACTCCGAAACACAGCACCATGACCAGTGCGCCCACCATTGCGCGTAAAAAGCGTGGCGCTTCGCCCGCACCGCCAAAACTGAATTGCCACCAGAGGCTATTGGAGTATTCGACGTGCTTGTAGGAAAAAAAACCTAGCCAAACCGTGCACAGCAGCGCGATCGCGCTGGTTGCCAGCCAGCCGACTGTGAAGCGTTCGCCAAACAGCGAGGCGCGGCGATAAAACTGTGCTCGGGACGGTAACAAGCCCAGTAGCAAGACCGCCAATATGGTGGCTTCCTCGTAATCGACCCCTTTTAGCAGCGAGGCGACGATTCCGGCGCTAAGTAAGAGCACGGTCAACAGCCAGGCGGCGTCGAGGCGACGTTGTAGGCTGCGCGCTAACAGCAACAAGCCCATACCCACCAGGCTGCTGACGAAGTGGGAGGCTTCCAGTAACGAGAGCGGGAGTAATTCCTCCAACCACGCCAGGCGCGCTTCCACCGCCGGGGTGGCCGCTGAAAACAACAGCACTGCGCCACTGATCAAAGCCAGTAAAGCGAAGATGTGCGGCAACAACACCGGCACCCAAGGCCCAACCACGCGCGGCAGCCATAAAATGCGCTCTTTCTGGTGGCGCGATTCATACCAGCCCAGGCCCAGCGCCGCCAGGGCCAGCGGCAGCAGGTAGTAAATCAGGCGATAGGCCAGTAGCGCGCCGAACAAGTCTGTCGCCGGGGCGCGCTGTTGCATCAGCAACAACACCAACGATTCGAACACGCCCAAACCTCCCGGCACATGGCTAAGCAGCCCGGCGATTTGCGCGATCAGAAACACACCCAGGACATAGCCGAAGCCGAGGGCGTCGGAATTGGGCAACAGCACGTACAACACCACGCCCGCCAGCACCCAATCCAACCCACCCACCGCTAACTGCGGCAGCGACAAGCGCAAGCGCACCATCGGCAGGGACCAAGGCCCCAGTTGCACCGGTTGCCGACGCAGCGCTCCCAAGAGCACGTAGAGCACCACCAGCGCCAGCATCGTCAGGCCAAGCCAGCGGCTGTCCAGCGCTAGATAGGGAATCGTACCCAGGTCTAGCGGATCGAAAGCTAAAACACTGCCGCCGACAATTAAGATGCCGAGCCAAAAAGTCAGGGTGGTAAATAAAATGACGCGCGCGATGTCGACCGACGTCAATCCCCAACTTGAATATAAGCGGTAACGCAAGGAGCTAGACGTCAGGATCGACAGCCCTACTGAATTGCTAAAGGCATAGCTCAACACAGCGGCGAAGCTGACCTTGGGCCAGGGTAGGGGCTGGCGGATATAGCGCAGCGCCAGCCAGTCGTAACCGGTGGTGATCAGGTAGCTCAACGCGGTGGCGAGCAGCGCTGCGGTCAGTTGCAGGCTTGGCAGGCCCCGCAGATAGGCGACTACATGCTGATAGCGATATTCGCTTAAGGCCTGGTGCAGAATCCAAGAGGCCGCCGAGAACAACAGCAGCCCTAACATCGGACCGATGAAACGAGCCAGTTGCGCTCTCATGGCAAGCGCAAGATGGCCTCGCGGTTAGTCCAGGAGCTAACCCGAACCGCCGCGTCGGCGCGCGGCAACCACGCATATTCTTTATGTTCGGCGGGGTTCAGGGTAATCGGATGCCGTTCCGGCAAGCGCGTGCGAAACACATATTCGCAATTCTCGGTGACGCTGGGCGCGTATCGGTGTCGCCAAGGCGGCAGAATGGGAAAGCGATGGCTAAGCTCGCAAGCAACGATCTCGGCTTC
>JBATSQ010000195.1:0-9568 GCA_049293375.1 Candidatus Contendibacter sp.
CTGGCGGGACGTGTTCCGGCATATCCACTGTTTCGCCGCCACCATTCTGGATCGGGCCTATTTTCTGACGGGCCGCTTGCGCCCGTTCCACATCGAAATGTTCGGTGATCGCGTCATTCTGGAGCAGGTGGCGTCCGGCCAGGGTTGCCTGCTGCTGGGAGCGCATCTTGGCAGTTTTGAGGTGTTGCGCGCGTTGGGCGTATCGCTGCGCCACTTCCCCATCCGTATCCTGATGAATAGCGCCCATAACCAAGCCATCACCCAATTCCTCAACACCCTAAATCCCGAATTGGCCAAAACTATTTTACCCATTGGTGGGCCGGATACCTTGTTGCGGGTTCAGGAAAGCATCGCTGCGGGTTATCTGGTCGGCGCGCTGGGCGACCGGGTGGTGGCTGGCGATAAAACAGTGTATGTCCCTTTTCTGGGCCGGAAAACGGCATTTCCCGCTGGGCTGTGGGTGCTGGCCGCGTTAACACAGTGTCCGGTGATTCTGTTCTTTGGGCTGTATTGCGGTAACCGCCGCTACCAGGTGTACTTTGAGCCGCTGGCGGAGCGCATCGTGCTGGATCGCAGCCAGCGCCAGGCACAACTTACCGCGTGGGTGCAGCGTTACGCCGGGCGGCTGGAGCATTACACCCGGGTAGCTCCATACAACTGGTTTAATTTTTACGATTACTGGAACGAGGAAAGCTAAGTCATTGGGCGCTGAACGACGGGTCACCGGACCATTGGATAAGGCACTAATCCAAAGTCTGATTCCGCACGCGGGCTCCATGTGTCTTCTGGATGCAGTGAACGCCTGGGACGCGGACACCATCCTCTGCGAGACGGTGAGCCATCGCGATCCCGCCAACCCCTTACGTCGGCAAGGTCGGCTGGCCGCGCTCCATGCCTGCGAATATGGCGCCCAAGCCGCTGCGATTCATGGCGCTCTGTGCGCCTGCGCCGCAGGCCAAACGGCACCAGCGGCTTATCTCGCGGCCTTGCGTGATGTGCGCTGGTGCCGCGCGGATCTGGCCGAGATCGTCGCCCCGCTGTTAGTCACGGCCCGTCGCCTGCTGGGCGAAAACAGCCCATGCGTTTACGCCATCCAGGTTCAGGCCGCTGGTCAACTGCTGGTGGAAGCCCGCATCACCATCGCGTCACAACCCGCCCCTGGCCAGCAGCACCCATGAACCACCGACTGGGCTTCTGGTTGCTGCTGTGGCCGCTGGCGAGCGCCGCCGATGACGAATTGGCGCGGATCATGCGTGCGCTGGCGACGGTTCCAGCAGTGGAAGCCACCTTTCAGGAGGAAAAAACCCTGGCGATGCTGACAACCCCGCTCGTCACCACTGGCGCACTGTATTACCGTGCGCCCGATTTTCTGCGCAAACAAACCCTACAGCCGCATGCCGAGGTCTATGAAGCCGATGGCCATTGGTTAACTATAGAAACCGCCGAGGCCGGTCGCCGCCAGTTCGACTTGAACGGCTACCCGCAACTGCGGCCGCTGGTGGAAGCTATCCGCGCCACCCAAGCCGGGGATCAAGCGACCCTGGAACGCTATTACCAGTTGGAATTACAGGGTACATCCGCCGCCTGGAGCTTACGTCTGACACCCAAGGCCGCCGACGCCCGCCGCTATATTGCCGCTATTGTGCTGAGTGGTCAGAGCGAGCGCATCGTCCGCATGGAAACGCGGGAAGTCGACGGCGACCGCAGCGTCATGACCATCACGCCCCGCTGAACGCGCGCCCATGCTGCGCTGGCTAATCCCGCTGCTGTGGTTACTGGCCGTGCTGGGGTGCGGCTGGATTGTGCTAACCACGCCGGTGGTCGCCGATCTGGCGTTGTTCGCGCCGGGCACCGATCCGGTGGCGGAGCTGCTGTTGGAACAATTGCGCCAGGGTCCCTCCACGCGGCTGATTCTGCTCGGCCTGGAGAATGACACCGCGCAGGCACGCGCCACGACCAGCCGCCAGATGGGCGAGCGCCTGCGCGCCAATGCCTTGTTCACGCGGGTGGCTAACGGTGCGGAGACCCTCCCGGAAGCCGAAATGCAGGTCCTTTTCGCCCACCGCTACCTGCTAAGTCCCACCGTCAGCGCCGAGCGCTTTACCACTGCGGGCTTGCAGGCCAGCTTGCAGCAACGCCTGGCGGAGCTGCAATCACCGCTGGCCGTGTTGCAAAAGCGCTGGTTGGCTGAGGACCCGACTGGTGAACTGCTGAGTCTGCTGCGGGTGTGGCAAGGCGGAATGCGTCCGCCCGGCCAGCGCCTGGGCGTCTGGTTCTCCCCGGACGGCGCGCGGGCCTTGCTGCTTTTGGAAACTCGCGCCTCTGGCTACGATCTGGCCGCCCAGCGAGTAGCCGTCGCCGCCATTCGCGCCGCCTTCGCCACCGCCAGCGTCGGCACCACCGTGCAACTGCGCCTGAGCGGCCCCGGCGTGCTGGCAACGCTGGCGGCCGATACCGTGCGCGGTCAAGCGGAATGGCTGGGCGGACTGGCCCTGACGGGTGTAGTGCTGATTCTGTTGCTGGTCTATCGCTCAGCGCGCGTGGTTTGGTTAGGTGCCCTGCCGCTGCTGGCGGCGTTGCTGGCGGGCGCGGCGGCGGTCGCGGTCCTGTTCGGGCAGATTTATCTGCTGACTTTGGCCTTTAGCATGACCCTGTTGGGTGAGACGCTGGATTATCCCACCTATCTATTCAGCCATCGCCGCGCGGCCGATACCGTAGCCGCCACCACGCGCCAGTTGTGGCCGACCTTGCGCCTGTGCGTGGCGACCACCCTGTTGGGCTGTCTGGCGATGCTGGATGCCAATTTTCCCGGCTTGAGTCAGCTCGGTGTCTTCACTATGGCGGGCGTCCTCGCGGCTATGGCCACCACGCGCTGGCTGCTGCCCGCTCTGTTGCCACTGGCTTGGACGCCACCGCAGCCGCTCGCCATTGGGCCGTGGGCGGACTGGCTGTTGCGCCCGCGCCCCCGCCTGGCCTTGGCGCTGGGCGGGGGTACCGCGCTGGTGGTGCTGGCGCTGCTGGCGCGGGCACCGACGCTGTGGGAAGACGATCTGGCCGCGCTGAGCCCGGTACCGCGCGCTTTGCTGCAACTTGATCAGGAATTGCGCAGTGGGCTGGGCGCGCCCGAAGTGGGCCACTTGATCGCTATTACTGCGCCAGACGCCGAAACCGCCTTGCGGCATAGCGAAACCGTCGCCCGCTATCTGGAGGAGCAGCAACAACGTGGCCTGCTGGTCGGCTACGACGGCGCGATGCGCTACTTACCCAGTATGCAAACGCAGCAACAACGCCAGGCGTTGTTACCGGAAGCGGCAACCCTGACCGCCCATCTGCATGCGGCGCTGGCCGGACTGCCCTTCAAGACTGGACTGTTTGCGCCCTTTATCGAGGCTGTTGCCGCTGCCCGCTCCGCGCCACCGCTGCGGCCTGCGGATTTCCAGGAAAGCCTGCTGGCGACGCGCGTCAACGCCTTGTTGTCATTCGGGCTACGTGGCTGGACAGCGCTGTTGCCACTCCGTGGGGTCCGGGACATTCGCGCCCTGGCCGCCGGATTGCCGCAAGGCGCTTGCAGTCAAGCCTACGCCCTGGATTTACGGGCGGAGACCAATCGGCTGGTGGCAGAATTTCGGGTGGCCGTCTTGCGGCGCTGGGCGGTGGGCACGGCTTTAATTGTCGCAGTTGTGTGGCTCGGATTGCGCGCTTGGCGATTGGTGGTCGCCGCCCTGCTGCCGGTGCTGCTGGCGCTGGTACTGACCGTGGCGCTGCTGCTGGCGCTGGGTGAAAGGCTGTCCCTGTTTCATCTGGTGTCATTGCTGCTGGTGGTGGGGGTGGGCGTCGATTACGGGCTGTTTTTCAGCCAACCCGTCGCCGATGCGGATTGGCGTCGCCGCACCTTGCACGCCCTGCTGGTGTGCTGCAGTTCAGCGCTGACCGTGTTTACCTTGCTCTCTTTTTCGGCGCTGCCCGCGCTGCGAGCCATCGGCTTGACCGTGAGCCTGGGCGTAGCCGCCAGCTTCGGCGCGGCGTTGCTAATGGCGCGACCCTGGTCGCCACAAGCCACCTAGCGTAGCGATCCGGCCTGAATCTGGCGGGGGCGGGCTGCTCACCGCCTGATCTCAGAAACAACAGCGCGCTCAGCACTGGATGCAAGCGCCCTGCATTGTTCCAGCCGCTGGCAACGGCTACCCTATGCGCCAGAACGTGGCCGCATCACTACGCCCTCTGGCCGCACCCCGTGCGGCGTCTTCCACCACGAGACGGATCATGAGCAAATCGATTTCCCTAGAAGATCGCATTATTTTTGCGCTGGATGTGTCCTCAACTACGGAAGCCGAACGCTGGCTGGATCTTCTGGGCGATCATGTCCATTTCTACAAGGTCGGCCTGCAACTGTTTCTGGCGGGCGGCTTCCCGGTGATCGACATGATTCGGCGGCGTGGTCATCAGGTGATGGTGGATTTGAAATTCTTCGACATCCCGGAAACCGTGGCGCTGGCGGTGCGCGAAGTGAATAAACACGACGCGACCTTTCTGACCGTGCACGGCAATGATCCGATCCTGCGCGCCGCGCTCCGGGAGCGCAAGGCCACCCAAATTTTGGCGGTCACCGTCCTCACCAGTTTCGATGAAACAGACCTGCGGGCCATGGGCTTGACCGGCACCATTGAACAACTGGTCTACCATCGCGCTAAAAAAGCGCTGGAGCTGGGCTGTGATGGCGTAGTGTCCTCTGGTCTGGAAGCACCGCGCCTGCGTGATGGTCTGGGCCAGCAGTTACTGATCGTCACCCCTGGCATTCGTCCCGGTTCCAATGATGCCAGCCCGCCGGATGACCAGAAACGCATTGCGACTGCCCACCACGCCATTAAAAATGGCGCGGATTATGTGGTGGTTGGCCGACCCATTCGCGATGCTGCGGACCCGGTGGCTATCGTGCAAGCCATGCAGAACGAAATCGCGGGTGCGCTGTAAGCGTGTGATGGTAAGGGTCTGAAACCATGGCGATCCGACCATTGGCTGTTACTGCATACACTGTGACCAATGCCCTGGGTCGCGGTGTGGCAGCCTCATTGCAGGCTCTGCGGCACGGGGCGAGCGGTCTGCGTCCCTGTGATTTTGAAGACGCTTCCCTGTCCACCTGGATCGGGCGGGTGGCTGACCTGGAAGCAGCGCCGCTGATCGGCGCATGGGCTCCGTTTGATTGCCGCAACAACCGGCTGGCGGGTTTAGGCCTGGAACAGGATGGCTTTGGCGCGGCGGTGCGCGCGGCGCGGGCGCGTTACGGCGCGGATCGCATCGGGGTCTTCATCGGCACCAGCACCTCCGGGATCGGCGCGACTGAAGGGGCCTATCGCCAGCGTGATCCGAACACGGGCGCGTTGCCGAGCACCTTCGATTATCAACATACCCACAACGTCTTCTCGGTCGCTGATTTTACCCGCCGCTGGCTGGCGCTCACTGGCGTGGCGCTGACGATTTCCACCGCTTGTTCCTCCAGCGCCAAAGCGTTTGCCTCGGCCTGGCGTAACCTGCGCGTCGGCTTTTGCGATGCGGCTGTGGTCGGCGGTGTGGACAGTCTGTGCCTGACCACCCTGTATGGCTTTAATGCCCTGGGACTGGCCTCCACCCAGCCTTGTCGGCCTTGGGATGTCGCGCGCGATGGCTTGAATGTCGGTGAGGCGGCGGGTTTCGCCCTGCTGGAATGGGCGCAACCGGAGGATGTGCGGCCCCTGCTGCTGGGTTATGGCGAAAGCAGTGACGCCTGGCACATGACCGCTGCTCATCCCGACGGAATCGGCGCGGCGCTGGCCATGCAACAAGCCCTAACCCGGGCCGGAATCGGCTCGGAACAGGTGGACTATATCAACCTGCACGGCACCGCCACCCCACTGAACGATGCCGCCGAGGATCGGGCTGTGCAACGGGTATTCGGTTCCGCCACGCCGTGCAGCTCCACCAAGGGCTGGACCGGGCATACGCTGGGCGCGGCGGGTATCACCGAAGCGCTATTCGTATGCCTTAGTCTGGAGCATGGCCTGATTCCCGGCACCCTCAATACCCAGCGCCGCGACCCCGCTCTGGGCGTGGATTTGGCGCTAACGAATCGGGATGCGCCGGTGCGCACCGCGCTTAGCAATTCCTTTGGTTTTGGTGGCACCAATTGCAGCTTGCTGTTCGGGCGGAGGGGGCCATGACAGCCCTTGCCATCACCGGCGTGGGACTGCTGGCTCCAGGGCTGGCCGGATGGGCCGCCAGCCAGGCGGTGCTGAGCGGAGCGCGCTCCTATAGCGCCGAACCCCTGCCGACCGCCATGGCCACCTGGTTGCCCGCCAACGAGCGCCGCCGCACCACTCAGACCGTCAAGCTGGCATTGCAGGTCGCGCAAGAAGCCCTGGCCATGGCGGCGATCCCGGCGACCACGGTCAGTGCGGTCTTCGCGTCCTCAGCGGGCGACAGTGAGGTCATCGACCAGATCTGCGCCGCGCTGACTCAACCTGACCGTCCGGTGTCACCGACCCATTTTCATCATTCGGTGCACAACACCCCGGCCGGCTATTGGGCCATTGCCACTGGCTGTCGCCAGTCTTCGCTCAGCCTCTCTGCCTATGATGGCAGCTTCGTGGTCGGTCTGCGCGAAGCCGCCGCGCTGGTCTGGACGGAAGCCAGCCCGGTGTTGCTGGTGGCCTACGATTTACCGCCCTCATTCCCGTTGGCGGAGCACCGGCCGTTGCTTGCGCCCTTTGCCGTGGCCCTGCTTTTGGCTCCTGCGCCGCCAACCGAGGGAGCGCTAGGCATCGCGCAGCTATTGCCTGTAGCCCGCACGGCGGCGGAGTCGTTGGCCGATCCCGCGCTGGAGCGCTTGCATAGCGGTAATCCTGCCGCACGCAGCCTACCGTTGTTATGCGCCATGGCCCGGCGGCAAGCGAGCATCGTCACCCTGGCAGCGGGTGACGAACAACCGCTGAGCGTGGTGTTTACGCCATGAAGCGCGCGCTGGTTACGGGCGGCGGCGGCGGCATTGGCCGCGCCATTTGCCAGCGGTTGGCGCGTGATGGCTTACACGTCATCGTGCATGCCCACCAGCATCCACAGCGGGCAGCGGCGGTTGCGGCAGCCATTCAGGCTGAGGGCGGTGTTGCGGAAACAGCGACCTTCGATGTCACCGACGCAGCCCAAACTCACGAGATCCTCGCTGCGCTGCTCGAGGTCGGCCCCATTCAGGTGCTGGTTAACAACGCCGGTCTCCACGACGATGCGCCCATGGCTGGAATGTCCGCCAGCCAGTGGCGACGGGTGCTCGACGTGTGCCTGCACGGCTTTTTCCACGTCACCCAGCCGCTGTTGCTGCCCATGCTGGGGACCCGTTGGGGCCGTATCATCAACATCTCCTCGCTGGCCGGCGTGACCGGCAATCGCGGCCAGACCAATTACGCCGCCGCCAAGGCCGGCCTGCATGGTGCCACCAAGGCGCTGGCGCTGGAACTGGCCTCCCGCGGGATTACCGTCAACGCGATTGCGCCAGGGCTGATCACCGGCCCAGCCATCGACGCCGCCTTCGATGCCGCCACCATCAAAACTCTGGTGCCGCTGCGGCGCGCGGGTACCGCCGAGGAAGTCGCCGATCTGGTCGGTTTTCTCGCCTCCGCTCAGGCGGGCTATCTAACCGGTCAGATCATCAACCTCAATGGCGGCATCGTTTGATACAGCGTCAGTAGGGAAAGCCTGATTTTGCGTATTGTCTAATGAATATTGCCGTGGTCATCCCAGCTTATAACGAAGCCGCCACCATTGCCGCTGTGGTCGAGTGCGCTCGTCGGCAACTGGATTGGATCATTGTGGTAGACGATGGCTCTAGTGATGCCAGCGCGGCGCAAGCCCAAGCTATGGGCGCAGTCGTGTTACGGCAGGCGCAAAATCAAGGCAAAGGGGCCAGTCTGTGGCGCGGGATGCAGTACGCGCTGGTGCGGGGCGCGCAAGCGGTCATTACCCTGGACGCCGATGGCCAGCATCGTCCCGAAGACATTCCCAAGCTGCTGGATGCTTATCAACGCTGGCCGGATCGCCTCATCATCGCCGCCCGTCTGGAGCGCCGCGAGGCGGCTCCACCCCTGCGGCGCTTCGCCAACAGCTTCGCCGACTTCTGGGTATCCTGGGCGGCGGGCTGCCCAATTGCGGATACCCAATCCGGCTTTCGGCTGTATCCGATAACCTTTTTGCGCCAAGCGACCGGGCCAGGACCGCGCCGGGGCGGCTTTGTGTTTGAAAGCGCCCTGCTGTTGCAAGCGGGCCACCAGCGCCGCTATCCGGTGGTCGTGCCTATTGAAACGCTGTACCTGGCCCAGAGTCGTCCCAGCCACTATCGGCCCTGGCGCGATACGGCGCGGATTGTGCGGCTGGTGGCGGGATCGCTCGTGGCGCGAGGCCTGTATCCCTTGGGTTTACTGCGCTCATTGCAACTACTACCTTTACCGCGAGGCCGCTCTACCGGCTCAATGGATTCACAACACCCTGGAGAAAACAATGAACGCTAAGCTCTGGATCACCGTGGTGGGCAGCCTGGCCCTGACGCTAGCCGCTTGTCGCAGCAACCCCGTTTACACCGTTTCCGGCGCACCGGTCACTACCAGCACCCGCATCTACGCCTTAAAAGATGTGCGCAACGCCATTCAGCAAGCCGGAACCTCGCTCGGCTGGCAGATGAAAGAGACACGGCGCGGCATGATCGTCGGCACGCTGTATGTGCGCGATCATATGGCGCAGGTGGATATTCCCTATGACCGCTCCAGCTACAGCATTCTTTATCGGGACAGCAAAAACCTGGATTACGACGGCGCTAACATCCACAGTAACTACAATGGCTGGGTGCAAAACCTTAGCAAAGCGATCAATGCGCGCCTGAGCGCGCTGTAACTGGCGTGCTGTCGCCTGTCACGGCTAACGCCTCTGGAAGCTGAAGCCGCACGGCCTGACCAGAGGCGGGGCTGAAGGGCTTTTCATGGTTAGCGCGCAGCGAGCGCCGCTCTTTCGTACCAGCCTTTCGAGCGGTTGACCAGTGCGACGACGAGCAGCATCGTCGGCACCTCGATCAGCACCCCAACTACTGTAGCGAGCGCCGCGCCCGATTGGAACCCAAAAAGACTGATCGCAGCGGCCACGGCCAATTCAAAGAAATTAGATGCGCCGATCAGCGCGGACGGACAGGCCACGTTGTGTTTCTCGCCGACCCACCGATTCAGCCCATAAGCCAGTGCGGCATTGAAGAAGACCTGCATGAGGATTGGTACGGCCAGCAAGGCAATAATGAGGGGCTGCCGGATAATGGCCACGCCTTGGAAGGCAAAGATCAACACCAAAGTGGCCAGCAGCGCCAGCATCGACCACGGTCCTGCTCTGTGCATCGCCATAGCGAAAGCGTCTTGCCCTTGGGTCAGGAGCGACCTCCGCCAGAGTTGCGCCAGGATCACCGGTATGACGATATACAGCAGTACCGAGCTCACGAGCGTATCCCAAGGCACCGTGATGGCCGAGATGCCCAGCAGCAGCCCGACCAGCGGCGCGAAGGCGAACA
>JBATSQ010000196.1:0-18111 GCA_049293375.1 Candidatus Contendibacter sp.
CGTGGTGTTTCCCCGACCCATGCCGGTGAACTAGCGCCATTTTCTTGGCATAGGGTTTGTCCAAGGTCGAGTCGTCTACCACCAGCACACCGCCCTGCCGGGATACCTGCACGGCCGCTTCCTCCCACAGCGTCGTCGCTATTAGAAACTGAATGTAATCTTCATCGGTCACTTTTGCTGGGTTCATAATCTCCCTTTGTCCTCCTCTTTATTCAACTGCGTAACTCCTAACCTTGTAATGCTGCATAGTGGACAGCCGAATGTTTGAAATAAGCCATGACCCGTTCTGGAGAGTTGCGGGGTATAGCCCCAGCGCAGCAGGTATTCGCCGACGGTGCCAAGGGGCATCTCAATGTCGAACAGCACCTTAATCAGTTGCATGACGGCCCGACGGTTCCAGAGGGTAAACGGCAGGCTCAACTGCTGGGGATTTTCACCCACGATGATGGAGCGCAAGATAACTTCGGGATTGGCTGTAAAGGCCCTTGAGAAAGCAAGGCGATTGCTTGCAGTCTGTCATGTTGCACTGTAGCATTCTGATTTGACGGTTCCCCGAGTGGGATGAAAAGGGAACACGGTGCGCTCGACCTCCGCAAGAGACGACAGCGCGCAAGCCGTGGCTGCCCCCGCAACTGTACGCGACGAGCCGACGCTCTCCATATGCCACTGGTCAGAGGTAATGACCGGGAAGGCCGAGCGAAGGCCCTGACTCGCCAGCCAGGAGACCTGCCGTCGATTGCGTCACCTACCTTTGAACGGGGTGTTTCGAGGGTGCGGCCTACCGTTTGGGTGACGCCTTCGTGCGTTGCTATGCGTAGAGTCCGTTGACCGGTGACAATTTCCTGCATTCAGATGTCCAAAATTTGCCGCTGCGCTGGTTCCAGCCCGTGCTCGCCATCCTTTTTTTGGGCCGCCGTTTCTGTCCTCGCGCCTAGCAGACGCTGTTTTCATTTGTTGCCGACAAGTGCTAACGGAGTCTGTCCATGTCTCTCGGTTTTATCCCCCGTCGTTCCGGGCAATCGCGCTTTCCATCGTTAAAATCTGGTTTGTGCGGGGCCAGTCTGTGCCTGGCGTCGCCGCTGGCGGTCGCGTTCGATTCGGGTTCCGGCGATACGCTGACCGATGTCATCGTCACCTCGACGAAGATCGAAACGCCCGCGCAATATTCCACTCAGTCGGTCACCGTCATTACCGAAGAGGAAATCAAGGAAAAAAATTTCACCGACACCACCGAGATTCTGCGGCAAACCGCCGGCGTTCAATTCAAGCAAGCCGGCGGTCCCGGTCAGTTCAATTACCCGAAACTGCGAGGTTTTGGCAGCGGCCATTTTCTGGTCGTGGTGGATGGGGTCAAGATCAATGAAGGACTCTCGCCCGGCGTTGGTAATGTCCTCGGTCAAATCGACCCGAAGCTGATCGAGAAAATCGAAATTCTGCGCGGCCCGCAAGCGGATAGTTACGGCTCCGACAGCACAGCCGGGGTCATCGCGATCACCACCAAAGGGCCGCTCGCCGGCCAACACCCGGAACTCGCCGCCGAATACGGCTCGCTGGATTGGAAGAAAGGCTACGGTTCGTTGCGCGGCACGCAGGGCGATTTCGGCTATTCGCTCAATCTCGCCTACACCGACAGCGACGGTGTGCACGATCACGAAACCTACCGGAATTTTTCGCCCCAACTCAAACTCGGCTACACGCTGGGTGATCGGCTGTCGGTGGAAGGAACCGTGCTCTACATGGACACGACCTTCAATTTCGCCGAACTGCGGGAATCCTACGCCCAGGATTCGCCCGCGACGCCGTGGTGGGCATTCCAATTGCCCGATCCCAATCAATACAACCAGACCCAGCAAACCCTCGGCGCGCTCAACTTCAAGCACCAGTTGACCGACAACCTGCGCCAGAAAGCGGTGCTCGGCTGGACCCGGAAAAAGAACTCCAACAAAGACGCCGATGACGGTCTGCTGGGTATCGTGCCGGCGCCGACCGACGATTTCACACTCGATTACACGAACTCTTACCGGCGCGGCGAGCCGGTGCCGGTCTACGATACGGGCGATGGCAAGCCGTATTACAGCCAGAACGAAAATCTCCAGTTCGATTACAACCTGCTGCTGGACTCGAAACTGGCGGGAGGAAACAACACCGTCTTGTTCGGCTACGAGTTTTACAACCAGAAAGGCAAAAAGTGGGGCAAGTACGGCGATCTCGAGGCGGAGGTGAGCAACAACGCGCTGTACGTCAACGACGTGCTGACCTGGTTCGACGACGCTTTGGTCGTCCGCGCCGGTCTGCGGTTCAACCGCCACGAGGAATACGGGGAAAACACCACGGGCAAGCTGGGCGCGGCGTACACCTTCAAGGATACCGACACCACGGTGTTCGCCAATTACGGCACCAGCTTCCGCGCCCCCGGCTTTTTCGAGTTGTTCGATCCCAAATACGGCAATCCAGACGTGCAACCCGAAGAAGGCCGCACCGTTGAAGCCGGTATTCGTCAAGCGTTTCTCGGCAAACGGCTGAACCTCGAACTGACCTATTGGCACACCACGCTGGACAACGTGATCGCCTTTGTCGGTCGAGTCAATCCCGACGGCACCTATGGCGGTACGTACATCAATCGGGACACTGGCGAAACCGAGGGCGTGGAGCTGGTCGGCAACTACTGGATCAATGAAAACTGGAGCCTGAGCGCCAATTACACCTACACCGATGCCTGGAGCGAGAAAAACGGCGAACGCTTCCGCACGGTGCAAATCGCTGACCATACGGCCAACCTTGGCCTTGCCTACACGCAAGACCGCTACACGCTGGGCGCCAATCTTTATTACACCGGCCCGCGCCTGCGCTGGAACGGCGACAAGGAAACCTCAGATTACGTCCGGGTCGACGTATCCGGCAGAGTCAATCTCAATAAAGAGCTCACGCTCTATGGCCGGATCGAAAATCTGTTCGACCAGGACGCCACCGAAGAAATCGGCTACGCGCAACCGGGCCTTTACGCCGTCGCGGGGTTGGAATGGAAACTGTAGCCCTTTATCTCGATCAAGCGGACGCCATCAGTCTGGCGACCGCCGTTATTTTGTTGATCATGTCGGTCATAACGTGGGCGGTCATCGGGCTGAAATACCATTATAACCGTCAACAGGGGCGGACCGAACGCGGATTCGTCGAGCGATTCTGGCAAAGCAGCGACCATGCCCAGGTGTTGGACGCACACCACCGCCACCCGCTGGGGCGTCTGGCCCAGGCCGGATTAGCGATGGCCCGCCATTGTTCCCAAGCGTCCCGCGCCAGCGATCTGGACGGTTTGGTGACCCGCGCCTTACGGCAGATGCTCGACGCGGAAAGCGCCGCGCTGGAATACGGATTGACGGTGCTGGCGTCCATTGGCAGCACTGCGCCGTTCGTCGGCCTGTTCGGCACGGTTTGGAGCGTCCATCGCGCCCTGCTGGCGCTTGGAACCAGCGGTCAAGCCACCCTCGATAAAGTGGCGGGTCCGGTCGGCGAGGCCCTGGTCATGACCGGCGCGGGCTTGGCCGTGGCGATTCCAGCGGTGATTGCCTACAACCTGTTCACCCGCGCCAACCGGCTCCGACTCATGGCGCTGGACGGCTTTGCCTACGATCTTCACGCTTACTTGGTCGCGGGGATGCATCCGCCGATGCGCCAAGATTCCCCGCCGACGGATGAACCCGTGGCGGCATTGGCGACCTGCACGGAGCGCGGCTGATGGCGTTCGGCAGCTTTCAACGCGGCGGCCACGCGCAACCCGTGGCCGAGATCAACACCACCCCGCTGGTTGATGTGATGTTGGTGCTGCTGGTGATTTTCATGATCACCCTGCCGCTCATCACCCACCGTCTGGCCGTCGATCTGCCCGAGACGGAAGCGAATGCGCCATCGGCGGCGGCGAACCCCGCGCCGGTGGAATTGGGCATCGACGCCAATGGGCAACTGTTTTGGAATGGCGTCGCCTTGGGTGAAGCCGATCTCGAACCTCGCTTGCAGGAAGCGGCGCGCGGCGAACCCAAGCCGGAGCTGCATCTGTACGCCGACAAAAGCACGCCCTATCAGCGCTTGGCTGAGGTCATGGCCGCCGCGCAACGCAATGGCCTCACCCGGATCGGGTTCATCACCGAATCCAGAGCACCCTGAGAGCGGCGGCGGTTATGCGTCCCACCTTCAGCCAACAGACCGCTGTAGTCGGCTTGTCGGCGCTCGCGCATCTGAGTGTCGCGGGCTTATTGCTGGCGTTTGCCGTACCGCCGCCACCTGCGCCACCGAAGCCACTGCCGGTGACCGTGATGCTGATCCACCCAACTCCGCCGCCGCCACCGGCGTTTGAGGCCCCACCCATACCCGCCATTGCTGCCGCGCCTGCACCCGCGCCAAAGCCCCCGATCATGCTAAAGCCCAAACTGGAGCCGAAGCCCAAGCCCAAACCAGAACCGAAACCCAAGCCGGAGCCAAAGCCCAAATCAGTGACCCGTATCCGGCCAGAAATTGCAACAACAAAGACATTCGTGGCGCCCAGCGCATCCACTTCTTCCACACGCGGGCGTGAGGCCGATTCAGCCCTTGGGGAGTCGCAGGCGAGATGGGCATCGCCGATGGGATCAAGATCGGCGACGGGATCGGGTACGGCGTCAGGCACACCGTCTGGCGTCGGCACCGGTGCGGGGGGGCAGGGCGTCAGCGACAGCCGGGCGACCCCTACCTACCGGCCTGAGCCAGCCTATCCCCCTGTGGCCCGCCGCATGGGTCATGAAGGGCAGGTGGTGATCCGTATCAAGGTATCGGCATCGGGCGATGTGGATTCAGCCAATGTCACCCGCAGTAGCGGTTACGCCGTTTTGGATGAAACGGCGCTGGCGACCGTGCGGCGCTGGCGCTTTCGCCCTGCTCAACAGGATGGCCACGCCGTGGAAACCACCGTCAATGTCCCCATCACTTTTCGATTAAATAACGCAGGTTAACTCTATGTTGTTCCGCTTGTTGCTTCCCTGCTCAGTGACCGCCGCCCTGCCGCAGACGCGATCCGGGATTCGCTATAGGGCATTGGGCTTACTGGGTATTTTGATGGTTTTGATGGTTTTGATGGTTTTGATGCTATCGGGCCTTGTTTTCGCTCAGTCACCCGCGTTGGTGCCGCCGACCGCCAACCAGACCAACGACTGTCTGGAACGCTATGACCCCGCCATTGATTACTTCCCGGAAAAAGCCACGCTGACGTACGCCAAGGGGTTCACCCTGGAGTATTTCAAGCACTACAAGGTGATCACAGTGACCACGCCGTGGCCTGACGCCAAAGAAAGCTTCCGCTACGTCCTAGTCCAGTGTGGCGCACCGGTTCCCGAAGGCTTTGCCAATGCCCAAGTGATTCAAGTTCCCGTGCGCTCCATCGCCGTCCTGTCCACCACCCATCTGCCCCATTTGGAGCTATTGGACGCGCTGGATCGGCTGGTCGCGGTGAGTTCCTATGAGAACGTCTATTCGCCGGCAGCGCGCCAATTGATTGCCGCCGGCAAGGTGGAGGAAGTCGGGCGCGGCCCCAGCGTCAACCTCGAAAGGATTCTCGATTTGCGCCCCGATCTGGTCACCGCCGTGGGCCACGATCAGCCGCAGTACAACGCCCATCCCTTGTTGCAGAACGCCGGCGTCAATGTGGCGATCAATTCCGAGTACGTGGAGCCGACCCTGCTGGGGCGCAGCGAGTGGCTGAAATTCACCGCCGCGTTTCTCAACAGGGACGGCCTGGCCCAGCGCCGTTTCGCGGAAATGGTCGAGCGTTACGAGGCTTACGCCGCCCAAGTCCGCGACGTACCCGCCGCGCAAAAGCCGAGCGTGTTCGGCGGTTTTCTGCATCGGGATGGCTGGTACGTGCCCGGCGGCGACAGCTATATCGCTCGACTGGTGGCGGACGCCGGTGGCGTTTACCGGTGGGCGGACGATACGCATCGGGCCAGTATTCCGCTCAGTTTCGAGGCGGTGTTCGAGCGGGCCGGAGAAGCGGATGTGTGGTTTACCAGTGGGCTGGACTGGTTCACACGCGCCGATTTGCTGGCCGCCAACGAACGCTACGGCGCTTTCAAGGCGTTCCGCGCCCGCCGGGTGTACAACCAAAACGCCCGCCTGAACGAGCACAAGGCCAACGATTACTGGGAATTGGGAATCCTCGAACCCGACATCGTGCTGGCCGACGTGATCAAAATCCTGCATCCCGACCGCCTGCCCGATCACCGCCTGAAATACTACCGGTGGCTGCCATGAGCGCCGCGCTGGATTCGTCCATCCCCTCGTCCCCGCTCGCAAAGGATGAGGAGAGTTCGATGGTGTGCACGCCAGAGAGTCTGTGGGGGCAAAGCGATGGCTGGCGCCTGGCCGTTCTCGGCGGTTTGGCGCTGGCGCTGGTCGGCGCATTTTTGCTGAATCTGGCCTTGGGGTCGGTGCGCATTCCGCTGGGCGATGTCGCCGCCGTGCTGACCGGCGGCGCGTCGGCCAAGCCGAGTTGGGCCTACATCATCCTGGAGTTCCGCCTGCCCAAGGCGCTGACCGCCGTGCTGGCCGGCGCGGCGCTGGCGGTCAGCGGCCTGCAAATGCAGACGCTGTTTCGCAATCCGCTGGCTGATCCCTACATCCTCGGCATCAACGCCGGGGCCAGTCTGGGTGTGGCGCTGGTGGTGCTGGCCACCGGCGCCGCCACCGGATTTCTGTCCAACGTCGGCCTGCTGGGCGATTTGAGCCTGATCGCCGCCGCTATCGCCGGTGCCAGCCTCGTCACCGGGCTGGTCATCGTCGCCGCCCGCTGGCTGCGCCACGCCATGACCCTGCTCATTCTCGGCCTGATGCTGGGGTACGCGACCGGCGCGGTGGTCAGCATCCTGATCTATTTCAGCGTCCCCGAGCAGATTCAAGCTTACATCAGTTGGACCTTCGGCAGCTTCGGTGGCGTCACCGGGCGGCAGTTGGCGATTCTGGCGCCGGTGATTGGCGCGGGTCTGCTGCTGGCCTGGCTGTTGACCAAGCCGCTCAACGCCCTGCTGCTGGGCGAAGCCTACGCCCGCAGCATGGGCGCGAACGTCCGCCGCGTCCGGTTCTGGCTCATCGCCGGCACCTCGGTACTGGCCGGGGCAGTCACGGCGTTCTGCGGCCCCATCGCCTTTCTCGGCGTGGCGATTCCCCACCTGTGCCGCGCGCTGTTGCGCACCTCGGATCACCGGATGCTGGCGCCGGCGACGATGCTGATGGGCGGTCTGGCGGCCTTGCTGGCCGATCTGGTGGCCGGCGTGCCCGGCAGCCAAACCGTTCTGCCCCTGAACGCGGTGACCGCTTTGTTGGGAGCGCCGGTCGTGGTGTGGATCGTGTTGCGCCGGGACGCCCCACGTTCGGTTTTCGCGACCTGAAGGGACCCGCGCCATGCTCGAACCCATCCTGGAAACCACCGATCTGGCTATCGGCTATTCCGTCCGTCGTCGCCCGCCGCGCTTCGTCGCCGAACGGGTCGATCTCAAACTGTATCCGGGAGAACTGGTCTGCCTGCTAGGTCCCAACGGCGCGGGCAAATCGACGCTGTTGCGCACCCTCGCCGGGATGCAGCCGCCGTTGCGTGGCGGCGTTCGGGTGGCGGGCGCCGATCCTTACCGCTTGCCGCCGCGCGAGTTGGCGCGGCGGTTGGGGGTGGTGCTGACCGACCGGGTCGCAGTCGGGGCGCTGTCGGTGCGCGCCCTGGTGGCGCTCGGTCGCTATCCGTATACCGATTGGACGGGTCGCCTGACGCCGCAGGATGAAACCGTGATCGACCGTGCGCTGGCGGCGGTCGGCATCGCGGCGTTCGCGCTCCGGCCGGTCAACGAACTGAGCGACGGCGAGCGGCAAAAGGTCATGATCGCCCGCGCGTTGGCGCAGGAGCCGAAGCTGTTGTTGCTGGACGAGCCGACCGCGTTTCTGGATCTGCCGCGCCGGGTGGAACTCATGGGCATTTTGCGCCGCCTGGCGCGGGAAAGCGGGCGGGCCGTGCTGCTCTCCACCCACGACCTGGATTTGGCCTTGCGCGGCGCCGACCAACTCTGGTTGTTCCAGCCGGGCGGATCGATCCGGGTCGGCGCACCGGAGGAACTGGTGCTGGATGGCGCGTTTCAGGCCGCGTTTCACGGCGACGGCGTCGCGTTCGATCCTCACGCGGGCGCGTTCAAATTTCACCATCCGCCGGTCGGCCAGGTCGATCTGGTCGGCGGCGATCTGCCGGCGCTGTGGACCCGGCGCGCGCTGGAGCGGGAAGGCTTCACCGTCAACGGCCATGAGGGACCCCGGTCGGCGGTGCAGGTCGAGGTGCTGAATCCGCCATGCGGGCAAACGCTGTGGCGCGTTCGCCATGTCGAAACGTGGCAGGACTTTCCGACCTTATCCCAAGCGATGAGCGGCGTGAAAGCCTGTATGAGCTCACCCGTCGAGTATGGCGCGTGATGTCCACGGACCCTTCCCGTTGTCCGCTGTGCGGACAGCCCAACCACTGCGCAATCGCGACAGGCCATTCGCACTGCTGGTGCTTCGAGACCGTGATTCCGGCGCAAGCCGCTGATCGGGTGCCGCCCGAAGCGCGCGGATTGGCCTGTCTTTGCAAAGCCTGCGCAACCGGGCGGCGTGATCCCGCCCAGACCCTCGATCAACTCCAACGCCTGCTGCGCCAACGATCCTGAAAAAGAAATTTCCCAACTGAACGAAGCGATCCATCCAGAGGTTTCAAAAGTGGCTCATATCGAACATTCCGAACGCCTTCGCCAGAATTTGCTCGATCACCGACAACAGATCGAGACTTTGCTCCTGCGTCTTGAACGGGGCCTGGCCTGCGCCGAGTTATTGAACGGCATCCATCACTGCCACCGTGCGTTGGGCCAAATCCGAGACAGCTTGCTAGTCGAGCACCTGCATCACCATGTCGCCGAGGAACAGGATCGGCGTCGGCGCGACCAGGCGGCGCAGGAAATCGCTGCGCTGTTTCTCGACAACCCCTGATTCTCTGGCTTCAACACCGTTATCGGAATGCGCTGATGATGCACCTTTCTTCTACCGACTCCGCCGTGCTGCTGATTGGCCATGGCACCCGCCGCCCGGCGGGCGTGACCGAATTCCACGGTTTGGTTGAGCAGTTACGCCAGGCCCTGCCTGAGCGCACCCTGCTGGCCGGATTTCTGGAACTGGCCGAACCCAGCCTCACCGACGCCTTGGAAACGCTCTGGCAACAGGGGTTTCGCCGCATCACCGCGCTACCCGCGTTCCTGATGGCCGCCGGTCACATCAAGAACGACATACCCATTATCCTCAACGCCTTTCAGGCCGAGCATCCGGGCGCAGACCTTCGGTTGGGGTCGGACCTAGGGATGGAGCCGAAGCTTTTACAGATCGCCCGCGAGCGGATTGAAGGCGCTGAAGCCGCGTTTGGAGCGGAGTACGACCGACGAGAGACCGTGTTACTGGTGATCGGACGCGGCAGCTCTGATCTCGACGCCAACTCCAATATCAGCAAGATCACCCAGATATTGTGGGAAGGGATGGGCTTCGGTTGGGCGGTCACAGCCTATACCGCCGTGGCCGCTCCGTTGATGGCCGATGCGCTGGAGCGGGTTCATCGCTTGGGGTTTCGACAGGTGGTGGTCTTTCCTTATCTGCTGTTTAACGGCTGTCTGGTCGAACGGATACATGCGACCGTCGCCGAGCATGGAATGGCCCACCCGGCGGCGCGCACTGCGGTCGCGCCCTATTTGAACGTCCATCCGTTGTTGATCGAAACGTTTTTGGAGCGCCTCTCCGAAGCCGAAACGGGCGCGGCATCCATGAATTGTCAGTTCTGCGCCTATCGCGCACTGGTGGTGGGCCGCGAAGATTGGCAGGGCGTGCCGCAAATGGCGCATCACGAGGATGATCACAATCACCGATATTAAAATAATGCTTAAATTGCAATAAGCTTTCTCTGCTTCTATCGAGCTATTCGGTGATAGCCTTTTGGCCATCACTGCTAAAAAACCGACCGTGTTCTTAATAGAACAGAACGGTTCTATTTCTGTTTTTCTAATAAGATAAAAAAGAAAAGCATCCAATAAACCACACTTTTAGAGCTTGAGACTCTTTTCATTCTGATCTAATATACCCATTGACGGTTTCCCGAAATGGGATGAAAAGGGAACACGGTATTTTTATCTTGATATTTCTCTCTTTATGAGAGAGAAAATCCAGCAAGCCGTGGCTGCCCCCGCAACTGTACGCGACGAGCCGACGCTCTCCATATGCCACTGGTCAGAGGTAACGACCGGGAAGGCCGAGCGAAGGCCCTGACTCGCAAGCCAGGAGACCTGCCGTCACTGCGTCACCGACCTTTGAACGGGGTGTTTCGAGGGTGCGGCCTACCGTTTGGGTGACGCCTCGTGCGTTGCTATGCGCAGGGCCGTTGAAGGGTGACGTTCTTCTGGTTCACCGCCACTCCAAAGTTTTGCGGCTGGCTGTTGCCGGTGTTCTTCTCATGTGGATCACCTGTTTTTGCGCCTGGCAGACGCTGTTGCTACTTGTTTTTAACAAGTCTTTAACGGAGTCTGTTTCGTGTTTTCCGACTTTATTTTTTTCAAAAATTTACCGACGGCTATTCCATTCTGGCCTTTGAGAAGGCGCGTTCATTGCGGCACCTCTTTGACGCTGGCGGCGCTCTGTGCGATTCCAACCATCGCTGCGGCGGCTGATAACGAGATGCTGGAAGAACTCATCGTGACCGCCCGCCGCGTTGAAAGCAAAGCCGAGGAAGTCCCGCAAAAAGTTGAAATCATCACTCGTGAAGATATTGAAAAAACCGTTGCGGTTGATTTAACCGATGTGCTCAAAAAGAATGCCGGAGTGGATGTCATCCAATACAACGGCGTGTTATCCGGGATTGGCATTCGCGGTTTTCGCCCAGAATTTTCCGGCACCAATAAACACTCGCTCTTGCTGATTGATGGCCGTCCTGCCGGTTCGACCAATCTCGCCACGATTAAGCTGGATAACGTCGAACGGATTGAAATCCTGAAAGGACCCGCCTCGGCATTATATGGTTCATCGGCAATGGGCGGCGTGGTCAACATCATTACCCGCCGCTCAAGCGGTGAGGTGCACGGCGAAGCGCGAGTCGGTTATGGCAGCTTCGACACTCGTGATTTGGGGGTGCGAGCGGGCGGCAATCTGACGGAGGCGATTGATTTTGATCTTAACGCGGGTTATCACAACCAGACCGATGATTACCGCATGGGTTCGGGCGATATTCGACCCTACACCCGGTTTCGCACACAAAATGTGAATGGACGGCTCGGTGCTGACTTCGCCGATCACTGGCGGGCCGATGTGAAATTCGATGTCTTTCAGGGCCGCGATATCCTGACGCCGGGCGATATGGCCGACGGCAGCAATAATCAAGGTAGTAAAGACGTGGATCGCATGGCTGGCGATCTGCGGCTGAGTCGGAAATTCGAAACCCATACGCTTTCTCTGACGGCATACACGGCCCAGGAAAAGAATGACTATCGCCGCGTGACCTCGACCAATCGGCTGGATCAACCCTATCTGCCCTATAATTATTATGATAACCAGATTGACTGGCGCGGTGTGCAGCTACAAAACGACTGGCAATGGAGCGACGCGCATAATCTGGTGATGGGGATTGATTGGGAGCGGGTCGATACCGAAGTCCACTCCTTGAGTCGTACTGGACAACGACAAGCGCCATCTACCGCCGACAATCAAAAAGAGACCTTAGGTCTCTATGCCGAGAACACCTTCCGCTTCAACGACGGCAATACCATTCTAACGCTCGGTGGACGCTACGATTCCATCGAAACCACGACTGTGGAAACGCCTTTTCTAACCAATTTCACCCCGTCCAGCACGACCTCCAACATCTTCAATCCCAGCATTGGCGCTAAACAACTGCTCTGGCCGGGCGTGCGCTTGCATGCCAGTGCTGGACGCGCTTTTGTCGTACCCGAAGCTTTCCAACTCACGGGGTTCAACGAATCCATTCGCGGCGGCCAGCCGCAAATCACTCAAGGCAATCCTGATCTTAAACCGGAACGCAGTCTTTCCTGGGATATGGGGATTGAGTACGCCAATGAACGCTCGCGCCTGGATGTGACGTATTTCTGGACGCGAGTGGAAGATCGGATCATTTCCAATGTCGTCCTCTCCAAGCCGCCACCACCGGCACCGGTGATTGTGAGCTATGCCAATGGTAATGAGGCCCGGATTCAGGGTTTGGAAATAGAAGGCTCGTGGCGCACTGCCGATCCGTGGACTTTATTCGCCAATATCACCTATTACTTCCAGCGCGAAGAGACCTTAGACGGTGTGACCGGCGACATTAAAAACGTGCCGAAAGAAACGGTTCGGGCGGGTGTGGATTATGCCGAAGGACCGTGGAGCGGGCGATTGCAGGCGCGTTATGTCGGCGAGCGATTCGACAATGATTTTACCGTGGCCGGTATTCCGACCATTGCCTATCCAACCTTTACCGTCGTGGATTTGAATGTCAATTACCGCTTTGCCAACGCCCACCGGATTTCGCTGGATGTGAATAATCTTTTTGACCGCGACTACTACGAGAAGAAAGGATACAACCTCGCCGGCCGCTCTTTGCTGCTGGGGTATCGCTATGACTTTTGAAACCACGCTGTCCATATCACGCACGATTGTTGACGAGCCGCATCGGGGCCGCATCGAAATTTGGCCGTTGCCTACCGATGAAACCTTTTTATGGAATCTGCTCAAGCCATTATTCGAGGAGCACTGGAATCAAATCACCTTTGGCCCGTTATTGCTCGGCGCGGCCTGGGAAGTGCGTGCGCCGAATGCGCCAACGCGCACCACACTGGATAACGGTTATTTGACCGTTGATTTTGGCACTTGGCATTTTCATCTCTGCATCGGCGAATTCAGCGGGGCAGAGCTGGAATCGGCCAAGCTGCGCCGCACCGCCCGCGCTGAGTTTTACCGCTCGCTCAACAAGAACGATCAGCCGGTCTCCTGGGGCTTGCGGCTGTACAACCACGAAGGCACGCAACAAATGACCGTGCTGTTGCCCAATCCGCTGCTGACGCCCGATCAAAAAATCGCCGATACGCCCGATTGGTCGCGGCTGGCCTTGTGGGACCAACTCCGCAAGACCCACCTCGATCTTGATCCCGATCCGGTGGACCGCAGCTCGCCGGGCTACAACCGTGCCTAGCCCCATAAACCCGGCGTGCCTCCACGCCAGCCGCTTTCCAGCCGTGGTCTTTTTGATATGGAACTGAGCCGTTGGGTGCTCAAGAGCGAGGCCCTGTTACTGCTGGGGGCGTTGCTGCTGACAGGGTCGTCGCCGCGCCTGATGCGGGTGGCGACGCGCGTCTGGTGGGCTTCGGCCATCATCGGCGGCGTCTACGCGGGTCTGCGTTACTGGGTGACCTGGCCGATGACGCCGCTGTTCGCTGGTAGCGTCCTGTTCGTACCCCTGCTCGCGCCGCTCGGTGCCCTGGCCTTGCGCGACATCGAGGACCCGGCCTGCGCTGCCGTCATCCGCCGTGCCCTGATCGGTGGCGGATTGATCGTTGTCGTTTTAGGCGTCTGCTTTCCCAAGGATTTTTACCTGCCGATCATAAAAACGGCATCGCCGTATGCGCACGGCGTGTTGCTCTTCGGTGCGCTCGGCCGGGCCTGCCTGTTCCTGTGTGCGGCCTGGGGCGTGGCGGCGCTGTGCGGGTTCGACGGGCTGCTGCCGCGCCTGTTCCGCGCACTGGTCTGGGGCTTCGGCTGCTGGACGCTGTCGCTGTTTTCTGGCGAGGTCTGGTCCTATTCCGGCTGGGGCATACCGATGGTCTGGGAGGATGCCTCGACCCTGACGGCTATTGCGACCTGGTTTTTCTGCGTTGGCCTGATTCATCTGTGTCTGGGCCATCTGGGCAGCCACCGAACCCGCGCCGCGCTGGCCGTGCTGGCCGCCGTGTTGGTTCTGGCGTTCAACGGCGGGCCGGAGCTGGGGCCGTTCCGTAACCCCTTCGTCCTGTGACCGCCGCCATGCACGCCAATCGGACGATTGACTTGCCGCAGCGCATCTGGCGCACGCTGGCCAGCATTCGCCTCACCGTCGCGCTTTGCTTTTTGCTGACCGCCGATCTGGGACTGGGCTATGGGTCGCTACGCGGCAATCTGGAAATTTTCGCGCCGATGAGCGATGTCGGTCTGCTCGAATGGGCGCGGACCTACGGCGCGGCCAACCTGCGCCCTACGGCGTGGTTCTTCGCCATGACCGGCTTGCTGGCGCTGCTGGCGGTCAACACCTTCGCCTGCACCACCCAGCGCGTCATTGGGATTCTGACCCGCTACCCCAAGCGTCGTGAACTGCCGTTTCGTCTTGCGCCGCACCTGATGCACTACGCGGTGCTGATCGTCCTGGTCGGCGATCTGGGCAGTTATCTGTTCGCGGCCAGCGACCCCGGCCGGGCGCTGCGTTCCGGTGAAACCATAACCCTGCCCAATGGCGCAACGCTGCGCTTTGAGCGTTTTGCGCCAGAAACGATCCAGGGCCAGCGCATTGACGGTTTCGACGGGTTCGTCCTCCGGCCAAATGCCCACTTCACGATGCGCTCGGCCAAAGACGGGGTGGATGGAGGCGCTCGCTCGGTCATCCTCAACTTCAATGAACCCATCGCCGTTGATGGCTATGGCATCTACCTGGCTGAATTCCAGCCCCATAAGCCCGGCGGCGGCATGGGCCGCGCCTACGTGCAACTGATCGTTCGCCGCGACCCCGCAGCCGTCATCTACCGCTTCGGCATGGCGGTATTCGTGCTGGGGCTTGGGCTGTACCTCCTTGGACGCAAATCCAGAAACTGAACGTGACAGGGAAACGATGAAAACACTGCAACTTTTCAAGCTGATCGCGGCATTGGCCACTGTTGTCGCACTGGGCGGACTTGCCGCCTGCCACAACGACACCGGAGCGCAGCCGAAGCAGACGTTCATGAACATCGGTGAGTTTTCGGTCAACCGCAAGCAGGACTACACCGAGGTGCGCGACGGGGCCGGCCGCAAACTGGCGCTGATCCCGCGCGGCGGCAAGACCCCGGAAGGCTTTGCGCCAACCAACATCATCGAGACGCCGGTGCGGCGCGTCGTCGCCTACCGCGTCTTTGAAGTCGGCATTCTGGCCGCGCTCGGCGTCCCGGAAACGCTGGTCGGCGTCACCGATCCACGCGACAAATGGGTGCGGGACGACGTGCGGCGCGGTTTCGACGAAGGCCGCATCGCCTACGTCGGGCAAAGTTCCAAGGTCGATTTCGAGCGCATCAAGGCCCAGCATCCCGAGCTGGTGATGACCTGGGATCCGTCGATCATCCCGATGATGGATAGCCTTGGCATTCCGGTCATCGTCACCACGACGCCGGTCGCCACCTGCCTCAACACCCATATGCGTTTCGTTGAATTTATCGCCCCCTTCTTCGGCCGCGAGGCGCAGGGCAAAGCCTATTTCGCGCAGGTCGCCGCCGCCTTGCAGGACATCCGTGATCGCACCCGGGGGTTGCCGCCGCCGAAAGCGATGTGGGGCGATATTTACGAAAAGCGGGTGCTGGTCGAACCGGGTAACGCCTGGGTCGCCGAACTCATCGGCCTGGCGCAAAGCGATTACCTGTTCAACGACATCTACGGCACCTCGTGCATCGAGATTTCGACCGAGCGCTTCATCTACAGCGGCAAAGACGCCGATCTCTACTTCACCTACCGCACCCCGGACCGGGGCGCGACCTCGAAGGCGGCGCTGGCGCGGCAAAATCCGTTGATCGCGCAGATTCGTCCGCTCGGCCCGCAAGGCCACGTTTACGCGCCGCTCCCGGGGTACGCGCAGTCCTCCGACCAGCTCGACCAGATTCTCCTCGACATCGCGGCCATTTTGCACCCGCAGGCGTTTCCCGGTCACCGGATGCGCTTTTTCGTCGAGCTGCCGGACACCGATCCGGTCCAGCCGACCGGAGGGGCGTGAGCGATGAGCGTTTCCGCCCAAACCCTGCCCGCATCGTGCGCCGCGCCGACCCGCTACCGCACCCGCCAACGCGCCGGGGTGTTCGTGGCGCTGGCCGTGTTGCTCGTCGTCTTCCTGCTGCTCAACCTGCGCATCGGCTCGATCTCCTACTCGGTCGACCAACTGCTGGGGGCGCTGTTCAATCCCAGCGCCCAGGATGATGCCGCTTACATCGTCTGGAACATCCGTCTGCCGCGCACGTTTGCGGCGGCGCTCGGCGGCGCTTTCCTGGCGGTGTCCGGTCTGCTGCTTCAGGTGTATTTCCGCAACCCGATTGTCGGGCCGTTCATCCTAGGGATTTCTTCCGGTTCGACGGTGATGGTGTCGCTGGTGATGCTGACCAGCATCGGTCTTGGCTTTTCCGGTTTCGCCCCCTACCTCAACACGCTGGCCTCGTGTCTTGGCGCCTATGGCGTCACGGCCATCATCGTCGCCATCGCCGTGCGCGTACAGAACAGCGTGACGCTCTTGATCGCCGGTCTGATGATGGGCTTCCTGTGTGGCGCGTTCACTTCGGTACTGACCGCGCTGGCCGAAAAGGAAAGCATCAAGGGTTTCGTGCTCTGGCAGATGGGCAGTTTTGCGGGCCTGAAATGGGTCGAGGTCTGGGTCATGGTCGTGGGCGGCGGCGCGCTGCTGACCAGCACCTATCTCATGAGCAAACCGCTCAACGCGCTGTTGCTCGGCGAGGAATACGCCGCCTCGATGGGCGTCAACATCCGCCGCTGCCGCCTGTTGCTGCTGTTCCTGTCCTCTTCGCTGGCCGGTCTGGTGACCGCGATAGCCGGCCCGGTGGCTTTCATCGGGCTGGCGGTGCCGCACATGGCGCGGCTGAGCCTGGGCACTTCCGACAATCGCATTCTGCTACCCGCCGCTTGCCTGCTCGGCGCTCTGGTGACCAGTCTGTGTGACCTGATCGCCCGGATGTGGCTGTCCCCGGTCGAATTGCCGCTCTCGGCGATCACCGCGTTCCTGGGCGCGCCGCTCGTCCTCTATCTGTTGTTGAAAAACGGCGGGATGAAATCATGAGCGGCGAACCGGTTCTGCGCACTGCGGGACTTGCGGTCGGCTACCGCACGCCGGTCCTGAGCGGCATCGACCTCGATTTCAGACGCGGCCAGTTTATCGCCCTGCTCGGCCCCAACGGCGCGGGCAAGACCACGCTGCTGCGTTCGCTGTCGCGGCACTTGAAACCGCTGGCCGGCACCATTGAGGTGCTCGGACAGCATCTAAACGACCTCCCGGCCCTGGACCTGGCGCGCATGGTCGCGGTGTGTCTGACCGACAACGCCAAACCGCCCCTGCTGCCGGTCGATGAATTTGTGGCCCTCGGCCGCTACCCGCACACCGGCCTCATGGGGCGCTTGTCGGCGCACGATGCCGAAGTCGTCGAGCAATCGCTGGCCGCCGTCGCCGCCAGTGAACTGGCGAACCGTCTGGTCGAACAACTGAGCGACGGTGAACGGCAAAAAGTCGTGCTGGCCCGCGCCCTGGCGCAGCAGCCCAAGCTGATGCTCCTCGATGAGCCGACGGCACACCTCGACCTGAAGCACCGCATCGAGGTCATGAGCATCCTGCGGGCGCAGTGCCGTTCTCAGGGCCTGACCGTGTTGGCCGCGCTGCATGACATTGACCTCGCCGCCAAAGTCTCTGACCAGGTGGTGCTGGTGCGCGACGGTGGCATCCGCGATCACGGCCTGCCCGAAGCGGTGCTGACCAGCACCAAGGTCGCCGCTCTCTACGACCTGAATACCGCCGACTTCGACCGCCATCTCGGCAGCATCGAGTTTCGCAGCGATGGCCGCGCCGGTACGGTCTTCGTCATCGCCGGGCGCAGCCATGCCGCGCCACTGTTCCGCCTGTTAAGCAAGAAGGGGCTGGCCATGGTCACGGGCGTGCTGGATGACGGCGATCTCGACGCCTATGTCGCTGCGGCGATTGGCGCACGGGTGTTGCTGCGTCCCCCTGCGACTGCGGAAGTCGGGCCGGTTCTGGACGTGGCGCTGGCCGCGTGCGCCGCGTGCGATTTCATCATCGACAGC
>JBATSQ010000197.1:0-2608 GCA_049293375.1 Candidatus Contendibacter sp.
ACCACATCCCCGATACTGACCAGATCCTGCGGGCCTTGCACGATCTACTCAAACCGGGCGGCTGGCTGGCCATCGCCGACCTGGATCGGGAGGACGGCTCGTTTCATGGCGCGGATTTCGACGGCCATCCCGGTTTCGACCGGACGCTGCTGGGAGCGCAACTGACGGCCGCAGGCTTCAGCACTGTGAGTTTCTCCACCTGCTATGTGATGAAGAAAGAGGCAGCACAGAATTTGCGCGAATATCCCGTCTTTTTAGCGGTCGCAAAACGGTAGCGCGCAAAATTGCTTTACCTGGAACATTGCGCTATATCCCGCCCTACATCTGCACGCATCAAGAGGATAGCTTATGCCGAACCGCCCGTTTTCCCTAGTGACGTTCGTTGTCCTGGCCCTAACCCTGCTGCTCGCGCCGCTGGGCCAGGCGCAAAACGCCCCTCAGCGACTGGCTGCCGACAGCGTGGTGGAGACCATAAAAAAACGCGGTGCTATCAAGATCGGCATGTCCACCTTTGTGCCGTGGGCAATGCGCAACAAGAATGGCGAGCTCATCGGCTACGAAATCGATGTAGCCAACCAGTTGGCCGAAGATATGAAGGTAAAAGCGGAATTTGTGCCAACCGCCTGGGACGGCATCATTCCCGCCTTGCTGGCAGGCAAGTTCGACATGATTATTGGCGGCATGACCATTACCCCAGAGCGAAATCTCACCGTCAACTTTACCCTGCCCTATGCTAATTCCGGCACCCATCTGGTCGCGCACAAGGTTCTGGCGGCCGGCTTCACGGCTTTGGAACACTTCAATAACCCGGATGTGGTGGTCACCGCTCGGCGCGGCGCGACACCGGCGACCGTCGCCAAACGCCTCCTGCCCAAGGCGACTCTACGGCAGTTCGATGAAGATGCCCTGGCATTACAAGAAGTGCTGAATGGCAAGGCCCATGCCTTTATTACCAGCACGCCGACCCCAACGTTTGAGGCGCTCAAGCATCCTGATACCCTGTTTTTACCGATTCCCGAACCATTCGTGCAAGGCGCGGAAGGCTTCGCCCTGCGCAAGGGCGATCCTGATGCCCTGAACCTTTTCAATAACTGGATCTTGTTGCGCCAGCAAGATGGCTGGTTGAAAGAACGCCACGACTATTGGTTCAAAACGCGCGACTGGGCGAGTCAGGTCTCCGAATAAACCGAGGGGATTTTCCGTCACCACTGGAGCCGGAACCCAGGCCGGCTTCTTTTAGGGCTGATCTGAGGCCGAATCCGCAGCGCTACAAGCGGTCGTTATAGGTCACAATCTTGGCCTTGGCGCGCAGGCTCTCCAGCAGGCTGGCAAACTGTTCTGAGCCATTCTGCTGCGCTAACTGCTGTGTCAGCGCCTTGCGCTCCTTCTCGGAGAGCGCATCCCGCGCCCCTGGCACCACGCGCACCACGGCCAATACCGCCTGATCGCCATTAGCCAAAGCGGCGGAGCCGAGCGCGATCTGAGCAGCGCCCGGCTGCGGCAACCGGAAGGCTTCCTCCAGCACGGCGCGATCCATGGTCGTTGCGTCGCGCTCCACCAAACCCAGACTGGCGAAGACACCGCCCAATTCCTTGGCGAGCACCGCCAAATGCTCCCCTTGCGCGGCGCGCGTTTTCAATTTGGCGCTATCCTGGGCGATGGCTTGACGCGCCTGTTCCTCGCGCAGGGTTTGCACGATCTCCTCACGGGATTCCTCCAAGGTGCGCGGCGTGGCATCCTGGTGCTCCTGCACCCGGAGCATGACGATATGGCCTGGCTCCAGTTCTAGCGGCTCACTATTGACTCCGCGCTTGAGTACATCTTCACTAAACGCGCTTTCCACTACCTTGGGCTGAGCAGCGATACCTTCTCCACCCTGGCGACCGAACCAGGCGCTATCCTGAATCGGCGCATTCAAGGCAGCAGCAGCGGCTTCCAGACTATCTGGATGTTCATAGCCCACATTAGCCAGCGTCTGGCTGATCTCATAAAATTGGTTTTCAGCCTTTTGCTGGCGGAGCGCCGTAGCCACGGCCTCGTGCACTTCGGTAAACGGCTTGACTTCCGCTGGAACCACTTTATCCAGCCGAATGACGTGGAATCCCGAGGGCATACGCACCGGCGCGCTCACCGCGCCAACACTGGGCAAAGCCCACAGCGCTTCCTCGAAGGCGGGAGTTTCGAACATCCCTTTGGAAATCACGCCCAATTCACCGGCTTCCAGTACACCGGAGGTATCAGCCTTGGCGTCTTGCAGCGCCTGCGCAAAAGTTTTACCCCCAGCACGGATTTCGTCCGCGATCCGCACCGCTTGAGCGCGTGCGGCTTCGACGGTCTCTGGAGGAGCATTCGGCGGGACTTTGACCAGAATATGCGATGCTGACCGCTCTTCAGGACGGCTGTATTTGGCGATCTGTTCCTGATAGGCAGCCTGCAACTCTTCTTCGCTGAGCGTTAGCCCCTCGGCGAGTTGCGCCAGTTTCAACTCGATCCACTGCACGCGCACCTGCTCAGGATTCAGCAGGCGTTCCTTATTTTTATCGAAATACGCCTGGATCGCTGCATCAGTCACGGTCGCCCGCTCCATATACTGAGCGAGCGGCAAGGT
>JBATSQ010000198.1:0-8489 GCA_049293375.1 Candidatus Contendibacter sp.
GTTCGCGGGCGCTAATGCCGGGTTGATCGTGGCTGAAGTGGAGCTGAGTCGCCCTGATGAACCGTTCGAGCGGCCGGATTGGGCTGGCGAGGACGTGTCGGGCGATCCGCGCTACTACAATTCGCGCTTAGCCCGCCAGCCCTACACCACCTGGCCATGAACTCCACGCGGCTACTGCGTGTTAGCTTGGCTGCGCAACAGCTAGAGGTGTTGGAACAGGAACAACTGGTGGCTTGTTACGCTGTGTCTACTGCCCGCAACGGCCCCGGCGAGCTGCGCGGCAGCGAGTGCACGCCCCGGGGTTCGCACCGCATCCGGCTCAAAATCGGCGCGGGGCTGCCGCCTGATACCGTATTCGTAAGGCGGCGGCCTACTGGCGAGCTCTACAGCGCAGAACTGGCGGTCCGCTATCCCCGGCGAGACTGGATTCTGACCCGGATTTTATGGCTGACTGGGCTGGAATCCGGTTTCAACCGCGGCGGTGCCTGCGATACCCTGCGCCGTTACATCTATATTCACGGCTGCCCGCCCGATGCGCCGATGGGTGTGCCGTTGTCGCACGGCTGTATCCGCATGCGCAATGCCGACTTACTGGTGCTGTTCGAGCGGGTCGCGGTGGGTGACCGGGTGTGGATCGTTGAATGAAACCGGGCGCGCGTCCGCTTTAGGACGAGCCGTCAACCCGGGGTTTCAAGGTGTCAAGAACGCTTTTAAACGCTTCTTGATTGCTGGGATTGAGATCGCTTAGGGTGCGGTGGGCTTCGTAAACGATCCGGGTCAGCGCCTCCTTATTGCAGGAGGGGTCAGAAAGCGCCAGTTGCTGTAGCGTCGCTGAGATGGTCTGGCCGCTGTCGCGGATAGTAAAAATCTCGTAAAACCCCAAATTTTCCAGAATCTGGTTTACGTCGGGGTGGGTGGAAAGCAAGGTCGTTTTCTGCTGGAAGCGTTCCTGGCTAAAGTTGGCAATCCGGGCCAACAGCCCCAGACTGGTGCTATCAATGGAATGAGCTTCGGTGAGATCGACGATAATGGCGTTGTAATCGGTCTGGGCGAATAAGCTATCGAGAAAATCCCGCAGTGCGCAGCCTATGGTATAGCGCACGTCGCCACTGAGCTTGAGGATATAAACGTCCCCTTGCTGGATGTAGAACGCCGCGCCCGTTGCCATTTAGGTCGTCCTTTGGATTAACAGCAGCGTGATGTCATCGGGCAATGGCCCAGCCTGATCCAGGCCAAGCAATTGAAGGAGGTTTTCAATGCTCGGTTCGGCGTCGCGCATGATCTCTAGCAAGAAAGCCTGCTTGGCTTGCAGCGTGGCTTGCGGCAAGGTTTCAAGAATCCCATCTGAAATCAGTACCATGGCGAATTGGCGCGGCAGATCGAGAATCGCATTTTGGTAACTGGCAAAATCGAACAGGCCAATGGGCAGACTTTTCGCGCCGATATAGCGCGCTTGTTCGCCGTTGAACAAAATGGGAAACGGAAACTGGCCGCCGCCACTGTAGCACAGCTGGTCGTTGGCCCGATCAATCACGCCGTAGAACATGGTAAGGTATTTATCCATGTGGCAACTGAACACTTCCCGGTTCAGGCGGCTCAGCGTCTCGGCTGGATTCAGAATGCCCTTGTCGCGTTTTTGCCGGTGCAATTCCCGGTAGCGTCCCATGTAGCTTTTGAGCATCACCGTGACAAAGGCCGAGGACACGCCGTGGCCAGATACATCCGCGATATAGAAGCCCACATGATCGCCGTCAATGGCGAAATAGTCCACAAAGTCGCCACTTAGATACTGCGAGGTGAGCAAGTGGCGACTGAAGCGATAATTGCGATAGCTCTTTTCGTTTTCCGGCAAGAGTTGAAATTGGATGCGCCGCGCCGCCGTCTCGTCTTCGCGCAAGCGCCGCAACGTTTGCTGCAACTGCTCGTTGACCGTTTCCAGATACTCGCGATACTCGCGGTTTTCTCGCCGTAGCCGCGCTCGCTCCAGGGCATGCTGGATGGCATGTTCTAAAATGGCCATGTCTTCAATGGGTTTGGTGACGTAATCCCACGCGCCCAGCTTGAGCGCCTGAATGGCGTCACTGATGCCACCTAGCCCGGAGACCACCAGGATAGGCAGTTCAGGGAACTCACGGCTGACGCTAGAGAGCACCTGCAAGCCATCCAGTCCAGGCATCCGCAGGTCGCACAGCACCAGATCGGGTGGATCGCGCCGAATCTGGTCGAGGCCAGCCTGGCCGTCGCTGGCCTGTGTGACTCGGAAACCGCGACCTTCCAGGTGGTTGGCGAGAATTTCCTGAATCAACTCTTCGTCGTCGATAATCAGGATGCGGGCTGGCCAGGGGTTCATGGCGCACTCCCAAGCGGCATCGGTCGTTGTGCGCCGACGATGAAGATTGAATCGGCCATAGTGGTGGCCCCTCCCGCCAAGTCAGTGGCAAGCCAACACTGTAGCTCGCGCTTACGGGTGTTTTCGTTCATGCCGAGGCTGTTGTTAATCGCTTCGAATACCCCAGGATTGCATTGAAGCCTGTCAAGCGCCACGACCAGCGCCCTTCGCGAACTTAGAGCCGTCGCAGGGGGTGCTTGCTCTGAAAGGCGGCGGCTGGCGGTGAAAATAACCTGGTAGCGCGAGAGCGAGGATCAAGACTGGCGCGAACAACGCAAAAGACTATCATAAGGCTATTTCAGGGCGAATGGGTTGCGATGAGGCGAGAACGATGGCATTAGGGCCGGTGATGCTGGGTCTGGAGGGGGTCGAGTTAAGCAGGCAAGAGCAGGAATTGCTTGCGCATCCGCTGGTGGGTGGGGTGATTCTGTTTGCGCGCAACTATCAAGCGCCAGCGCAAGTCGCGGCCTTGACCGCCGCCATCCACGCCTTGCGCCAACCCAGGCTGCTGGTGGCAGTCGATCATGAGGGTGGCCGGGTGCAGCGGTTCCGCGACGGATTTACCCGCCTGCCCGCCGTGCGACGCCTGGGGGAGATTTACGATCAGGACCGGATGCGGGCCAAGCAACTGGCGCGAGTGACCGGCTGGTTGATGGCCGCTGAGTTGCGGGCGGTGGGCGTGGACTTCAGTTTCGCCCCGGTTTTGGATTTGGATCACGGGGTGAGCGGCATCATTGGTGACCGGGCGTTTCATCAGGAGCCTGAAAGCGTGGCAGATTTGGCCCACGCTTATGTTAGTGGCATGCAGAAAGCCGGCATGGAAGGCGTCGGCAAGCACTTTCCCGGCCATGGTGGCATCGCCGCCGACTCCCATCTGGAATTGCCGGTGGATCCGCGCCCGCTGGCCACGCTGGCGGCGACCGATATGCTAGCGTTTGAGCGCATGATTCACTATGGATTGGCGGCGTTGATGCCGGCTCATGTTTGCTATCCAGCAGTCGATGCGCAGCCCGCTGGCTTTTCGCCGCGTTGGCTCAAAGGGATTCTGCGCCAACAGCTGGAATTTCAGGGTGTCATTTTCAGCGATGATCTGGACATGGCGGGCGCGCATGCGGCGGGCTCACCCCCGGAACGCGCCAGCGCCGCGCTGGCGGCTGGTTGTGACATGGTGCTGGCCTGCAATGACCGCCAGGCCGCTATTGCCATACTCGACTACTTGCGTTACGAGCCGAATCCAGTGACCCAGGTGCGCCTGATTCGCCTACACGGACGCGGCCATTTACAGCGCGCGCGGCTGGCCCATGATCCGCTCTGGCAGCGCGCGGTGCGGCTGGTGCAGGATTACGATGTGTACCCCTTGCTGGAAATGGATGTGTAGCGCCAGCACTCTCCAAGCGCTGGTGGATGCGTTAACAGGAGTACTGGATGGCCGCCATGACTGCCGAGCAGGCGCGCTCTGTATTGCGCGAAGCTGAGTTGTTGTATTCGCCCGCTCAGATTGAAGCAGCTTTGGGGCGCTGGGCCATCGCTGTGACAGCCCAATTGGAACAGAGCGATCCTCTGGTGTTGATGGTCATGAACGGGGCTTTCATCGCCGCCGCGCACCTGCTCGCCCGCTTGCAGTTTCCTTTGCGGGTCGGTTACGTGCACGCTACCCGCTATCGTGGTGGTACGCGCGGCGGCGACCTGGTCTGGATCGCGCCACCTCCGCCTGCGGTAGCTGGGCAGATCGTCTTGGTGGTGGACGATATTTTTGATGAGGGCGACACTCTCAAGGCCATTATCGAGGCGGTGCGCCAGCAGGGAGCTTCGGCGGTCTATAGCGCCGTGCTGGTGAACAAACGCCATGCGCGCAAGGTGGCTGGCTTTAACGTGGATTTTGTCGGGCTGGAGGCACCGGATCGTTATCTGTTCGGCTGCGGCATGGATTACCAGGAATATTGGCGGCAATTGCCAGCCCTGTATGCCGCTCGTAATTGACGATAATACCCAAGCGCGCGGGTCAGAAACCTGCCTTCCCAATGTCCATCAGGATTGAGACCATGACTGCTCCGTTGGCCATCATTGGCGGCACCGGCCTGAGCACCCTGGAGACCTTGCGCATCACCCGGGAAGAGATGCTGACCACCCCGTATGGCCCGCCCTCCGCGCCAGTGATTCACGGTCAGTTAGGCGATCAGGCGGTGCTATTTCTGGCGCGACACGGCCCCGATCACACCGTACCGCCCCATAAAATCAACTACCGAGCCAATCTGTGGGCTTTGCACCAGCTGGGTGCGCGCCAGGTGCTTGCAGTGGCGGCGGTAGGCGGAATCCGGGGCGATATGGTACCTGGGGTCCTCGCCTTCCCGGATCAGTTGGTGGATTACACCTGGGGCCGACGGTGCACCTTCTTTGATGATGAGCACAGTCCGGTGACCCATATTGACTTTACCGAACCGTACTGTCAGAAGTTGCGGATGCGGTTGATTCAGGCGAGTCGCGCCTTGCATCTCGCTGCCCCGGAGTCTGGCGTCTACGCCGCCATGCAGGGACCACGCTTGGAAACGGCGGCGGAAGTGCGCAAGCTGGAGCGGGACGGGTGCGATATGGTCGGCATGACGGGCATGCCGGAGGCGGCCTTGGCGCGCGAACTGGGTTTGCGCTATGCCGTTTGCGCGGTGGTGGCGAACTGGGCGGCAGGCAAGATGCCGGGCGAGATCACCATGGCCGACATTGAACGTAATCTGCTGGCGGGCATGGTTCAGGTGCAGCGATTGCTGGCGCAAGTGGCGGCGTTAACACTGGCTGCGCCTGAGGCCGCTCTAAGCCGCACAGCGGCCTGGTGAGCTAAACTGGGTTGTTATGGTCAAAGCAGAGCCATCCGCTGCATTTTCTGCCCATGCAGTTTCTAACGATGGGGTTTCACGGCAGGCCGGGGCTCCGGCCTTACTGATTCTTTCAAAAACAAGGGGAACAAGGTGATGAGTAAAGGCGCTGATATCAAAAAAGAAACCAAGAAGAAGCCGACCAAGACCATGAAGGAAAAAAAGGCCGACAAGAAGGCTAAGAAGGATCAGAAAGAATAGGTCTTTTCTTGAGTCCCACCTGCTCTGATAGACAACCGAGCCGGGCCTAGGCCGGTTCAGTCGGCACGTAGTAGCAGCTGCGTGCGCAAATCGCGGATGGCTGTGGGTTGCGCCGCACCGCCGGTTGGCCCTGGCAGCAGGTAATCAAGAGCCTGGCCCAATTGCCGCCGCACTGCCAGCGCGGTGCGGGCGGGCGGGCGGCCGCTGCGGTTGGCGCTGGTGGAAACCAACGGATGGCCGCAAAGCTGACACAAGGCTGCCGCCAACGGATGCGCCGTCACGCGCACCGCCAGCGTGTCGTGGCGACCGCGTAGCCAGCGTGGTGTATCCGGGCGAGCTGGAACGAGCCAGGTGACAGGCCCCGGCCAGGTTGCGGTGAGGCGAGCACAGTCCTCTGGACGGAGCGGCTGGAGAAAAGGTGCCAGTTGCCCGTAACCAGCAGCGATTAAAATCAAGCCTTTGCTGGTTGGGCGGCGCTTGAGCGCCAGCAAGCGCCGCACTGCGGCTTCATTGCGTGGATCACAGCCCAGGCCATAGACAGCCTCGGTGGGATAGGCAATCAGGCCGCCAGAGCGCACCGCGCGCTCGGCGGCGCGCAAGAGCAGCCAGTTCATCTTATGGACTGCGAGAAGTTTTTGCGGGAGCTGTAGTCTTTCTCGATGTGGCACGGCTGCGGGTGGTCGCTGCTTTCTTTAGCGCTTTCTTCTTTTTTTCTGGCGCGGCTCGCAATAAATCTTCGCATTCGGCTAGCGTCAGGCTGGAAGGCTCACGCTCCTTGGGTAGGCGGGCATTCTTTTTGCCGTCGGTAATATAAGGCCCATACCGGCCCGCGAGGATTTGGATGGCGGAACCGGGGAAAAGCCGCAACGTTTTGTTGGCCACTGCATGTTGATGGGCAACCACCAGTTCCAACGCCCGGTCGCGGCTGACGCTGTAGGGATCCTCGCCCTGCAGCGAGACGTAGCTTTTGCCATAGCGTACATAGGGCCCAAAGCGTCCAATGCCGATCTGCAGCGGCTCACCGACGCTCGTGTAGCCCAGATCGCGTGGGAGCTGAAACAAGGTCAGCGCTTCGTCCAGGGTAATGGTGTCCAGTCGTTGCTCTGAACGCAGGCTGGCGAAGCGTGGTTTCTCGGCATCGTCCTTGGCCCCGATCTGGGCGAATGGCCCAAAGCGACCCATGCGCACGGAGACCGGTTTGCCAGTGGCGGGATCGTAGCCTAGCTCGCGGCTTTGCACGGCCTCCTGGCGAGAGACCTTTTCGGTTTTTTCCTCGACCTGCTGTTTGAACGGATCCCAGAAATCCCGCAGTAAAGGCACCCAGTCTTGCTCGCCCCGCGCCACGGCGTCCAGATCGTCCTCCAGTCTGGCAGTGAATTCATAGTCCACATACTGGGTGAAATGCTGGGTCAAGAATCGGTTGACGATCCGGCCGATGTCCGTGGGTTGGAACCGGCGGCTGTCCAGCACAGCGTAATCGCGCGCCAGCAAGGTGGAAATGATGGCTGCGTAGGTGGACGGTCGTCCGATGCCGTACTCTTCCAGCGTTTTGACCAGACTGGCTTCGGAGTACCGGGGCGGTGGTTCGGTAAAGTGCTGTTCCGGGCGCAGCGCCAGTAAGTCCACCCATTCGCCTTCACGTAGCGCGGGCAGCACGCGGCTCTCGTCCGCATCGGCGGCGTCATCCACATCCTCCTGGTACAGCGCCATAAAACCGGGATCGGCTACCGTGGAGCCAGTGGCGCGAAAAGTGTGGCCTTCACCGCAAGCTAGATCAATCGCCACCGTATTCAAAGTGGCGGGAATCATCTGGCAGGCCACGGTGCGCTTCCAGATTAACTCGTACAGCGCGTATTGGTCGGCGTTCAGCTGGGTGCGGATAGTGTCTGGAAGCACAGTAATGGTGGTGGGCCGAATGGCTTCATGCGCTTCCTGGGCATTCTTGGCTTTGGTCTTGAACAGCCGCGGCCCGGCTGGCAGATTGTGGGTGCCGTAACGCTGGGCAATCAGGGCGCGGATCTCGTTGAGGGCGTCCTGAGCCAGATTCACCGAGTCGGTACGCATATAGGTAATCAGGCCGACCGCGCCCTGGCCGGTATCAATGCCTTCATAGAGCTGCTGGGCGACCCGCATGGTGCGCTGGGTGGAAAATCCCAGCTTGCGAGATGCCTCCTGTTGCAGGGTCGAGGTGGTGAAGGGCGCGGCGGGATTGCGTTTACGCTGTTTGCGTTCCACTCGTGCCACCCGTAGCCGTCCACTAAGATCGGGGGCGGCAGCCAGACCCGATACGGCGACTTGGGCGCGGGCGGCGATCAGCAGGGTTTGTTCCATGCTATGCGCCTGCTCGCCGTTGGCGATGGCAAACGGTGTGAGCTTCTCACCGCCATATTCCACCAACCGGGCGCTGAACGATTGCTCCTTTTTGCGTGCGTCGGCTTCCAGGGTCCAATATTCCCGCGCTTGAAAGCGCTCAATCTCTTCCTCACGTTCGACAATCATCCGCAATGCCGGCGATTGCACCCGGCCGGCGGACAAACCGGGGCGGATTTTTTTCCACAGCAGCGGTGATAGGTTGAAGCCAACCAAATAGTCCAAAGCACGCCGGGCTTGTTGGGCATTGACCAACGCTGCGGACAGTACGCGAGGATGCACGATGGCGTCTTGAATCGCGCGCTGCGTAACCTCATGAAAGGCCACACGCCGCACGGGTTTGTCATTTAGCAATTCGCGTTCGCGCAGAATTTCGCACAGATGCCAGGAAATGGCCTCGCCTTCCCGATCCGGATCAGTGGCCAGATACAAGGCCTCGGCTTTGGCGGCGGCTCTGGCGATGGTTTCGACATGCCGTTCATTTTTCTCCACGATCTGGTATTTCATCGCAAAGTGCTGCTCTGGATCGACCGCACCTTCCTTGGGCACTAGATCACGGACGTGACCGTAAGACGCCAGAACCTCAAAGTCCTTGCCCAGATATTTTTTGATCGTTTTCGCTTTAGCGGGCGATTCGACAATGACCAGATTCTTGCTCATAA
>JBATSQ010000199.1:0-3706 GCA_049293375.1 Candidatus Contendibacter sp.
TTTCTGGCCCATTCTCGCCCTGCTCGCGCTCGCGCTGATCGGGAGTGCGGCCTGGTTTGTCAACCGCTCGCTATCTCAACCCTCGGAACAGCCAAAGCGCGCCGAAAACCCCACAGGGGCCACCAGCGCCCTCCGTCCAGCGCTCACCGTCACCGCAGAAGCGCCGAAGCGGATGGTCTTGGCCGAACAGCTTGCGGCCAACGGCGACATCGCCCCGTGGCAAGAGGCTAGCATCGGCGCGGATGTCAACGGCTTGCGTCTGGCGCAGGTGCGGGTGGATGTCGGCGATCGCGTGCAAAAGGGCCAAGTGCTCGCCGTGTTCGACGCCGATCTGGTGGAAGCGGATCGGGCGCAGGCGCGCGCCGGTCTGGCGGAGGCGGAAGCGGCTCTGATCGACGCCAGCGGCAACGCTGACCGGGCGCGGGCCATCGCACCGAGCGGCGCGATGAGCAAGCAACAGGTCAATCAATACCTGACGGCGGAAAAAACCGCCCAGGCCCGCGTCAAGGCGGCGCGCGCCTTGGTGGAAAGCCAGGATTTACGGCTCAAGCATACTGAGGTTTTAGCACCGGATTCTGGGGTGATCTCGGCCCGTAGCGCCACGGTGGGCGCGGTCGCTGCGCCCGGCATGGAGTTATTTCGGCTGATGTTGCGCGGGCGGCTGGAGTGGCGGGCGGAGGTGACGGCGGCGGATTTGGCTCGGCTTAAATCCGGCTTGCGCGCTCGCGTGACCCTGCCGGGTGGGGGTGAGGTATCAGGCACCTTGCGGCAGGTGGCCCCGACGGTCGATCCCAAAACCCGCTATGCCATCGCTTACGTCGATCTACCCGCCGGTTCGGCGGCGCGGGCCGGGATGTTTGCCCAGGGCTTTTTTGAACTGGGCGAGACCGAAGCCCTAACCGTGCCGCAGGAGGCGGTGGTGATGCGTGATGGGTTCGCCCATGTGCTGATCGTCGGCACGGATAGGCGGGTCAGCCTCAAGCGGGTACAAACTGGGCGGATGGTGGAAAATCGCATGGAGATCAGGGAGGGTCTGCTGCCAGAGCAAACGGTGGCGGTGCGCGGCGCGGCGTTTTTGAATGATGGGGATTTGGTGCAGGTCAGCGCGGAGGGTTCCACAACGAACTCTGTTGGCGTTCCTGTGGCAGATTAGTAGCGGTGGGAATAGCTGGAAACAGGCCAATCTTTAGCAGCTCTTATGAGGGCAGAGCCAAACGATTTCGCTAGACTGGTTGTCCTCGTCAGGCTTGCATTGGAGAAGTTAAAATGGCTAAGGCCTACGAAACCATTGTCCAAGGGCTAAAAGAAGCTATCTCTCTCAACGAAGGCAAACCGATTGCGGCTAAGGTTCATCGTTCAGAAAAATTGATGTTGCCGTATTAGGTGGCCATGGAGAGTATTTGTATGTCACTTGATCTTGTTCTTTTTATTGCCGGCGTATTATTGTCTGCTGTCTTCTCGTGGTTTTTTACGCATATATATTATAAGAAGAGTCTAAGACAACAAGAAGAAACGGCAAAAACTCAAATTGGGAAACTTACCGACGCACTCGTTTCACAGAATAAAACAGATGCTGCATTACTAATGCAAAAACGAATTGAAGAAAGTATTGCTGAACATAGGAGGGCCGGCACACCGATTCGAGTGATCGACACGTATAACGACCTGAGTAACAAAGAGAAAGCGGAAATGCTAGATACAGTTTTACTTAGGATAAGAGGCCGCAAAGCCAACCAAAACAAATATCGCGAATAGCTCTTTCAACAGAGGCTTTTACACTTGGAGCAAATCTGTGAAAAGACGACTGACTGCAATAATTGAGCGAGAAAGCGACGGCTACGTTTCGCTCTGCCCTGAACTCGACATCGCCAGCCAGGGAAATACGGTGCAGGAAGCGCGCGATAATCTCCAAGAAGCGCTGGAGCTATTTTTTGAAACCGCTTCACTTGAAGAAATTCAGCAGCGCTTTCACGAAGAGATTTACATCACTCAACTGGAAATTGCAGTTGGGTAAGTTGCGCATTTTATCCGGCCAGGAAGTTTGCGCTATCCTGGCTCGACATGGTTTTGTTGAAGCGCGTCAACGCGGTAGTCATATCGCCATGCAAAAACGGCTTGCCGATTCAACGATTACCGTACCCGTACCCAATCACACAGAAATCCGCATCGGTACGCTCCAATCCATCATCCGGCAGTCTGGAATTCCTAAGAGCGCATTCGAGGCATGAACGTCTCCGCTTGGTCCATCCGTAATCCGGTTGCCGCCGCCATGCTGTTTGTCCTGCTCTCTCTGGCGGGCTTGGCCGCGTTTCAAGCCATGAAGGTGCAGAACATGCCCGACATGGATTTGCCCACCATCAACGTCACTGCCACCCTGCCCGGCGCGACGCCCGGCCAGTTGGAAAACGAAGTCGCCCGCAAGCTGGAAAACAGCATCGCCACAGTGCAGGGCCTGAAACACATCTACACCACCATCGGTGACGGCTCGGTGCTGATGACGGTGGAATTCCGCCTGGAAAAACCGCCGCAGGAAGCGCTGGACGACGTGCGCTCGGCGGTGGCGCGGGTGCGCGGCGACCTGCCGGGCGATTTGCGCGACCCCATCATCAACAAACTCGACTTCGCCAGTCAGCCGGTGCTGGCGTTTAGCATCGCCTCGCAAAAGCTGAACGACGAGGAACTGTCGTGGTTCGTCGATAACGACATCACCAAACGCCTGCTGGCCGTGCCGGGCGTCGGCGCGGTCGCGCGGGTCGGCGGGGTCAACCGCGAGGTGCGGGTGGCGCTCGATCCAGCGCGGATGCAGGCGCTCGGTATCACCGCCGCCGAGGTCTCCTACCAACTGCGTCAGGTGCAGACCGAAAGCGCGGGCGGACGCATGAACCTTGGTGAAGGCGAGCAGCCGGTGCGAACGCTGGCCACCGTTGGTTCCGCCGCCGAATTGCGGACGCTGCGCCTGGGTCTGGGCGATGGGCGCAGCATCCAGCTCGATCAAATCGCCACCATTGAGGACACCTTCGCCGAACCCCGTTCAGCAGCTTTTTTCAACGGCAAACCAGTGGTCGGCTTCGAGGTGACGCGCAGTCGGGGCGCGAGCGAAATCGAGGTCGGGGCCGGCGTGCGCCAAGCGCTGGCGGCGCTACGAGAGACGCGGCCCGATCTGGCGATTACCGAAACCTTCGATTTCGTCACGCCGGTGCAGGAAGAATACGACAACTCCCTGCACATGCTGCTGGAAGGAGCCTTGCTGGCGGTGCTGGTGGTTTGGCTGTTCTTGCGCGACATCCGCGCCACACTGGTCTCCGCCGTGGCGCTGCCCATGTCGATGCTGCCGGCCCTGATCGGCATGCACTGGATTTTTGGTTTTTCGATCAACGGCGTGACCTTGCTGGCCATGTCGCTGGTCATTGGTATTCTGGTGGACGATGCCATCGTGGAGGTGGAAAACATCGTGCGCCACCTGCATATGGGCAAAACGCCGTATGAGGCGGCGATGGAAGCCGCCGACGAAATCGGCTTGGCAGTGATCGCCACCACCTTCACCCTGATTGCGGTGTTTCTGCCGACCGCCTTCATGAGCGGCATCGCCGGCAAATTCTTCAAGCAGTTTGGTTGGACCGCCTCGCTGGCGGTGTTCGCCTCGCTGGTGGTAGCGCGGATGCTGACCCCAATGATGGCGGCGTATTGGATCAAACCGACACACGCT
>JBATSQ010000200.1:0-4730 GCA_049293375.1 Candidatus Contendibacter sp.
TTGCAGCGCACCGCCCGAAAACATGTTGAACATGTCAAGAATAGTGCCGCGCTGCTGGTCGAACAGTTGCGCCATAGCGTGCGGATTGATGCCAGGAACCGGAATATGGGTGCCGATACGAAACACCACCAGCGCCCCCAGCAAAAACAGCAGGCGTTGGCGCAATTCGGTCATCTTGCCGAGATCCGGTAGGGCGGTAGCCATCAGCGTCTACTCGTGGATCGTACCGCCAGCCGCTAACACTGCGGCTCGCGCGCCCTTGGTCAAAGCCAGACCGCGCAAGGTCACCGGCTGATCTAGCGCGCCAGAGAGAATCACCTTGGCCTTGCTGGCGAAGGTCGGCACCACATTAGCGGCTTTCAGCACCGCCAGATCAATGACTTCGGCGGCCGCCAATTTGGCCAGATCGTGTAAACGCACCTCGGCGGTCTCTTTGGCGGTCATCGAACGGAACCCGCGCTTGGGTAAGCGCCGCTGCAACGGCATCTGGCCACCCTCAAAACCGACTTTGTGGTAGCCGCCGGCCCGCGCGTGCTGGCCCTTGTGGCCGCGCCCGCCAGTTTTGCCAAGCCCGGAACCAATGCCACGCCCGACCCGCTGTTTATCCGGCCGACTGCCGGGAGCGGGCTTTAGGGTATTGAGACGCATGGCGTCAGACCTCCTCGACTTTCAGTAGATAGGACACCTTGCGGATCATGCCGCGATTTTCCGGGGTGTCGATGACCAGCGCACTGCTATGGGTCTTGCGCAACCCCAGCCCGCGTACGCACGCCTGATGCGCGGCCAATCGGCCGTGGGCGCTTTTGACCAGAGTGACTTTCAACTTATCGGCCACGTCTTAACTCCGAATCTCGTCCACGGTCTTGCCGCGCTTGGCGGCCTGATAGTCCGGCGATTTCATGGTGTTCAAGCCTCGGATGGTGGCGCGCACCACATTAATAGGGTTACGCGAACCGATACATTTGGCTAGCACATCGCGCACCCCAACCACTTCAAACACGGCGCGCATCGCCCCACCGGCGATGATGCCGGTGCCTTCGGAAGCCGGCTGCATGAACACTCGCGCCGCACCGTGTTCGGAGGTGACGGGATATTGCAGGGTTGAGCCGTTGAGCGGTACGCCGCAAAGATTCTTGCGCGCCTTCTCCATCGCTTTTTGAATCGCCATGGGCACCTCGCGGGCCTTGCCATATCCCAGCCCAACTCGGCCATTGCCATCACCGACCACGGTCAGGGCGGTAAAGCCGAACTGCCGACCGCCTTTGACTACCTTCGCTACCCGATTCACCGCAATCAGCTTTTCCTGCAAGCCATCACTGCTTTGGGAAGCTTCCACATTCATTGCCATAGTTGCTCCTTAGAACTCCAATCCGTTCTCGCGGGCGGCGTCGGCCAACGCCTTGACCCGACCGTGATATTTGAAGCCAGAGCGATCGAAAGCCACCTGCGTTACGCCCGCCGCCTTGGCCTTTTCGGCGATGGCCTTGCCCACGGCCTTGGCCGCCTCGATATTGCTCGTGCTCTTGAGGGCCTGGCGGAGCACTGGATCCAGGGTAGAAGCGGCGGCCAGAGTGCGGTCGCCCAGCGGGGCTGGACTGATGACCTGGGCATAAATATGGGTCGGCGTGCGATGCACACACAATCGATGCACACCCAATTCCCGAATCTTGTGTCGAGCGCGCAAGCCGCGCCGCCGACGCGCGGTTTTCTTGTCGGCTGCTTTCTTGTCCATGGCGGCTCCTTACTTCTTTTTGGCTTCTTTGAGAAGAATGGTTTCATCAGCGTAGCGGACGCCCTTGCCCTTGTAGGGTTCCGGCGGCCGGTATGCGCGAATCTGGGCAGCAACTTCACCGACTTGCTGCTTGTCCACCCCCCGAATTTTGATTTCGGTCTGGGTAGGCGTTTCGATGGCGATTCCCTCCGGGATTTTGAACGCTACCGGATGAGAGAAGCCCAGTGTCAAATTCAGCACTTGCCCCTGCGCCTGCGCTTTGTAACCCACGCCGACCAGTTGCAGCTTGCGCTCGAATCCTTGAGTGACGCCAATCATCATATTGTTGAGCAAAGCGCGCATGGTGCCGGTCATAGCCCGGTGCTTGCCATCATTGGTGAGCAAGCGTGGCGCTACTTGAATCTGGTCACCCTCGCGCCGCACGACGACCCAGGGATGCACCTGCAATTCCGCCGCCCCCTTGGCCCCTTGGAAGGTGACGCGCTGTTCCTCAATGGTCACAGTCACCCCGGACAACACCGGAATCGGCTTTTTGCCGACGCGCGAGACCCGTATCTGTTTTTCCTTCATCACGCTGGCCATGGCGATGCTCCTTTATGCCACCAGGCACAGCACTTCACCGCCATGACCGGCGGCGCGCGCGGCGCGATCACTCATCAAGCCACGGGGCGTGGAAATAATCGACACCCCTAAACCCGCCATGACTCTGGGCAAATCATCCTTGCCGCGAAACACCCGGCGACCCGGACGGCTCACCCGTTCAATCCGATCAATCACTGGCCGCCCTTCAAAGTATTTCAGGGCAAGCGTCAGCTCGGCCTTACCGGAGTCGGCCCGCGCCATCGTAAAGTCGCTAATGTAGCCCTCATCGCGCAATACCTGGGCAATGGCCATCTTCAACTTGGAAGACGGCATGGTGACCTGGGTCTTGGCGGCGGCTTGGGCATTGCGGATGCGCGTTAGCATATCCGCGATGGGGTCCGTCATACTCATCTTTGCAATGGCTCCATAATAGTCAGTTTGGGATCGTCACCGCAGGCGGCGCAAGCCCTGAAACTTAAAAAGCGTCGTTACGCTCCTCGATCCGCGCCAGGCGATTCTGCCCGATGTCGGACTACCAACTGGCCTTGCGCAGGCCAGGCACATCGCCACGCATCGTCGCTTCGCGCAGCTTATTACGGCCCAATCCGAACTTGCGATAAAAGCCGCGCGGCCGTCCGGTCAACCGACAACGATTATTCATACGCGCCGGGCTGGCATCGCGCGGCAAGGCTTGCAACTGCCGTTGCGCCTCGCGCCGCTGCTCGTCGGCCGTGCCTGGAGCGCGAATGGTTTCCTTGAGGGCTGCGCGCTTAGCGGCATACCGCTCGACGATGCGCGCCCGCTTGGCTTCGCGGTTAATCATGCTCTGTTTGGCCATTCTGAATCTAACTCTCTAGTTCCTAAACGGAAAATTGAACGCTGCCAACAGCGCGCGTCCTTCTTCGTTGCTGCGCGCGGTGGTGGTGATGGTGATATCAAGACCGCGAATGGCGTCAATCTTGTCGTAGTCGATTTCTGGAAAGATGATCTGCTCGCGCACACCCAGACTATAGTTACCCCGTCCATCGAAAGCGCGGGCGCTGAAACCGCGAAAATCGCGAATGCGCGGGATGGCGATGTTGACGAGGCGATCCAACAACTCATACATCCGCTCACGCCGCAAGGTCACTTTACAGCCAATTGGCCAGCCAGCGCGGATCTTGAAGGCTGCGATGGATTTGCGCGACAGGGTCACAATCGGCTTCTGCCCGGAAATTTGGGTCAGATTGCCCACCGCGTGCTCCATGATCTTCTTGTCAGCCACCGCCTCGCCAACACCCATATTCAGGGTAATCTTGGTGATGCGCGGCACTTCCATCCTGTTGCGGTAGTTGAATTGCTGGTGGAGCTTCGGGGCTACCGTCTCGCGATAAAATTGTTGCAATCGGGCCATGTGCGATTTCCTCAAACATCCACGACTTCGTTATTTGACTTGAAGTAGCGCACCTTGCGGCCATCTTCGAGTACCCGGAAGCCCACGCGGTCGCCCTTTTTGGTGGCCGGGTTGAACAGCATCACGTTGGACACATGAATTTTCGCCTCACGCTCCACAATGCCACCGGCGATATTCCGCGCTGGATTGGGCTTGGTATGGCGCTTAATGACGTTGACGCCCGCCACAATCACCCGTGCGCCGTCCTCCAACACCTGCATGATCTTACCGCGCCGGCCTTTGTCCTTACCGGCGATGACGATGACTTCATCGTTCTTTCGAATTCTACGCATTGCTACTTTCCTCCCGCCTCACAGCACTTCGGGGGCTAGGGAAATGATTTTCATGAAGCGCTCGCTACGCAACTCGCGGGTCACCGGCCCAAAGATGCGAGTGCCAATCGGCTCCAGTTTGTTGTTGAGCAGCACTGCTGCGTTACCATCAAACCGGATCAGCGAACCGTCGGGCCGCCGCACACCTTTGCGGGTCCGCACCACCACCGCACTGTAGACTTCGCCCTTACTCACCTTGCCACGTGGGATCGCATCCTTGATGCTGACCTTGATAATATCGCCAATGTGGGCGTACCGCCGGTGCGAGCCGCCCAACACCTTGATACACATCAATCGGCGGGCACCGCTGTTGTCAGCGACATCCAACATCGTTTGCATTTGAATCATGGTTTACCATTCCGTTCGCGGAGAGTGGAAGCGGACGGCGCTCCAGGCGGGAGTCCGACCACCAGACAAGCGCTCATGGGGCGTGCTCGACCACCGCAACCAGAGTCCAGGCCTTGGTTTTGGAAAACGGCCGACACTGCTTGATGGTGACCAGATCGCCCGCGCGGCACTCGTTGCGCTCATCATGGGCATGCAGCTTGGTGGTCCGGCGCACATATTTGCCGTAAACGGGATGCTTGACCAGCCGTTCGACCGCCACGGTAATGGTCTTGTCCATTTTATCGCTGGTCACGCGCCCACTGAG
>JBATSQ010000201.1:0-2392 GCA_049293375.1 Candidatus Contendibacter sp.
CGACCGCTTCGGACAACAACGCCGCACTCTTCGCGGGAAACGACAAGTAACCGAGGCATGAACCCGCGCCGTTCTCAGGATAACGCGCGCGATGTGGATGCACGCACTCTCAGCGCCGGTTCCGGTGGGCCGCCTCCGCAGGGCCGACGGTGGAAGGCCGTGCTGGCTCTGGCGCTCCTGGCTAGCGGCGGCGGTGATGCCAACGCCACGGAATCCCTGACCGTTCAGCGGGCGGCGTTTCTGCTCGCCGAACAGGTCTTGCGCATCGAAAGCACCGTGGATCTGACCCGGTTACAGGGCTATCCGCTTTACCCCTACCTCCGCTACCAGGCGCTGAGCCGTCGCCTGCCAGAATTCCCCACCGCTGAGATCCGCGCTTTTTTGGACCGCTACGCTGAATCGCCGTTAGCCTCGCGCTTGCGTGATGCCTGGTTGCGCCAGTTGGCGGCCACCCAACGCTGGCCCGACTATTTGCGCGACTTTCAACCCACCCATAACGCCGAACTGGACTGCTGGCGACGCCAAGCCTTGCTCGCCGCCCACCAGGACGAGGCGGCGCTGCGCGACTTCGCCACCTGGTGGACCCGGGGCATGGCGTTACCCACAGCCTGTGATCCAGTGATCGCCGCGTGGAACGCGCAGGGCCAACCATCGCCTGATCTGCGCTGGCAGCGCTTTGCACTGGCAATGGAGCGCGACAATCAACGGTTGGCGCGCGCGCTGCGCGCCGCTATGCCAGCTAGCGACCAAGCCCGCGCCGACCTTTGGCTGCGCATCGCCGCTAATCCTCGGCTGGTATTGGATACGATGGCGCTCGATTTTAATGACCCACGTACCGCCGCCCTTCTGAGCGATGGCCTCTACCGTTGGAGCAAACGCAACGCCCCGGACGCAGCGGCGGCTCTGGATATGCTCAAAGTGCGCGCGCCGACACTGGCGTCCTCATTAGCACCACGGGAACGCCAGTTGGCGTTGTGGCTCGCCAGCGAGTATCACTCCAGCGCCCTAGCGCGCCTGGCCGCTTTGCCGGAGGCGGTGATCGACCGCGACGTGGCCGAGTGGCGGGTGCGTATTTGCTTACGCCAGGGTGACTGGAAGGCTGCCCAGCAGTGGCTCGACCGCTTACCCGCGCCGGAGCGCGCTAGCCCGCGCTGGCAATATTGGCGCGGGCGAGTACTGGAGCTGTTGGGCCACCCGGAAGCCGCCAAACCCGTTTATCGCGCCATCGCCGGGCAACGGGATTATCACGGCTTTTTGGCTGCCGACCGGCTCGGCGCGTCTTACACCATCACCGATACACCGCTGAGCGCCGCAAACCCGGCATTGGAGGCATTGCTTACGCAATCGCCCGGTCTTCAGCGCGCGCGCGAACTCTATATCCTCGGTCGGGAGACGGACGCCAGCAGCGAATGGCAACATGCCCTCCGCGCTCTTGATCGGTCCAAGCTTCTGCAAGCCGCGCTGTTGGCCCAGCGCTGGGAATGGTATGCGCAAGCCATTGCTACCCTGGCGCGGGCCGAACACTGGGATGCGCTGGACGCGCGTTTTCCCTTGGCTTACCGCGATGCAGTGCTGAGTCAAGCGACCGCCAGCGCAGTCGAGCCTGCGTGGATTTACGCGGTCATCCGCCAGGAAAGCGCTTTTAGAGCCAACGCCCGCTCTCCGGTTGGGGCGCTGGGCTTGATGCAGATCATGCCCGCCACCGGTCGCCAAATCGCGCAGGAATTACGTGAACCGCTGTCTGCCAACCCACCGCTGCTGCAACCTGAAACCAGCATCCGTTACGGCGCACACTATCTACGTCGCTTGCTCGAACGCTTGCAGGATAATCCCGTGCTAGCGACCGCTGCTTATAACGCCGGCCCCAATAAGGTGGGGCAATGGCTGCCAACCGCCAGCACAGTCCCCGCCGATGTGTGGACAGAGACGATCCCGTACCGTGAAACCCGCGCCTATGTGCAGCGAGTGTTGGAATATCTCGCCATTTATCAACGCCGCCTGGGGCCGCCAGCCCCGGAACCCTCTCTTGACTCCCGCATGAAGCCGGTGTTGCCGGTCGCAGCTAGCAGCCAAAGCTCTTGGGTTTTTCCTTTGCCATGACCATTCGCAATCTCGACGCGCTGTTTCAACCCGATACCATTGCCCTGATTGGCAACGGCGGCGACCGCGAGGAAAGCATTGCCCGCAATCTGATGAGCGGCGGCTTCAAAGGGCCGATCATGCCGGTAGACCCGCAACGGTGGGCGCTGGCGGGCGCATTGGCCTACCCGACCATCGCCAGCCTGCCGCTGCCCCCAGCACTGGCGATCATAGCCCGGCCGCTGGTGGAAGCGCCGGCGCTGATTCGACAACTGGGCGCGCGTGGCGCGCGTGCGGCGCTGCTGATCAGCGA
>JBATSQ010000202.1:0-10253 GCA_049293375.1 Candidatus Contendibacter sp.
ACAACAAATCAATCAAGCCGGCTCGCTATGCTCGCGGCTTATTTTTGCGTTGTCGCGGACGCATCGCGCCCGCGACAACGGGGCGGCGGATACGATCCGTCGCTCCATTAGGTATTACAGAAAGCGCCGTCGCGAGTTCACTAAGTCACGCCCCATCTCTCGGTCGCTACGAGTGTGAATGTAGTGGCTTCATCTCCTTGATCTAGCTAGCGCCATTGAGTTTGGCGGGAGTGCTTTGTCGTGCCCTCTTGGCTAGCGGGCGCTTTAAGAACTTAGGGATCGACCCCAGCCACTGCTGCTTGGGGCCGATCGACCCAGGTTCTTCTGCCTAGGTCGTTGTGGGAAGCACCTTTGATAACCATATCTCACGGTCGAGGCCGCGCACGAGTTCAGGATGTTCATTCGGATCGAAAACTGGCTGTTTACCTTCTCTGACCTGTTTCAAATAATCAATAGTCAATCTTTTCACCACACCGGACAAGGCCACGATGCCGATCAAATTGACCGTGGCCATTAACCCCATGGACGCATCCGCTAAATTCCAAACGATATCCAGCTTGCTGATCGCTCCCCACATCACCATGCCCAAACAGGCCAAACGCAGCGCGATTAACCCGCCCGACCGATCCAGCTTCAGAAAAAAGATGCAATTTTCCGCATAGGAATAATTGCCGATGATGGAGGTGAAAGCGAAGAAGAAAATAGCCGTGGCGATGAAAATACTACCCGCCGGCCCCATGTAGGATTCCATGACTACCTGCGTGAGCTTGACGCCAGTGACTCCAGAGCCAGGCTCAAACACGCCGGACAACAAAATCATCACGGCGGTGGCGGTGCAGATCAGAATAGTGTCGATGAAAGGCCCCAGACCTTGGACAAAGCCCTGCGAGGCGGGGTGATGCGGCTGCGGGGTTGCCGTCGCGGCGATATTGGGCGCGCTGCCCATGCCCGCTTCATTGGAAAATAACCCGCGCTTAATGCCGTTGAGCATCGCTTGAGCAACGGTGTAGCCGACCGCGCCGCCCACTGCTTGCTCCAAGCCAAGCGCGCTACGCACAATCAGCAATAGCATATCGGGGACTTGGGTAATGTGGGTGACGAGCACGTAGATGGCGACCAGGAGATAAACCGCCGCCATGAACGGCACCACGATTTCGGCAAAGCGAGCGATAGACCGTAGGCCGCCAAAAATGATGACTGCGGTCACTATCACCAATCCGATGCCAGACACCCAAGAAGGCAAGCCAAAAGCGCCGTGCATGGCTTCTGAGATGGAATTGGCTTGTACGGCATTGAACACCAGGCCAAAGGATAGCAGTAAGCACAGAGCGAAGATCACGCCGAGCCAATGCTGGCCCAGTCCCAAGGAAATGTAATAGGCCGGGCCACCTCGATATTGACCATTGGCATCGCGGACCTTGTACAGCTGCGCCAGCAAGCTTTCCGCATAGCCGGTGGCCATGCCAACCAAAGCAACCATCCACATCCAGAAGATCGCGCCAGGCCCGCCCAAATAAATCGCAATGGCCACCCCCGCCAGATTACCGGTGCCTACGCGTGACGCTAAACTGGTGCATAAGGCCTGGTAAGGCGAAATACCCGCTTTGTCATCGCTGCGTGCGTTCAACACTGAACTGAAATACTTGCCAAAATGCCGGAATTGGATAAAGCCAAGATAAACCGTAAAAAAAATTCCGACGGCTAACAGGCCGTAAATCAGCACATAGCCCCAAAAGATCGTATTCAGGAAATCGATTAAAGCATTCATGGTTGTTCTCAAGCTCCGCGGTATCCAGGAAAAATCGCTGCTTACAAGATGCCGCGTAATGCAGGGTAACAACATGTGCATTTTCGCGGCGTGGCCTTCGCGCTACATCGGCCAACTAGCCTGGGCTATAATCACACACCGTTGGAGCGTTGCTTACCCCTAGGACGTTTTTCTAATTGAGCAAGATACGCTCCAAAGTTTCCTTGATAAATTAACAGTTAATTCAATTGGTTAAAAATAGCACGGCTAGCGATAAACAAGCAAATAAAGGCGATGAGGCCGATCGTTGCTAGAGCATAGTGCAATATGGAGCGCTGTTCCCCGCATGTTTGAAATATCTGGAGGTCGGCGCTGTTTTTATGGGGTTCGCGACCAGCATGACGTTGGATGTGGAACGGCAAGTTAAGGCCCATTGGAGCCGGAGGAATACGGGCTGATAGCCAAATTTTCGATTGACACCGCAGAAGCCATGCTCTGCACCGGGCATATCACGGATGCGGTCACGGTCGCCAGCTTCGGCCTACTGCGCTTGAAAGGACTTCTGTAGGCTCAAAACTCTGCTCCCATCTTGAGCGTTGAATAATGAACATTGCACGCCAGCACGCGCTGATCGAAGAAATTTTGGAAGTCTGGCAAGAGCGGATCGGAGCCGACTACCTCGGCTACAAAGGGCATGTGTACCGCATGTTCAATTTTTGCTTGGCGTTGCGTCCCTGCAGTGCAGAAGAACAGAAAAAATTGGCTATCGCTGCGTGCTTTCACGACATCGGCCTTTGGTCGGCGCACACGGTGGACTACATTCCTCCTTCCATTAGTGAGGCGCAGCGCTACTTAGCCGCTACGGGATTGCAAGCGTGGTCTGAAGAAATCAGCCTGATGATTGAGCTGCACCATAAAGTGCGTCGTTATCCAGAGGGCCGCTATCCACTGGTAGAGCTATTTCGGCAAGGCGACTTGGTTGATTTTTCGCTGGGCGTTTTCCGCTGCGGTCTTCCTCGATCGTGGATCAAGCAGGTCAAGCAGGCCATTCCTAACAACGGCTTCCATCTATTTCTCTTGAAGGGTGCAGGCGCTTGGTTTGCAAAACACCCTTTCCGTCCGCCGCCGTTCATGAGGTGGTAACGTCTGCTGCGCTGGCGGCTGAGCGCGCATCGATCAGGCGCTTAAACGCATGCCCTTAACTTAGGAGACCGATCCATGTCCTCACAGAACCTGCAAGGCAAGCGCGCCCTTATCACCCATGCTGATGTCTTTATGGGTCCCGTACTGTGCGAAGTCTTCCGGCAGCAGGGCGCGACCGTTATCGCGGACACGGATGCTTTGCGCGATCCCGCTGCCCCCGCTGCCATCATTGCCGCCGCGCAACCTCTCGACATTCTGGTGGCGAATCTGGCGATCCCCGCGCCGTCAACTCCAGTGGTAGAAGCCTCCGAGGAGGAATGGCGGAGCACCTTCGCGGCGCTGGTCGATCCCTTGCCGCGCCTGTTCCAAGCCGCTTTGCCGGATATGATCCAGCGTCGCGCCGGGAAAATTCTGGTGATGGGCAGCGCGTCCGCGCTGCGCGGCATAAAGCGCGCTTCGACCTACAGCGCGGCGCGCGGCGCGCAATTGGCCTATGTGCAAGCGGTTGGGGTAGAGGTTGCGCCGCATAACATCCAAGTGAACGCCATCGCCCAAAACTTTGTCGATAACCCCACGTATTTTCCCGCCGAGGTACAGGCCAATCCACGCTTTCAAGAGCGCTTACAACGGGAAGTGCCGCTGGGGCGTCTGGTTGGGGCGAGGGAAGACGCCGAATTCGCTGCCTATCTTTGCAGCACGGCCGCGAGCTGCTTTGTGGGTCAAATCTTTCCGGTGTGCGGAGGCTGGGTACAACGTTAGTTGCAAAGCATCTACGATGCCTAGAGGCACAGGTCACCTGGCAACGTGGTCGGTGCCAGCGCTACTGTCGGAATTAAGGGATCAACGCATTAGCTACTTCGCAATGTCCTGCTCGTTTACCTTCCAGGCGATTGGATTATCACAATCATGCAACTTTACAAGAACCTGAGTGGCCATTCCGGCGTTAAAGCTTATGAAAGCAATAAAGACGCGATTATCGTGGAATTCACGACCGGCGGCTCGTATTTGTATACCCATAACAGCGCCGGCGCGGCCCATGTTGAGAACATGAAACAACTGGCCCGATTAGGCAAAGGGTTGAATACCTATATCAACCAAAACACGCACCTGGCGTATGCCAAGGATCTTGCAGTAAGCAAAAAAGGCTGAAGGCGCGGGACCTACCGCGCAAGAAGCGGCATTACTGGGCTTTTCCCGCCTCTACACCATGCTGGCCCAGCGCCGCCGCTTTGGCAGGATCGATCCACCAAGCGTTCAATTGCACCCCTTGCATCGGCGTGACCGTCAGGTAGCCGAATTTATCCCAAAGTGCGATGCGGTCATAAGGCAGATGCCATTGTGGAATGACCAGATAATTCCATTGCAATGCCCGATCCAGCGCCCGCACCCGGGCCACCAGACTGGCGCGATCCGGCGCGGCGATCACTGCATCTACTAAGCGATCCACCGCTGGATTTTTCAACCCCGCTAGATTCCGGCTGCCGGGCTGGTCGGCGGCGGAGCTGCTCCAAAACTCCTTCTGCTCGTTGCCAGGAGACAGCGATTGACCCCAAACATTGACGATCATGTCGAAATCAAAATTGCGCTCCCGATTTTCATATTGCGCTGAATCCACCGAGCGGACGGTCATTTCGATCCCCAAGCGCTCCAGGTTGCGGGCGAAGGTCAAGCCGATGCGTTCCCAGGTCGGCTCGGCGATCAGCAACTCGAAGCGGAACGGTTCGCCGGTCTTGGCGTTGACCAGCTTGCGGTCCCGGAACACCCAACTGGCTTCCTGAAGCAGCTGCAGGGCTTTTTGAAAGTTGGCGCGCAATTCGGCGTCATCCTTGGCGGTCGGCGGTTCGTAAGCCGCAGTGAAGACTTCCGGCGGCAATTCCTTGCGCAACGGCTCCAACACCGCCAACTCCTCCGCCGACGGCAGGCCGCGCGCCGCCAGTTCGGAATTGTCGAAAAAGCTGCGGGTGCGGGTGTATTGGCCGTGAAAAAGGTTGCGGTTGCTCCATTCAAAGTCGAAGGCATAGGCCAGTGCTTGGCGGACCTTGGGCTCTTGAAACAGCGGGCGGCGGAGATTGTAAACGAAGCCCTGCATCCCGGCCGACCGCTGATGTTTGAAAATTTCCTTCTTCAGCAGCCCTTTGGTGAGGGCGGGGGAGTCATAACCCGTTGCCCAGTGCTTGGCGACATTTTCCACTCGCACATCGTAGGAGCCGGCCTTAATCGCCTCTAAGGCCACCGTGACATCGCGGTAATAGTCATAGCGCAGCCGGTCGATGTTGTTTAAGCCGCGCTGGACCGGTAAATCCTTGCCCCAGTAATTCTCATCCCGCTGATAGGCGATGAAGCGACCCGGTTCAAAGCGTTCGACCTTATAAGGGCCACTGCCGACCGGTACCTCCAAGGTTGTCGCGGTAAAATCCCGATTTTGCCAGTACTTTTTCGACAATACCGGCATCTGGCCTACGATGAGCGGTAATTCACGATTGACACCGCCGCCAAAACTGAATTTCACCCGCCGCTCGTCCAGCTTTTCGGCTTTGGCGACGCCAGCATAGTAAAACCGATAGACTGGACTACCCTTGGCCTTTAACACGTCCAACGAAAACAGCACGTCATCAGCGGTGATCGGCGCGCCGTCGTGAAATCTGGCCTGGGGGCGCAGCGTAAAAATAACCGAACTTCGATCTTCGGCGATCTCCACGCTCTCGGCGATCAGGCCATACTCGCTAAATGGCTCATCAGCGCTGCCTATCAGCAAGGTCTCAAATAACTGACCGATGCCGACGGCGGCCTGACCCTTGATGTTGAAGGGGTTAAAGGTGTCGAAACTACCGATGGCAGCAAAGCGCGCTTCGCCACCCTGGGGCGCATCGGGATTGACGTAATCGAAGTGTTTAAAATCCGGGCCGTATTTAGGCTGGCCATGCAAGGCGATGCCATGCACTGGTGCGGCCAACGCGCTTGACAGCGCGCAGCATACCCCCAACACCGCCGCCGCCAACCCCATACGAAAATGGTTCTTTGCGCCCCTCATGCCCTTTCCTTTACAGTTTGCGAATTCAGTCATCCGTCTAAACGATCCCTAAAACCCACAGGAGTTCATTATGGGCTTTCTCGCCGGCAAACGCGCCCTCATTCTTGGCGTCGCCAGCAACCGTTCCATCGCCTGGGGCATCGCCCAGGCCATGCACCGCGAAGGCGCTGAACTAGCGCTCACCTATCAGAACGACAAGCTGCAACCCCGCGTCGAAAAGGTTGCGGCCGATCTGGGTGGGGCCATCGCGCTGCCTTGCGATGTGGAAAGCGACGCCGCTATCGACACACTGTTTGAGCAGCTCAAAAGCCATTGGGATGGATTCGATATCCTGGTGCACTCCATCGCCTACGCCCCGCGCGAGGCGCTAGAGGGTGATTATTTAGAAGGTATCAGCCGCGAAAATTTCCGCATCGCCCACGACATCAGTTCCTATAGTTTTGCGGCGCTGGCCAAGGCCGCCCGACCGTTGATGCAAGGCCGAGCCGGGGCGTTAATCACGATGACCTATTTGGGCGGCGTGCGGGTGGTGCCTAACTACAATCTGATGGGTCTGGCCAAGGCCAGCTTGGACGCCAATGTGCGCTACCTGGCCCAGACGCTGGGACCGGAAGGGATTCGGGTCAATGCCATTTCCGCCGGGCCGATCCGCACCCTGGCGGCCTCCGGCATCAAGAACTTCCGCAAGATGCTCGCTACCTTTGAGGACCTCGCCCCATTGCGCAAGTGTGTCACGATTGAGGAAGTCGGGAACACTGCCGCCTTTTTGTGTTCCGATCTAGCGTCCGGAATTACCGGCGAGATCGTCTATGTCGATGGCGGTTTCAACACGGTTGCTCTGGGAGCGCTGGGATAAGCCAAACGCCAGGATCACGCCCGCTCGGCGTTATCCTGGCACCCAGTTGGACCCCAATTTAGAAACTGACCTCGCATCGCTTTACTACCAGCGTAGGTCTATCCAGCATCACCTATCATTGTACGGAGCACGGCGACGTGATTCCCCGCAGCGGTGCTATGGCCTGTGAGCATCCCCAACCGAGGAGAGCAATAGTGGAACCCAATCGCGATCTCGATCCCCTGGAAACTCAGGAATGGCTCGACGCTCTGAAAGCCGTGGAGCAACACCAGGGCGCGGAACGCGCCAACTTTCTGGTCGACCAACTGGTGCAGGCCGCCCGCCGCGAAGGCCTCTACATCCCGGCGTCACTGACCACCGCTTACCGCAACACCATTCCGGTCGATCAGGAAGAGCGCACGCCCGGCGTCCGGGACATCGAACACAAAATCCGTTCCGCCATCCGCTGGAACGCGATGGCCTTGATTTTGCGCGCCAACAAGGAATCCTCGGAATTGGGCGGCCACATCGCCAGCTTCCAATCCTCGGCGCTGCTCTACGACATCGGCTTCGAGCACTTCTGGCACGCGGCGTCCGAGCACCACGGCGGCGATCTGATCTATTTCCAGGGCCATTCCGCACCGGGTTTTTACGCCCGCGCCTTTCTCGAAGGCCGCCTGACCGAAGGCCAGATGCTCAAATTTCGCCAGGAGACCGAGGGCAAGGGCCTGTCGTCTTACCCCCATCCCTGGCTGATGCCCGAATTCTGGCAGTTCCCCACCGTGTCGATGGGTCTGGGGCCGCTGATGGCGATTTATCAGGCCCGCTTCCTGAAATACCTGCACGGGCGCGGCCTGGCCAATACCGAAAACCGCAAGGTCTGGGCCTTCCTCGGCGACGGCGAAACCGACGAACCGGAATCGCTGGGCGCGATCTCGCTGGCCGGGCGCGAGCATCTCGACAACCTGGTGTTCGTCATCAACTGCAACCTGCAACGGCTGGATGGCCCGGTGCGCGGCAACGGTAAGATCATCCAGGAACTGGAATCGGTGTTCCGGGGCGCGGGTTGGAACGTCATCAAAGTGGTGTGGGGCCGGGGTTGGGATCGGCTGCTGGAAAAGGACAAGACCGGCCTGCTGATCAAACGCATGGAAGAATGCGTGGACGGCGAGTATCAGGATTTCCGTTCCAAGAACGGCGCTTACATCCGCGAGCACTTTTTCGGCAAATACCCGGAACTGCGGGAACTGGTCGCCGACATGACCGACGCCGACATCTGGGCGCTGCGCCGGGGCGGCCACGACTCCACCAAGGTCTACGCCGCCTATGCGGCCGCCGCCAAGCACAAAGGCCAGCCGACCCTGATTCTGGCCAAGACCGTCAAGGGTTACGGCATGGGCGAATCCGGCGAAGGCCAGATGATCGCCCACCAGGCCAAGAAGATGACCAGCGACGCGCTGCGCCAATTCCGCGACCGCTTCCAGATTCCGGTCAGCGACGACGACCTGGGCAAGATCCCGTTCCTGACCCTGGCCGACGACAGCCCGGAGAAGAAATACCTGCACGAACGCCGCCAAGCGCTGGGCGGCTATCTGCCGAGCCGCCGCCCCAAATCGACCGCGCTGGAAATCCCGCCGATAACAACTTTCGACCGGCTGCTGCAAGCCTCCGGCGAACGCCAGATTTCCACCACGATGGCCTTTGTCCAGATGCTCGGCACCCTGCTGCGCGATAAAACTATCGGCAAGTTCATCGTACCTATCGTGCCCGACGAATCGCGCACCTTCGGCATGGAAGGCTTGTTCCGCCAACTCGGTATTTACTCCGCCGTCGGCCAGCTTTACAAGCCGCAGGACGCCGACCAGTTAATGTATTACCGCGAGGATAAATCCGGTCAGGTGTTGCAGGAAGGCATCAACGAGGCGGGCGCGATGTCGTCGTGGATCGCGGCGGCGACCTCCTACAGCAGCAACAACCTGCCGATGATCCCGTTTTACATCTACTACTCAATGTTCGGCTTCCAGCGCTTCGGCGATCTGGCCTGGGCGGCGGGCGATCTGCGGGCGCGCGGCTTCCTGCTGGGCGGCACCGCCGGGCGCACCACTCTGAACGGCGAAGGCTTGCAGCACGAGGACGGCCACAGCCACATCCTGGCCTCGACCATCCCCAACTGCGTGACTTACGACCCGACTTTCGCTTACGAGGTGGTGGTGATTATCCGCGACGGCCTGCGGCGGATGATGCAAGAACAGGAAGACGTGTATTACTACGTGACCCTGATGAATGAGAACTACCCGCATCCGGCGCTGCCGGAAGGGGCCGAGGACGGCATCATCAAGGGCATGTATCTGCTCACCGACGGCGGCGAAGCCAAGGGGCCGCGCGTGCAACTGCTCGGTTCCGGCACCATCCTGCGCGAGGTGATCGCGGGCGCGGAACTGCTGAAAAATGACTTCGGCGTGACGGCGGATATTTGGAGCGCCACCAGCTTCAACGAGCTGCGCCGCGACGGTTTGAGCGCCGAACGCTGGAGCCTGCTGCACCCGACCCAGCCCCGGCGCAAGAGCTACATCGAAAGCTGTCTGGAAGGGCACGACGGGCCGGTGGTGGCTTCGACCGATTACATGCGCGCCTACGCCGATCAGGTGCGGGCTTACATCCCTCGCCGTTACATCGCGCTGGGCACGGACGGTTTCGGCCGCAGCGATTATCGGGTCAACCTGCGGCGGTTCTTCGAGGTGAACCGGTATTACGTCGCGGTCGCCGCGCTCAAGGCGCTGGCCGAAGAGGGTCAGATCAAGGCCGAACACGTCGAGGCAGCGATCAAGCAATATGGTCTCGACACCGAGCGGCCCGATCCCTGGACGGTGTGAACGAAGCGACCCCAACGCCTGCGAGGAATTATCATGAGCCAAATCATTCAAGTCAAAGTCCCGGACATCGGCGACTTCAAAGACGTGCCGGTCATCGACGTGCTGGTCAAGCCCGGCGATACAGTAACCGCCGAACAACCGCTGGTCACGCTGGAATCGGACAAGGCGACGATGGACGTGCCTTCGCCCGCCGCCGGTACGGTGCAGGAGATCAAGATTCACATCGGCGACAAGGTCTCCGAAGGTGCGCTGGTGCTGTTGCTGGAAAGCGCCGACGGCACCGCCACCGCCCCGCAAACCCAGGCCCCGGCCCCGCCGCCCCCGGCCGCCACCAACTCGCGCGGCGGCGTAGCGGAAGTGCGGGTGCCCGACATTGGCGACTTTAAAGACGTGCCGGTCATCGACGTGCTGGTCAAGCCCGGCGATACGGTGAAGGCCGAACAAGCCTTGCTGACCCTGGAATCGGACAAGGCGACGATGGACGTACCCTCGCCGCTCAACGGCGTGGTGCAGGAGATCAAGGTCAAGGTCGGCGACAAGGTGTCGGAAGGCGCGGTGATCCTGACCTTGTTATCGGGCGATGCCAAGGTGATGCCGGAAACGGCGGTGACCGCAGCGGACAGC
>JBATSQ010000203.1:0-3012 GCA_049293375.1 Candidatus Contendibacter sp.
TCTCCGGGTTGGCAATACCGGCCCAGCGTTCCTGGCTGATGGCGGCGGTGGCGTTAACAGCGCTCATCCTGCAACGGCCCGCGCTCCCCAGTCGCGCGCTGGCGCTGGCTTTGGTGGCGGTCCTGCTCTGCGACCCTGCCGCGCCGCTCAGCGTCGGCTTTTGGCTTTCCTTTGGGGCGGTGGCGGCGATTCTTTACAGCGTCAGCGGGCGCTGGCGTGCGCAGTCCCTATTCGGCCAAGCCGTAGGCTTACAGCTCTATCTTACGCTAGCGCTGCTGCCGCTGACGCTGGTGTTCTTTCAGCAAATCCCGTGGCTGTCGCCGCTGGCCAATCTCATTGCCATACCCTGGGTCGGCTGCACGGTATTGCCACTGAGCCTGCTGGCGGCCGTGCTGGAACCGCTCGGCGACGCCGCGCAAGCCTTGCCGCTGAGCGTGGCGGCGCTGACCATGGAGGGGTTGTGGCGTATTCTGGTCTGGCTGCATCAGCTACCCGGCATAGTTCTGTACCGGCCCGCGCCGCCTTTATGGACTCTGGTGTTTGCCTTGCCGGGGCTGGCGTTGCTTTTAGCGCCGCGCGGCCTGCCGAGGCGCTGGCTGGGTTTGCCCTTGTGCGCGCCCCTGCTGTGGCCCCCCACTGTCGCGCCCCCGCCCGGCGGATTTTGGTTTACCTTGTTGGATGTCGGCCAGGGGCTGGCGGCGGTGGTCCGCACCCACCGCCATGTGCTGGTCTATGACACCGGCCCCAAACTGGGCCTGACTCTGGATGCCGGGCGCGCGGTGCTCACCCCGTTTTTACGCCAACAAGGCGCAACCCACGTTGATACCTTGATCGTCAGCCACGCTGACCGCCAGCATAGCGGTGGAGTGCGTTCCTTACGGGAGGCGCTGCCGGTGGCGCGTATCCTGACCGCCGCGCCAGAGCAGACGCCGATTGCTGGAGCGGAAGCCTGTCGGGCGGGACAAGCGTGGGAATGGGACGGCGTGCGCTTTCGTATCCTCCATCCTCCGGCTGAGGGTTTCCGGGACGACAATGCCTCTTGTGTGCTCTCTGTGGAAAGCGCGGCAGGGCGGGCCTTGCTGCCGGGAGACATCGAAGTCGCCGCAGAAACCTCCCTGCTCACACGCGAGCCGGAATTGGCGGCGGATATTCTGGTTGCGCCGCATCACGGCCACCGCAGTCTATCCACCGCCGCGTTTCTGCGCGCCACGCGACCACGTTATGTGCTGTTTTCCACGAGCTATGGCAATCGCTTCGGCTATCCGCGCCCCGATACGGTCGCGCGCTATCAAAGCACCGGCGCGCTATTGCTGAACACCGCCGAGGAAGGCGCGATTACCTTCCGCGTGGAACCGGGCCGGATGCTGGCACCGGAGTCCTATCGACGCACCCAACGCCACTACTGGATCGCGCCGTAACGCTTGACGGCGTGGGCAGGGTAGCGTGATCTTTCGGGGTAATGGTGTAAAGGCTGGCTCACCGCCCACGCGAGACAGCAAAAGCCGCAGGCTTTTCCGCCCGAAGTCGGCTTGATCCGCGTGGTTGTGCGGCGCTGCGCGCCGCGCAAGCCGCGGATCGTATCCGCCGCCCCGTGGTCGCGGGCGCGACGCGTCCGCGACAACGTTTGAGCTGAGCGGCGGGTTAGGGCGCTTTTCGCGCTCGACGAGAGGCGTGTTTGGAAACGTACTCACGGAGAACACCGTCCATACGTGACTGCCAACCCTCGCCAGTGCTGCGGAAGTACTCGAGGACCTCAGGGCTGTACCGAACGGAGACCAGCGTCTTCTTATTCTCCAGCGGCGGCCTGCCCCTGATGGCCTTGAGCGGCACCATCGCTTGGAGCTGCTTCTTGGTGAGGGGCCGTGCGTCAGGGTCAGCCTTGGCCGCAGCCGTGATCTTGGCGTTCTCCTCAGACGAGGGCATGAGGAGCGTACGCTTAGGGGTAGTTCTCGACATAGTGTTTGACCTCTCGGCGCTCCGCGTAGCGAAGACTGATGATGCGGCGCTTGTCGCCGCGGTCTACGAAAGCCACGAAGTACAGGCGATTGCCTCCTGGTACGAGGCCCGACATGCGAATCTCGTCGTACTCGAATCTGCCGTCGACCCAAACAAGGGCTTCGTCCCAGGTAAGCTTCTTTGCCAGCGCGAGGGACAAGCCATGGCGACTCTGGTTGAGCTTGTCTTTGGTGGGGTCGAACTCGATGCGCACTCTTTACTGTAGCTACAATAAATAGCTGAGTCAAGCGCGGTGTGTTTCGAGCGCTCTAACGGGGCGGCGGATACGGTCCGCTGCTTGCGCGGCGCGAAGCGTCCGCGACAACGGGGCGTTAAGCCGCCGCCGGCCCGCAGCGGACGGTTTGAACGAAACGCTTCCCCGGCGGTCGGCTTGAACGCATAGTTAGGCATCATTCTCTGGGTCACTGCGCTCCAGCGTAACATAGTGCGTCAGATCGAATCCTATCTCTGCCAAAAGCCTCATCAATTTGGTTGATGCACTTAAGCAGAAGCCGACGACGTTAGCTTCAAAGGTAGCGACGTATTCCAAACCTAATGTGCAATGCGTAACCCCGGGGAAATCAGCTAACGCGCGAAGCACTTCCCTATGCTGTTGAATGAATGCGATGGCTATGCCTTGCTGAGTTGCAATCGGAAGCTCCGTGTCATTGCCCAACGCGAATTCAATGCCACTGGTGGGGTAAGGACTTCCGATGCAGGAGTACCGCTTCTGCTCTCCCTTCCGCCAGAAGTAGCTCGGAACAAGCGGACACCCGGTTCGAAAGGCATCAACATCAAAATCGTCTCCAAGTGCAAAGAATCGAAAGTTGTCCATTCTGGTTTGGTCTATCGGAGGACCACGTCAATGACGCCTAACGGGGCGGCGGATAAACCGCGAGAGGCGGTAAAGCCGCAGGCTTTTCCGCCCGAAGTCGGCTTGATCCGCGTGGTTGTGCGGCGCTTCGCGCCGCGCAAGCAGCGGATCGTATCCGCCGCCCCGTTGTCGCGGGCGCGAAG
>JBATSQ010000204.1:0-7757 GCA_049293375.1 Candidatus Contendibacter sp.
CAGATGCGGAATCGCGCCCGATTTTAACCGAATGTCCCCAGTGTTTCTTGCTCCACATTGCTGGATCCTGGGGTAGCGCCTTTTTTTATCGGAAAACCATGGGCTAAAAATGATGAAATGCAAATTATGGTCGGCCGCTCTGGTCAGTCTGCTGCCCCTCGTCGTGATGGCGGCCGATGAAAAACTGCTGATTGGCCGGTTCTCTGCGGGCGACCTCAAGGATTGGCAAGCCAAATCCTTCCAAGGCGAAACCCGCTATACGATTAACGATGCTGGTGGACAGCGAGCTTTGTTTGCCGACAGTCAGGGCGCGGCTTCGGGATTATACCGAGCGATACGGGTTGATCTGCGCCGCACACCGTGGCTGAACTGGTCGTGGCGGGTGGATCAGGTGCTAGACGGCGTTGATGAGCGCAGCAAAGGCGGTGACGACTATCCAGCGCGGGTTTATGTCGTGGTGTCGGGGGGAACAGCTCTTTGGAAAACCCGCTCGCTAATTTATGTGTGGTCGAGCCATCAAGCCGTGGGCGCAACCTGGCCCAATGCCTTCACCAGCAAGGCCCGTGTAATGGCCTTGCGTTCGGGAACGCAGGATGCGGGCCGGTGGGTCAACGAAAAGCGCAACATCCGGGCTGATTTTCAGCACTTGTTCGGCGAAGACATCGAGGCGATCGATGCGGTGGCCCTGATGACGGATAGCGATAACAGCGGTCAACAGGCGAGGGCATGGTATGGCGATGTTTACTTCACGGCGCGCTGAAGACCCCGGCTCTCGGCTAGCCTCGGCCATTGTTCAATAATACTTCTTCAAATCCATACCGGTGTACAAGCTGGCCACCTGATCGGCATAGCCATTGAACAGCAGGGTATTCCGTTTGAAGAAATCGCCGATCCGTCGCTCTTTTCTCTGACTCCAGCGCGGATGATCGACGTTGGGGTTAACGTTGGCGTAAAAACCGTACTCATCAGGCGCTTCCAAATTCCAGGTGGTGCGCGGCTGTTGCTCGGCGAAACGGATTTTCACGATGGATTTAATGCTCTTGAAGCCGTACTTCCAGGGGACCACCAGCCGCAGCGGCGCGCCGTTCTGATCGGGCAAGCTCTTTCCGTACAGTCCCTTGGCCAGCAGCGTCAGCGGGTGCATCGCCTCATCCATCCGTAAGCCTTCGACATATGGCCAATCCAGCACGCGGCTTTTCTGCCCTGGCATCCGTTCGGGGTCCAACAGGGTGGTGAATTCGACATACTTGGCGCTTGCGGTCGGCTTAAAGCGCGGCAGGATTTTATGCAGTGGAATCCCCTGCCATGGCACGACCATTGACCAGGTTTCGACACAGCGCAAGCGATAGATGCGTTCCTCAGAGGGGTGGAGCGTCATAAAGTCTTCTAGCGTATAGGTACCCGGCTTCTCGCAATGTCCTTCCACCATCACTGTCCAGGGTTTGGCGAGCAGCTTGCCACCGTAGTGCGCTGGTGCGGTTTTGCCGGAACCCAGCTCGACAAAATTATTGTAAGAGGTGATGTCCTCATAGGGGGTCAACTTTAGGGGGTCTTCCGCCGCATGGGCAATGCGGCCTGACCCTAAAGGTGCGAGCAGCGCGGCGGCGGCTAGCCGCGCAGTGGATTTCAGAAACTCCCGGCGGCGAGCGTACCATTCGGGCGGAGTGATTTCAGAGGGTCGGATAGAAGAGGGCTTTCTAATCAACATGACACGTCCCTGAGGGCTGAATAAATTGGGCAGGAAATCCAGGAGGCTCTGGAGAATGGGCTTGCCAGCTCGAAGCATTCACCAGACGCGCCGGACGCGCGCCAGGCTCGAAGCAGCTAGGGTATACTGCCACGCTAGTAGCTGATCGTTCCCTCATTGTGGTGCTTAAGGCTGGCTGTAGTCAGGGTCTTAATGCTTAGGGAGTGATTCAGTAGCGTAGTTCCGCAGGATCGCGCTTGCGCCCTCGTTTTTATCACCATCTCAACGACCGCTATGGACAAGACTTACGAACCGCACGCCATCGAACAACGCTGGTACGCTTTTTGGGAGGAGCGCGGCCATTTCGCGCCCAGCGGCCAGGGTGCGCCGTATTGCATCATGATCCCGCCACCGAATGTGACCGGCACCCTGCACATGGGCCATGCCTTCCAAGACACCATCATGGATGCGCTGACCCGCTATTACCGGATGAAGGGTTACAACACGCTGTGGCAGCCCGGCACCGATCACGCCGGCATCGCCACCCAGATGGTGGTGGAGCGACAACTGGCCGGCGAGAACAAGACCCGCCACGATCTGGGCCGCGAGGCGTTCATCGAGCGGGTGTGGGCCTGGAAGGTGGAATCGGGCGGCACCATCACCCGTCAGTTGCGGCGGATGGGCGCGTCAGTGGATTGGGCGCGGGAACGCTTCACCATGGACGAGGGCTTGTCGGCGGCGGTGCGCGAGGTGTTCGTCCGCCTGTACGAGGAAGGCTTGATCTATCGCGGTCAGCGGCTGGTGAACTGGGATCCGGTGCTGCATACCGCCGTGTCCGATCTGGAAGTGGCCAGCGCCGAGGAAAGCGGTTTCATGTGGCATATCCGCTATCCGCTGGCCGAAGGCGGCGGCGATTTGATCGTGGCCACCACCCGCCCGGAAACCCTGCTCGGCGATACCGCCGTGGCGGTGCATCCCGACGACGAACGCTATAAGCGGCTGATTGGTTTGCACGTTGCTTTACCGCTGACCGATCGCCAAATTCCGATCATCGCCGATGAATACGTTGATCCGACGTTTGGCACCGGCTGCGTCAAAATCACTCCCGGCCATGATTTCAACGACTACGCGGTCGGCCAGCGCCATCAACTGCCGATCATCAACATTTTCACCGCCGACGCCAAAATCAACGACAACGGCCCCGCCGCCTATCGCGGCCTGGATCGCTTCGAGGCCCGCAAGCGGGTGGTGGCCGATCTGGAAGAACTGGGGCTGATGGAGGAGATCAAGCCGCACCGGCTGATGGTGCCGCGCGGCGACCGCAGTCAGGCGGTGATCGAACCCTTTTTGACCGATCAGTGGTATGTAAAAACCGGGCCACTGGCCGGGCCATCCATCGCCGCCGTCAAGACCGGCAAGATCAAGTTCATCCCGGAAAATTGGGAAAAAACCTATTTCGATTGGATGTACCGGCTGGAGGATTGGTGCATCAGCCGACAAATCTGGTGGGGCCACCGGATTCCGGCCTGGTACGATCCGAGCGGTAAGGTCTACGTCGGGCGTAGCGAAGCGGAAGTCCGCGAAAAGCACCATCTCGGCCCGACGGTGGCGCTGGAACAAGACCCGGACGTGCTGGATACCTGGTTTTCCTCCGCCCTGTGGCCCTTTTCCACCCTCGGCTGGCCGGACAATACCGAGGCGCTCAAGACCTTCTATCCGACCAGCGTACTGGTCACTGGCTTCGACATTATTTTCTTCTGGGTCGCCCGGATGATCATGATGGGCCTGAAATTTATGGGCGATGTGCCGTTCCGCGAGGTCTACATTCACGGTCTGGTGCGGGATCAGGACGGCCAGAAGATGGCGAAATCCAAGGGTAATGTGCTTGATCCTTTGGATATTATTGACGGCGTGGGTTTGGATGCGTTGGTCGCCAAGCGCACCACCGGCCTGATGCAGCCGCAGATGGCCCCAAAGATAGAGAAAGCGACGCGAACGCAATTCCCGGATGGCATCCGCGCCCATGGCACCGATGCGTTGCGCTTCACTTTCGCGGCGTTGGCGACGACGGGGCGCGATGTGGCGTTCGATATGGGACGCATTGAGGGCTACCGTAATTTCTGCAACAAGCTGTGGAATGCCGCCCGCTATGTGTTGATGAACACCGAGGGCCAGGACACCGGTATTAACGGCGGTGATATTGCACTGAGCCAGGCCGACCGCTGGATTCTGTCGCGCTTGCAACACACCATCAGCGAAGTCCATGCGGCGGTGCAGGGCTATCGTTTCGATCAGATGGCGCAGGCGATCTACGAATTCACCTGGAATGAATTCTGCGACTGGTATCTGGAACTGGCCAAGCCGGTGTTGACCGATCCTGCCAGTTCGGCAGCGGCTCAAAGAGGTACGCGGCAGACCTTGGTGCGGACGCTGGAAACCCTGCTGCGGCTGCTGCATCCACTCATGCCGTTCCTCACCGAAGAAATCTGGCAGCGGGTCGCGCCGCTGGCCAGGGTGAGCGGCGACACCATCATGCGCCAGCCCTATCCCGAAGCGGATAAGGCGCTCATCGACGCCGCAGCAGTGGCCGATATTGAGTGGCTCCAGCAATTCCTGCTGGGTGTGCGTCGGATCCGCGCCGAAATGAACATCGCCCCTGGTAAACCATTGCCCATCTTGTTGCAGCACGGTTCGGCTGAAGATCAAGCGCGGCTGGAACGGCAACGGCGCGCATTGCTAACGCTGGGCCGGTTGGAATCCATCACCTGGTTGAGCGCAAACGAGCCAGCACCAGAAGCAGCCACCGCACTGGTTGGCGGCATGAAGGTGCTGATTCCCATGTCCGGCTTGATCGACAAAGCGGCGGAAATTCCTCGCCTGACCAAAGAAATCGGCAAACTGCGTGAGGAGGCGGAACGGATTGCGGCTAAGCTTGGCAATGCCAATTTTATCGGTCGCGCACCTGCGGAAGTGGTCGAAAAGGAACGGACGCGCCTGGCGGAACTCCAAACCGCCATCACCAAGCTGGAAGACCAACTGGGACGCATTCAGCGGCTTTGATCTCGACCTTTAGTAAAAATCGTGAGGAGTAGATGATGAGTGAAGAAAACCTAGTGGATACCGGTGGGTCGGCATCAGCCGCCAAACCTAAGATTGGCGAAAAAGTCACCAAAGTGGCCACTTATTACCATCCGCGTACCTGGAAGGAAAAGGGATTATGGTGGACGCTGGGTTTATTTTTGGTGACTTACTGTATCGTGGTGGTGGTTCTGGGTTTCATCTGGTCGCGTACCCCCAGCGAGTTTGATCCGCGTACCCAGGCTTTAGCTATGGCCCAAAACGACCCGAAAAAACTGGTACCGGGCTATGTCACGACGGCAACGACGATCCACATTGCCGAGACCCTGCTGGACAAGCCGGGTGGTTATCTCAGCAATGACATCACTCCACCGGGCGTCTATCTGGATAACATGCCCGAATGGGAATTCGGTGTGCTGACCGAGCTGCGCGATCTGGCCCGCTCGCTGCGCAATGATTTCAGCCGCTCTCAAACCCAGTCGATTGAGGATAAGGATTTACAGGTCGCAGAGCCGAAATTCAGCTATGACTCGGATTCCTGGATCCTGCCCTCCACCGAATCAGAATACCGCGATGGGGTTGTGGCACTCCGCCGTTATCTGAATCGGCTGGCGGATGAACAAGCGCAAGACGGTCAATTCTTTGCGCGCGCCGATAATTTGAGCACCTATCTACAAGTCGTTGAAAAGCGGCTGGGCAGCTTGGCGCAGCGCTTGGCGTCCAGTGTGGGTCAGACGCGATTCAATACCAATTTGGCCGGTGATCCCAATGCACGTCAGTCCACGCCAACCCCGGATCAGGCACAGGTCAAAACGCCGTGGCTGGAAATCGACAATGTGTTCTTTGAGGCCCGTGGCTACACCTGGGCGCTGCTGCACACCCTGAGAGCTATCGAAATCGATTTTGGTGATGTCCTGGCCGGTAAAAACGCCTTGGTTTCGCTCAAGCAGATCATCCGTGAATTGGAAAACACTCAGGCATTTATTTGGAGTCCGATGATTCTCAATGGCACCGGCTTTGCCTTGGTGGCCAACCATTCGCTGGTCATGGCTTCATACATCTCGCGGGCCAATGCCGCGATCATCGACTTGCGTAACCTGTTGCTGCAAGGGTGATATGGCGAATTTCAACACCCACTTGATGGGCGCGGCGGCGGTCAGCGGTGTGGCCGCCACCGTGCTGGTCATGTCCGGGGCCGCGCCCCATCAGGCCGTGATCGGTTATTTTGTGCTGGGCACCATCGGCGGCTTGCTGCCGGACATTGATTTGCCCACCTCCGTCCCCGTCCGCCTTACCTTCATGGCGCTGGCGGTGATGGCGGGGTTTCTGGTGGTATTTACCTTCGGCGCTCGCTATTCGCTGGCCGAATTGGTCCTCCTGTGGAGCGGATGTTTTCTACTCATCCGCTACGGTTTTTTCACCCTGCTCGATCGCTTCACCGTCCATCGTGGCTTGGTGCACACCGTGCCGATGGGAATCGGCTTGGGACTAGCGACTACGGCTACCGCGTTCCACATTTTCAGCGCCTCGGCGGTTCATGCTTGGTTGTGCGGCGCGTTTCTCACTGTGGGTTTTATTGTCCACTTACTACTGGACGAGTTCTACAGTGTCGATCTGTTTGGCCGGAAGCTGTTGAAAAGTTCGTTCGGCACCGCGTTCAGCTTCGGCAGCCTGAGCCAACCGCTTGGCACGGTCGCGCTTTATCTCATGGTCATGGGCTTATTCTTGCTTTGTCCGCCTCCTAAGTCCTTCACCCAACTGGTACTGGATCGGGATACCTATCGCGGTATTTCCCAAAAACTGTTGCCGCGCGAGAGCTGGTTTGTCGGCTTGCTGAACCAAGCCTCACCGTACCATCCTGGCGGGCGTTGAAAGCGTGATCGCTAAAGCCACAAATAGCGCGCCAGAAACAAGCCCGCCACCACGCTCATCGGTAGGCCAATTTGGTTCTTCTGGCCGCTGAGCAGTTTCAGCGCGACGTGGCAGAGCACGCCGAAGGCGATGCCATCGGCGATGGAAAAGGTGAAGGCCATCACCGTCACGCAACACACCGCCGGCGCGGATTCAGTCACATCGTTCCAATCCAGCGCAGCCAGATCGCGCAGCATCAGCATGGCGACGTACAACAGCGCTGGCGCGGTGGCGTAAGCGGGCACCATTGCCGCCAGCGGAGCAAGCGTCAGGCTAGCCAGAAACAATAAGGCGACCACCATGGCGGTCAAGCCGGTGCGACCACCGGCGCTGATGCCCGCAGTGCTTTCCAGATAGCTGGTGGTGCTGGAGGTGCCTAACAAAGCGCCGATACTGATGGCGCTACTATCGGCGAGCAGTGCCCGTTGCAGGCGAGGTAAACGGCCCTGGTCGTCCAGAAAGCCGCCACGCTGGGCAATCGCGATCAAGGTCCCAGAAGTCTCGAACAGGCTCATCAAAAAGAAACTCAACACCACGCCCAGCACTGCCGGATCCAGCGCGGCGCGAATGTCGGCTTTGAACAAGGTCGGCAACAGGGAAGGCGGGACCGAGAACACCCCGGTAAACGTTGTTAATCCCAGCGCGACCGACACCGCTGTGACCGCTAGAATGCCAATCAGGATGGCTCCAGGCACCCCTCGCTGATCGAGCGCTACGATGAGTAGAAAACCGCCTATTGCCAGTAGCGCCGGAGACGCTTTGAGGTCGCCCAGCGCGACCAGCGTATCGGGATTAGCCGTGACGATACCAGCAGCGTGTAAGGCGAGTAGAGCCAGAAACAAGCCGACGCCGGCGGTAATGGCCTGCTTGAGGTTCGCTGGAAAGGCGTTGACGAACCATTCCCGCACTCGCAACAAGCTCACCAGCATAAACAGCAGGCCAGACAGGAACACAGCTCCCAGCGCGGTTTCCCACGGCAAACCCATGCCCTTGACCAAACCAAAGGTAAAGACAGCGTTGATACCCATGCCCGGCGCTTGCGCGATGGGATAATTAGCCAGCCATCCCATCAGCAGCGAGC
>JBATSQ010000205.1:0-14609 GCA_049293375.1 Candidatus Contendibacter sp.
GATAGCAATTTTTTTTTAATTCACTGCTAATCACATTAAAAGAATCTGGGTTTTTAGGTGGATTATCCCAATCAATATCATGAGGATGAAACACATTCATGCTATGCCCAAAAGTTTTTTTTATTTCCTTTTCTGATGTTAGCGTTAATAAGTTCAAATGTTCCAAAAGACCCTTGTATCTCGAAAGATTACCGATTTTTCCCTCTAATCCATCAAGTAAAAAAAAGACAGGAGTCCCCAAGGCTAGACATGGTAAAGCACAGTGAATACGCGAAGTTAGCACAAGTTTAGCTTTAGCATACAAATCGAGAGACCTTCTTGCTAGTGCATATTTATCTATGCCAGATATTGAATTTTCACAAAGGTGCGTAATATAACAAGCCTGATTTTGAATTTCCTTGGGGATCAACTTATCAATAAGTATCCTTTTCTTTAGAGAAGCAATATTTTTAAAAGGTCTATTCAATTTCATTTGATTAAATAGAATTTTCTTTAGTCCTAAATTATATAAATAATCCTTATCATACCTATATAGTATATCAACAAAATAGACTTGATCTGTCTTTTCCTCTTTCCTATATTTAATATCTAAAGTCAGCGTTAAACATCCACTAAAATAAGATTCTATTCCATACCTCCTCATAATATCTAGAGTAGAATAATCTCTGCATCCAATAGGTGCGTATTCCTTCAAGTAACTTAGATTATTTCTATTACTCAAAAACGCATCTGCAATATTAGGCGTCAAATGAAAAGATATAAACAGAGGAACTAATTTTGAACAAGGAGGCCAATTATTAGGTTCATGAGTAAACCAACCATTCATTATTATTTTTGCATAATCGCCAGAAAAGAAATTTAATCTATCTCGCTCAATGTAGTAATCTACTTTTGGCAAGAATTGTTCCGCAGCTAAGCTCTGTATATGGTCTCCATAATTAACCTTGCTCAAGGAAGAATGGTTATGATCCAGCAATGCATATTTCATAGATATTACTCTTTAAAATTCAAGTAAAGCCTGTAATTAACGATCAGGAAAACCGTTATAGAAAATAACATCAAATAAGATCTAATATAAAGATTATCAAAGATAATCATCATGAAAAAAACTACAACAGACAATAAAAACCAAAGGAGCATGCGTAAATAATTAATCTTTAAATCAATAACCTCCCTTATATAAAAGACCCTTGTAAAAAAAACAGAAGAAAATCCTAAAAGCACCCCTATAGCAGGCCCATACAGTCCCAAAGAATCAATCAACAGAAAAGAAGAAACAATGCTCACTAGTCCACCTATTAGGCTAGTACTAAATATTTTCTTAGTCATTTTCTCTCTAAGATAGATAGCGCCAACATAAGCAGAAAACAAGGAAAAAACAGAAGCCATGGATAAAATTGGCATATAAATCCATGACTCAAAAAACACCCTATCAACAAGAATCAAAGCAACAAAAAAAGACCCAGGAATTATAGAAATCGCTACAGCAAAAAGAAAATTTACATATTTTTCAAATAATCTTTGAATAAAAAGGACATTCTCTTTTGAGTCTTTGCTTTCTATCATAAAATCTTGCCATGCAAGAATAAAGACAGAGCCTAGAAGATTAACTATCGAAGGTATTTTAGAAGAAACAGCATATATACCATTAGCTTCTATACCAATGAAAAATAATATGATAAATTTATTTGAAAAATTTATTAACCACCAACCAATATTATTTAAAACCAAGGGAAATGAATAAGAGACCAGCTCTTTTATATCATTTATTAAAAATAAATCCGCCTTCAAAAACAAATAAAATTTAGTTTTATATACTAAATATATAATAGCAATACCCATAGAGAAAATGATAGATAAAAAAACGCCAGTTACCCCATAATTTAAGTTCCATAAAAAATACAGACTAAGAAAAAAAGTAAAAAAAGCATTTATTATCCCTGCATAAGCATAAACCTTTAATAACTTGAAACCTCTCGCAATCTGCTGCAATAAAATAAAACAGATGTTTAGAGATAGAATAAAAAAATAATATAAAGAATATTCAATATCATATAAATAACCCAAAATAAATATAAACAGTAAAGCGGCTAACCAAAGAAATCCAATTGCAAGAAATCCGTTTGTTATAATCTTCGCCCTTTCAAGAAAGGAATCATTAGCGCCAATTAACCAACGATACACTGCTTGTGAAAGCTGTAACGTAATAACTGGTAAAGATATGTTAATGACAACTAGCATTAAATCATAAATACCCATCTGGTCCTTTGTTAAGAAAAAGGAATAAAAAGGAAACAAAAATATCGCAACTATTTTGGATCCCAGATCTCCAATAAGATAAACAAGTGTATTATTATAAATTTTGCGCTTATTACTCATGATGAGGTTCTTCGCCGATATATAAAAATGACTTTTTACAAGATATGATAAAAAAACAACATTAATTTACTCACTAAGCCTTAAAGGGGTAGCTAAAGAGGTCAATAATCCCGTCAAAACAGTGAATTCTACGGATTTAATGGTTTCACAATTTTGCCAATTTAAAGCTAAGCGTAATTATCAGCTTCATGTGCCTCCGCAAAAATTAATTAAAAATCTTTTAAGGAAAAAGATTTTTTATTTTTTTGTAATCTTCATTGAACCTGCAGAATCATCTAGAACAAACTGTCCAGCAATTTTCTGCAAATAATCATCTGTCGCTTTCCGGCATCCTCCCCAATCATGATAATCATCAAGGATGATACTGCCTCCTGCTACCAAATTTGGAAAAATTCTTTCTAGACAAATTTTCACAGGATCGTACCAATCCACATCAATATGTGCAAATGCAACAGGCCAATCAATTTCTAATGTATCCTGAATAAGGCCTTTTATGAGAAATATATTTTCTTTCTCAGGTTCTATTGTAAATCTTTTTAAGTTTAATTTAACGATTTCATATAGATCCTCTTCATATCCATAATACTTGTTTCCCCCAATACCTTGGGATTTACCTGCCGCTATTATTTGATAACGCTCATGAACATCTTGTGTATCTTCTTCTGTTGGTGGTGGAATCATCCCAAAAACATCATAAACAAAAAAATTTCTCTCTTTTGTTTTAACCGAGGAAATTAAAATAGACGACCCTCCAAGCGCACAGCCAGCTTCGATAAAGACTCCTGGTAAATTAAATTCTTCTAGTGATCGGCATGTGTTTGCTAAGCTTCGGAGCCTTCGATTTGATAAATAGGTTAACTTCTCTAGGCGGATACGCTTTATAAGCTGTTGATCCTCCAAACAAAGACCAGACAAACCTCCCCTGTCCAGGAAGTCTTTAATGAATTTTTTAGCATATAGCAGCACAATTTATCCTCATGAGGCTTTATGTATCCATAACCCTTGCCAAGCTCACGCACCCCGCAAAACCCGCCTTTCCACTAAATAATTCAACATCCGATCGACATTAACGTCTACCGAATCCTGCTCAGTATCCAAAACTAACTCCGGCCGTTCCGGCGGTTCATAAGGCGAGTCAATACCGGTGAAATCATGAATGACTCCCGCGCGCGCCTTGGCATACAACCCCTTCGGGTCACGGCCCTCACAGGTTTCTAGCGAGGCGCTGACGTATACCTCCACAAACTCCCCTTCCGGCGCCAGCGCGCGAACCAAGGCCCGATCAGCCCGGAATGGTGAAATGAACGCGGTGATGACGATCAAACCCGCATCGACTAGCAATGCCGCCACCTCGCCCACCCGGCGAATGTTCTCGATGCGATCCGCCTGGGAAAAACCCAAATCCTGGTTCAGACCATGGCGGATATTATCGCCATCCAACAAATAGCTATGGTAACCGCGTTGCAGCAAACGCTGTTCCAGAGCATTGGCCAGGGTGGACTTGCCTGCGCCTGATAAACCCGTGAGCCAAATCACGCACGGTCGCTGCCTCTTTTGATTGGCCCGCTGGGTTCGGGTGACCTTGTGATCATGCCACACCACATTGCGCGCCTTGTCCACCAAAGGCTGCGTTGCTGGCCGCACGATCATCCCCGCCCCTACCGTGACGTTGCTCAGGCGATCAATAAAAATGAACGCGCCCATAGCTGGGCACACTTCATAAGGATCGAACGGAACGGGCTGATTCAAGGCCACCCGACAATAGCCGATTTCGTTAAGCCCTAATTCCTCGGCGCGCTGGTGCTCCAGCGTATTGACATCAATGCGATGATGCAGCGCCAGCGGTGTGGCCGGAATCAAGCGGGCACCAAGCTTGATATCGTACTGCCGCCCGGGCAACAGCGGCTCATCCGCCATCCAGACCACACGGGCGTCAAAGGCATCCGCCACCGCAGGTAATTGGGATGGATGCACCAGCACATCGCCGCGACTGACATCCATTTCATCGCGCAGCGTCAAGGTCGCCGCCTGACCGGCTACCCCTTCCGCCAGTGGCCCCTGAGGTCCTAAGACCGCTGCGATCCGGCTCCGCCGCCCCGACGGCAGCGCCACCACCTCATCATTCGGGCGTACCACACCGGCGGCGATGGTGCCACAAAAACCCCGAAAATCTGGACTTGGTCGATTAACATATTGTACCGGAAAGCGAAAATCTCCCGTCTGGGAGATACCGGCTACCTCCACCTGCTCCAGTAATTGCAACAAGGTCGGTCCGTCGTACCAGGGCATGGCGGCGGATGGCATGGCGATATTGTCACCGCGCAACGCGGACACCGGAATGCAATGAATCTCTCGCTTGCCCAGCTGGGCTGCAAATTCCAAGTAATCTTCGCGGATACGCCTAAATACCAGGGGATCGAAATTCACCAGATCCATCTTGTTGATGGCCAGCACGAGATGTCGAATCCCCACCAAGGACACGATAAAGCTGTGGCGACGGGTCTGGGTTTGCACGCCCTTGCGGGCGTCCACCAGCAGCACCGCCAGTTGGGCGGTCGAAGCCCCGGTCGCCATATTGCGGGTGTACTGCTCATGGCCGGGCGTGTCGGCGATGATAAATTTGCGCTTTTCAGTGGAAAAATAACGGTAAGCGACATCAATGGTGATGCCTTGCTCCCGCTCCGCCTGCAAGCCGTCCACTAGCAGCGCCAGGTCCATCTCTTCGCCGGTCGTGCCATATTTCGTCGTGTCGCGGCGCACAGCGGCTAGCTGATCCTCATAGACCAGTTGCGTGTCATAGAGCAAGCGGCCAATCAGGGTGCTCTTGCCATCGTCTACACTGCCGCAGGTGATAAAGCGCAGTAGATCCTTATGCTCATGACTGGCTAGATACGCCTCAATGTCGGTCTCAATCAGCGGGGAAGCGTGCGACATTTAAAAATACCCCTGACGTTTTTTCTCTTCCATCGACCCGGCGGCGTCGTGATCGATCAAGCGGCCCTGGCGCTCAGAATGGCGGGCCAGCAGCATCTCTTGAATGATGGCCGGCAGCGTGGCAGCCCGCGAACGGATCGCGCCCGTGAGCGGATAACAGCCTAGGGTGCGAAACCGCACCCATTCCAGCCGCGGCACTTCGTCAGGTTCCAACGGCATCCGTGCGTCGTCCACCATAATCAAGGTGCCATCCCGTTCCACTACCAGCCGTTCAGCGGCCAGGTACAAGGGTACGATGGGAATGCGCTCCAGGTGAATGTATTGCCAGACATCCAGCTCCGTCCAGTTGGAAAGGGGAAAAACGCGGATGCTCTCGCCCTTATGCACGCGACCGTTATATAGGTTCCATAATTCCGGGCGCTGGTTTTTGGGATCCCAGCGATGATTGCGATCACGGAAGGAATATACCCGCTCCTTGGCCCGCGAGCGCTCCTCATCTCGCCGCGCGCCGCCGAACGCCGCATCGAATCCGTATTGATCCAGGGCCTGTTTTAGAGCCTGGGTCTTCATCACATCGGTGTGAACGCGCGAACCATGGCTAAAAGGGCTGATCCCCTGGCGCAAGCCGTCCTCATTGATATACACCAGCAACTCCAGACCCAAGCGCTGTATGTACTCGTCGCGAAAGCGGATCATCTCCCGGAATTTCCAGGTTGTATCCACATGCAGCAGGGGAAATGGGAGCTTACCAGGATAAAACGCCTTCAACGCCAAGTGCAGCATCACCGAGGAATCCTTGCCGATGGAGTACAACATTACCGGCTTTTCAAACTCGGCGGCCACTTCGCGAATGATGTGGATGCTCTCGGCTTCCAATTGAGCAAGGTGGGTTTTCAAGCGCGTCAATTCAACAATCACAGCGGGCTATAGGGAAACCCAGGCACGCTACCGCCCTGCAAGGTCGCCAGACGGCTCTCGCATCGGATCGCACTAGGGGGCTTTAAGGCAAAAACCTCAACTCAACACATTCAACTAACTTACTTGCAGCAGCCAATCCACCGGCATCCGCACGGCGTGGTTCTGGCCTAGCAGCGTCAGCAACACCTGCGCTCGCTGGTGGCCGTCCTGGCTTAACAGCTCCGCTTCATAGCCAGCAAACGGCCCTTCAAGAATCCGCACACGGCTCCCCGGCACCAGGGAATCGGATAGCTCCAGCAACCCATCACCCACCGCGCAGGCTCGTTGCAGCTCAGTGATCAGCGTGTCAGGAGCCGGGCGCGGCTCACCGCCAAAGCGCACGAAGCCGACCACGCCTCGAGTCGAGCGCACAGGCCGCAGATCATCCAGGCCGGGGATCGCCCGCAGAAACAGGTAGCGCGGAAACAGCGGCTCGACCACCAGACGCCATTGTCCACGCCAGCGCCGCCGGACGAGCAGTCGTGGCAGAAAAACCGTAAAACCCTGACGCTCCAGTTGTTCAACCGCCTCCGCCTCCCGACGCGGCTTGCTAAAGACGGCAAACCAGTAGGCAACGCTTCCGCTGGGAGATAAATTGAACAACTGACCTCCCTCGGACAGGCTGACAAGGGTCGGCATTGTAGCGGCGGCAACAAGATAAGGAAAGCAAGATGGAGCAAGCCATCGAATGCATCATTATCAGACAAATATATCTTAAATGATATATATTTAAGGAGCTATCCTACCCAAATTTTAGGGAGCTGATAGAGCAAGCCATTGGAAATCACCCTACGGGTTCACTATAACAAGCTATAGTCGTAATTTCCGTAATGATCGTTTCGTGGTGAGCACCAAGGCTCCAGACGATGACAGGATAGCCACCTCCCCATCCCTAGCTAAGATGCCTTGACATAGAGGAATCCATGAAAAAACTAGCTCTTATAAGCTTCAACGCCCTGCTGCTATTGGGTACGGGCATCGCCGATGCCGCCGAGGAAAAATTCATCACCATCGGCACCGGCGGCCAAACCGGAGTTTATTACGTAGTGGGACAGTCGATTTGCCGACTAATCAACCGTAATGAGAAAGACCACGGAATCAAATGCACGGCTCCGTCCACCGGCGGATCGGTGGCCAATTTGAACGCGATCCGAGCCGGCGAGCAAGATATGGGCATCGTCCAGTCCGACCAGCAATACAAGGCGCTCAAAGGTCAAGATGATTTCGCCTCGGCCGGCCCAAACCAGGAATTGCGCGCTGTGTTCGCCGTCCATCCGGAATCCTTCACCGCCGTGGCGCGCAAGGATGCTGGTATCAAGACCTTCGACGATTTCAAGGAAAAACGGGTTAACATTGGTAATCCCGGCTCTGGGCAGCGCGCCACAATGGACGTGTTGATGAAGGAAAAGGGGTGGACCAACAACAACTTTAAGCTGGCTTCGGAGCTGAAGGCCTCCGAGCAAGCCCAAGCGCTGTGCGATAACAAGATTGATGTCATGCTTTACGTGGTAGGCCATCCCAACGGCTCCATCCAGGAAGCCACTTCATCCTGCGAGGCGGTCCTGGTACCGATCACCGGCAAGGAAGTCGACAAGATGGTCACGGAGTTCCCCTACTTCGCCACCTCAGTCATCCCGGGCGGTATGTACCCCGGCAGCCCCACCGCTACCGCGACCTTCGGTGTGGCCGCGACCTTGGTCTCCTCGACCAAAGTGTCGGCCGAAACGGTTTATCAGGTGGTCAAAGCCGTGTTCGATAACTTCGACCGCTTCAAGAAACTCCATCCCGCCTTTGAAAAATTGCAAGAAAAAGACATGATCAAGAATGGCTTGTCGGCTCCGTTGCACGAGGGCGCGATCAAGTACTACAAAGAAAAAGGCTGGATGTAATCTTCAGGCTAGGGTCAATTACCCCCTCGTTCGCGGGGGGTTCGCAGGGGAGGGGTGTGAATGAAAGAGCCGACGACTGGCCGACCGATGACCGAGGATCAGCTCCAGGATCTGGTGGCGCAAGCCGATACTGGCATCCGCGCGCCCGGGGGGCTATCCGAGAAAATCCTGCTGGGTGTGGCGGCGGCCTGGTCGCTGTTTCAGTTATGGATCGCCTCACCGCTACCGTTCATGGTCGGCTTCGGTGTATTCAATGACACCGAAACCCGCTCGATTCACTTGGCCATCGCGATTTTTTTGGCCTTTATAGCCTATCCTGCCTTCGCGCGGTCGCCACGCGCCCACATCCCACCTGCGGATTGGGTGCTGGCGGCCGTCGGCGCGTTCTGCGCCGGCTACCTGTACCTGTTTTACGCCACGCTAGCGACCCGTCCCGGCGCGCCGACCTCGGTCGATATTGCCATTTCCGTGGTTGGTATGCTGATTTTGCTGGAGGCGACCCGACGGGCGCTGGGGCCTCCACTAGCAGTCATGGCAGCGCTATTTTTGATTTATACCTTCGGCGGTCCCTACATGCCGGCCATCATTGCCCATAAAGGTGCCAGTCTCAACGCGGTAGTCACACATCAGTGGATCACCACTGAGGGGGTGTTCGGCATCGCTCTGGGCGTGTCCACTAGCTTCGTGTTCCTATTCGTCCTATTTGGAGCCTTGCTGGATAAAGCCGGAGCCGGCAACTACTTCATCAAGGTCGCCTTTTCGCTGCTGGGCCACATGCGCGGCGGGCCTGCCAAGGCAGCGGTGGTGTCTTCGGGCCTAACTGGTCTAATTTCTGGGTCCTCTATCGCTAATGTGGTCACTACCGGCACCTTCACCATCCCGATGATGAAGCGGGTCGGTTTTTCGGCGGAAAAAGCTGGGGCAGTCGAGGTTGCCTCCTCGGTCAACGGTCAGATCATGCCGCCGGTTATGGGCGCAGCAGCCTTTCTGATGGTGGAATACGTCGGAATTTCCTATTTTCAGGTCATCACCCATGCGTTCGTGCCAGCGGTGATTACCTACATTGCCCTCATTTACATTGTCCATCTAGAAGCCCTCAAAATGGATATGCGGGGCTTGCCCCGACCGGACATTCCCAAACCGTGGCAGCGACGGCTGATCAGTGCGCTGTTCGGTTTCATTGCCACTGCGGTTTTGGCCCTAGCCGTTTACTATGGGGTCGGCTGGCTGAAACCGGCCTTGGGCGACGCCGCGACTTGGGTGATTTCCGCACTGCTAGTCGCCGTCTACGTCGCTTTGATCCGGGTCGGCGCGCGCTATCCCGAGCTGGAGGTGGACGATCCGAATACCCCGATCATCAGCTTGCCCGAAGTCGGCCCCACCGCGAAATCTGGGTTGCATTTTCTGCTGCCGGTGGTGGTATTGGTTTGGTGTTTGATGGTCGAGCAACTCTCGCCGGGTTTGTCGGCGTTTTGGGCAACCGTGTTCATGATGTTTATTTTACTAACGCAGCGGCCGCTGTTTGCTCTGTTTCACGGCCAGCGCGACTTCAGTGCGTCCATCCGCCGCGGTTTTAACGAATTGCTAGACGGATTGATCACCGGGGCACGCAATATGATCGGCATCGCCATCGCTACGGCGACCGCCGGAGTCATTGTAGGTGCGGTATCACAAACTGGTGTCGGCTTGGTGCTAGCCGATCTGGTGGAAATTCTGTCGCTAGGTAACATCCTGTTGATGCTGATTTTGACAGCGGTGCTCAGCTTGATCTTGGGGATGGGTTTGCCGACTACCGCCAACTACATCGTGGTGTCGTCGTTGCTGGCCCCGGTGATCGTCACCCTCGGCCAGCAATCCGGGCTAATCGTGCCGTTGATTGCGGTTCATATGTTCGTGTTCTTCTTCGGTATTATGGCGGATGTGACCCCACCGGTAGGTCTGGCGTCCTTCGCCGCCGCCGCTATATCAGGCGGTGACCCTATCAAGACCGGTATCGTGGCGTTTTATTACAGCCTGCGCACGGCCATCTTGCCATTTTTGTTCATTTACAACACCGATCTGCTACTGATTAATGTGGACTGGCTACACGGTGTTGGCATTTTCATTATCGCCACTATTGCCATGCTGCTGTTCGCGGCAGCTACTCAAGGCTATTTCATCACCCGCAGCCGGTTTTACGAATCCATCCTGTTGGTGCTGATCGCATTCACCCTATTCCGTCCCGGTTTCTGGATGGACCGTATTTCCCCGCCCTATGAGGAACTCGCACCAGCACAACTGCCGGCCCAGGCTGATAAATTGGCTTCAGGTACTAAGCTGCGGCTGCATGTGGAGGGCGTGGATGAAGTAGGCCGACCACGCAACTTTGTGGTTATTCTGCCCATGGGCGCTGGCGCGACTGGCCAGGCACGCTTGGCTGACGCCGGCCTCGAACTGGTGGAAAAAGACGGTAAACTGCTAGTGGACAATGTGCGTTTCAGCAGCCCGGCGGCGACGGCAGGGCTGGATTTCGATCAGGCGGTGCGAGGTGTATTGGTTCCGCTGGATCAGCCCCGCAAGGAATGGATTTGGATTCCCGCCCTGCTGGCGCTGAGTGGATTGATGTGGCTGCAACGGCGACGCGTTTGCCGCACCGCCGCACCGGTTGCGGCTTAAGCCCAGGAGGCGGGCATGTACCAAGATATTCTGTTTCCAGTCGATCTCAACCATGACGCTTCTTGGATTGGCGTGTTGCCGTCGGTTATCAAATATTGCCGGGCCTTCCAGGCGCGCTTGCACATCGTTACCGTGGTGCCCGACTTCGGGATGCCAATGGTCGGCGGCTTTTTCCCTAAGAATTTCAGCGCCAAGGCGATGCAGGACGCCGACCAGCGCTTACGCGTCCTGGTCGATACACATGTCCCTTCCGACATTCAAGTGCGGCACATCGTCGCCGAGGGCGTAGCGTATAAGGAGGTCTTACGCGTGGCCAAGGAGATCAAGGCCGATCTCATTATTATGGCCTCGCACCGCCCGGAATTGGGCGATTTTCTGCTGGGACCCAATGCCGAGCGGGTGGTGCGACACGCCGAGACCTCGGTGTTGGTAGTGCGGAACTGACCGGCCCCAACCATCGCCGGGCTTCGGCGTCGGTTAGGCGTTGCGTAGCAAGCGCTGCACGGCCTCTAAATGTGTGGGGTCGTTGTGGCACAAACTCTGTGAGACCACGCACAGATCAAGAAAATCCGGCAATTCTAAGCGCTGAGCCACTTTCATCAAGCGCTTGGTCAGCCGCAGCGTCTTTGGCGGTTGCGTGGCGAAACGCGCGGCCAACTCTCCAACACGGGACAACAAGTGGTCAGGTTCGACCACTTCTAGCACGATGCCGAGACTTTTAGCCTCGCTGACGTCGACCAGCCATCCGCTCACGGTCAGTTCAAACGCCCGCTGATAACCGCTCAACCGTTGCAGAAACCACGCGCCACCGCTACTGGGGATGACGCTGAGATTGAGAAATATCTCGCCAAAGGTAGCTCGGGTGGAGGCGATGCGGATTCGACCATCTTGGCCAAACCGAAGCCCGCGCCGATCACTGGGCCGTTGATGGCGGTGATAATGGGGATTTTGACACGTTGCAAGGCCAGCGGAATGCGTGGGATACCGCGCCGGTAGCGAGTGGCAACTTCAGCGGCGACGGTGGCAAAATCGCCGACGTGCGGCCATATCCTTGACATTGCCGCCAGCGCAAAACGCTGACCCCGCGCCGACGCGATGGCCAGCGCCGATACAGCGGCGCAGAGGAGTTAGAGCGATGTCCAGCCGCCAGTTGCAATATTTATTCGATCCCGCCTCCGTGGCCTTGATCGGAGCGAGCGAGCGTCCTGGTTCGTTGGGGGAGGTGCTGGCCCGAAGGCTGGTGACAGGCGGTTTTAGCGGTCCGCTGTACTGGGTTAACCGCCGCCATCGGCAAATCGGCAGTCGGCCAGCGTACCGACGCCTCGCCGATTTACCGAGCACGCCGGAGCTGGCGATCATCGCCACGCCCGCGCCCACGGTTCCCAAGCTGCTGATCGAAGCGGGTCGGCGCGACGTCAAAGTCGTAGTGATCGCCACGCCTGATCCTTCGTCCCGCAACCATCAAACAGCGGTTTTTCAGCAGGCTTTGCGAGCAGCTATCCAGGATTACGGCGTGCGGGTGCTCGGTCCAGGCGCGGGATTGAGCGCGCCGCAGGTCGGCCTCAACCTGCTTGCTGCGCCGCAAACACCTGCGCCGGGTGCTCTGGCGCTCATCTCACAATCCCAGGCGCTCATAGGACCACTGATCGGCTGGGCCAACGCCCAAGGCCTTGGTTTCTCCCACATCGTCGCCTTGGGCCAGCAGGCCGACCTGCATCTTCCCGAGTTTTTGGATGGACTGATCGATGCCGCCGTTGCCCAGGTCGTCTTGTTAATCCTGGAGCATGTCGAACAGGCTCGTCCGTTTCTATCAGCAGCGCGGGCGCTCGCTCGCATCAAGCCGGTGCTGGCACTGCGGGTGGGCCGGGGTGGTGACACAGCGTCCAATCAGCGCGACGCCATTTATGACGCCGCTTTGCGCCGAGCTGGCGTATTGCGACTCCCGTCGCTGCGCGACTTGTTCGCAACCGCCGCGCTACTGGCACGCAATGGATCAATGCACGGCGACCAGTTGGCCGTGATCAGTAATAGCCGCTGCCTTGGCTTGCTAGCGGTCGATGCCTTATTGGTGGAAAACGGCCGCCTCAGCCGATTCGGCGCAGAAACTACCCATGCGCTCCGCCACCTCTTGCCCGATGACGGACTACCTGAAAATCCGCTCAATCTGGGTACTGACGCTGATACGGAGCGTTACGCAACTGCCGTGAACCTGCTGCTACGAGAACGCGATACAAACGGCCTGTTGGTGCTGCACGCGCCGACCGCGCGAACCTCGACCGAAGCCATCGCTACCGGGATGGCGGAAGCGGTCCGACAGTGGCGCGCGCAAGGCGAAATGCGGCCCGCAGTGGTTGCAGCCGGGTTCGCTGGGGACCACAGCTCCGTCGTTCAGCAGCGATTAGGCGAACAAGCCATTCCACGCTACGAGACGCCAGAGGATGCTGTGCGCGCCTTCATGCACAGCTGGCGTCTCCAGCAAAATCGCATCGGTTTGATGGCGATGCCCGCTGTGTTGCCAGAACCTTCTTCCGCCGAGCGGACCACCGCCCGTCACCTCGTGGCGGGGGCATTGGCGGCAGGGCGCGACGTGCTGGAGCCGACTGAAATCGTCGCTTTGCTACACGCCTATCAGATCAACGCAACGATGTCAGCGTCCGCGCCGCAGCTTCAAGGTGGCCACTCAGCAGGGATGCAATGGAGCGTCCGCGTAGTCGAGGATGCGCCCTTCGGTCTCGTTTTGCTGCTGAAGCCAGCCGAACCGGCCAGTATCGGGTTCGCTACCGCCGTCGCTCTCTTGCCGCCGCTTAATCTGGCCTTAGCGCATCAGGCGCTTCGGCATACATCACTTTATCGCCTGCTAAGCGAGGCCGAGGCCATCACGCCCGGCGTCCTGGACCATATCCTGGAGCTACTGGTCCAGGTTTCACGATTGATCGTGGATTTAGGCGAAATCGCCGAACTGGAGCTGCGTCGCATAGTGGTCAGCGCCGTTAGAGCGGAAGTGGAAGCCGCGTACATCCGCCTCGCCGCGACAGAATCCGCAACGCATGAACGACTGGCGATTCGACCCTATCCACAGGTATTGGAGGAAACCATATCTCTGCCGGATGGATCGACCCTGCTCATTCGACCCGTGCGAGCTGAAGACGAACCCGCCTTTATCGAGTCCTTTAAACAGTTATCGACCGAGGAAGTGCGGATGCGCTTCATGCACGCGGTCAAGGAACTCACTCATGAAGAAGCAGCCCGGCTGACGCAGATCGACTACGATCGGGATATGGCGCTGGTCGTGTTCCGGCAGCGTCCCAAGCAGCCGCTGGAACCCTGTGGGGTAGCGCGGCTGATGCGGGATCATAACGACAGCGAACGGGTGGAATTCGCCATCGTGCTGCTGCGGGTGGCCACCGGCATCGGGCTGGGCAGCCTGTTAATCCGTCGGTTGATCCGCTACGCCCGCGTGCGCGGCTTCCGTGAGCTGTTTGGGGAAATCCTGCGGGAAAACGAACCGATGCTAGCCCTATGCCGCGCCATGGGATTCAGCATCGCGGTGTGCCCAGAGGATGCCGGGGTGATGCTTGCGCGCTTGCCACTGAGCTAGCTAGTCTTTATCGGTGTTAACGACGGCGGGTGGCGTCTTTGCGGCATGGTCCGCCTCCATCCAATGCCGAAACCGGGTCAGCAACCACAGCCCCGGCACCGTGGCCGCCATGCAGAACAAAAAGAAGCCTTCCCAGCCCAACCACTCGGCGAGATAACCAGTCGGTGTCGTCAACACCACGCGCGGAATGCCCATCA
>JBATSQ010000206.1:0-1914 GCA_049293375.1 Candidatus Contendibacter sp.
GGACATCGCGGTGCTGAAGAATTACATTACCGAGACCGGTAAAATCGTCCCCTGCCGCATTACCGGCACCAAGGCCCGTTATCAGCGGCAGCTGTCGGTGGCGATCAAGCGCGCGCGCTTTCTGGCCTTGCTACCGTTCTGCGACCGTCACTAGCGTCCGGTTCAAACACGATTCTATCGCGCCGCCTCTGCGCGCTGTCGCCATGAAAGCGCTGGCTGCTTTTATCCTGCGTAACTGCTGGACTGCCGCGTTGGTTGCGGCGTTGTCGGCCGCCCTGTTTTGGTTGTTTCCACTGTTCCTGATCGTGTCGGGGGCGACGGTGGCGCTGGTGACGTTACGGCAGGGTGCCTTTGAAGGCGCGCGGGTTATGGCGCTGGCGGGCGCTGGGGCGGTGGCGCTACATATGCTGGCGCTGGGTCCGCCGTGGCCCATGCTGGAGGCGCTGTTGGTGATCTGGTTGCCGGTAGCCCTGTTGGCCGTGGTATTGCGCGCTACAGTGTCCCTGTCTCGCACCCTACAGGTGGCGGCTGTACTGGGGCTGCTAGGTGTGCTGAGCTTTTATCTGGCGCTAGGTGACCCGGCGGTGTGGTGGAATGAAGTGCTAGGTCAATGGGAACAGCGGCTGGCGACGCAGATGCCGGTTCAAGACCCCGACCAGAATACCTTGGTCCAGCTACTGGCGCTGTTGAAGGAATGGGCCCCTTACCTGCCGGGCCAGGCCACCGGCGGCGCGCTGTTGTTCATCTTGGCGAGCTTGCTGCTCGGCCGCTGGCAGCAGGCGACGCTGTTTAATCCTGGCGGATTTCGCGCCGAATTTCACGGCCTACGCCTGGGGCGTCCGCTGGCGGCGCTGATGCTGGCGTTAGCCGCGACAGCGCTGCTCAGCGGCTGGCCCTTGTTGGTGAATATAGCGCTGGTGCTGGGGTTGATCTACACCATCCAGGGCCTGGCCCTGGTTCATGCCATGGCCTACCAGCGTCGCTGGTCGCCAGCCTGGCTGTTACTGTTCTATGTCTTTTTGCTGGTCCCCTTGTTGTCGCAGTTGGTGATGGCTTTAGGCGTTGCTGACGCCTGGGCCGATTTTCGCAACCGGCTGCGGCCCCCAGCGGACCAGCGCTAAGCGCTATTGATGTCATTGAATCGCATTGGGAGCATCAGACGATGGAGATTATCCTGCTGGAAAAGGTCGCCAATCTGGGTGTATTGGGCGACCGCGTGAAGGTTAAGCCGGGCTATGCCCGCAATTTTTTGATTCCCAAGGGCAAGGCTACCACTGCCACGGCTGCTAATCTCGCTCGCTTTGAGGCCCGCCGGGCCGAACTGGAGCGGATCGCCGCCGATTCCCTAGCCCAGGCCCGCGCCCGCGCCGAGCAATTGGCTGAATTGATCGTCACCCTGTCAGTAAAAACCGGCAGTGAAGGCCGCTTGTTCGGTTCAGTCGGGGCTGCCGATATTGCCGATGCGGTGTCCGCCGTCGGCATTGAATTGCAGAAACTGGAAGTGCGCCTGCCAACGGGCTCGATCCGCCAGATTGGCGAATACGATGTGGATCTGCATCTGCATAATGAAGTTAAGACCCAAATTCGGGTCAATATCGTCGCGGAGGCCTGAGCGCAACCCACGCGCTGGCGGCGGGATTGGTCTACACTCCGACCTATTCCCCGCGCGCGCCTGATCTCCAGGGCTTGTCCACTGGATCAACGCTTGTCCCTTTGCGGGAGTTGCGTGGCCGTGCCGTCGGCAGCGTTCGGCGGGCGGCGGATTCGCCGGTTTGGTTCCGAGAGTTCCGTCATGCAGCCCGTTTCCCCGTTTCCCCATCGCAGGGACGCCGCCGCCGATGCGCTGCGGACGCCGCCGCATTCCCTGGAAGCCGAGCAGGCAGTCCTGGGCGGTTTGATGCTGGATAACCTCAC
>JBATSQ010000207.1:0-5170 GCA_049293375.1 Candidatus Contendibacter sp.
GCTCATCATGGGCATGCAGCTTGGTGGTCCGGCGCACATATTTGCCGTAAACGGGATGCTTGACCAGCCGTTCGACCGCCACGGTAATGGTCTTGTCCATTTTATCGCTGGTCACGCGCCCACTGAGGGTGCGCGCGGTCTGGGTGGCTGTATTCATGCCTGTTTCGCCTTTTCGCCTAACACCATCTTGACGCGTGCGATGTTGCGCCGCGCCTGCCGGAACAGGTGGGGTTTGCTGGCCTGGCCAGTCGCCCTCTGCATCCGCAGGTTGAATTGCTCGCGCAATAGCGCCAACAATTCCTGTTGCAGCTCGTCCACGCTTTTCTGTCGCAATTCGCTCGCGTTCATCACATCACCGTTCGAGTCACGAAGATCGTCTGCACCGGAAGCTTGGCGGCCGCCAAGCGGAACGCCTCACGGGCGATCTCTTCGGTCACGCCTTCGACTTCATATAACACCCGGCCCGGCTTGATCGGGGCAACCCAGTATTCGACATTGCCCTTGCCGCTGCCCATGCGCACTTCCAGCGGCTTTCGGCTAATCGGTTTATCGGGAAAAATGCGAATCCACACCTTGCCGCCGCGCTTGATATAGCGGTTGATGGCGCGCCGCGCCGCCTCAATTTGTCGCGCGGTCAGCATTCCCCGCGTCGTGCACTTCAATCCGTATTCGCCAAAACTCACTTCGGCGCCGCTGGTGGCAAGGCCGGTGTTGCGTCCCTTGCGCTGCTTGCGGAATTTGGTTCTTTTCGGCTGTAGCATGTTCCGTCTCGTCTAAAAACAGGGAAATCCGCGCTCGCCGCAGAATTCCGCAATCACTCCAGGCGCTTAGTTGGCGGCGGCTTTCTCCGGCCGCGCCTCGCCAGGCCGGTTGAAGTCGAATACCTCACCCTTGAAAATCCAGACCTTGATGCCGATCACCCCATAGGTGGTCCGGGCCTCGGCCACGCCATAATCGATATTGGCGCGCAAAGTGTGCAACGGTACCCGCCCCTCGCGAGTCCACTCGCTACGCGCGATTTCAGCCCCGTTCAGGCGACCGGAGACCTGGATCTTGATGCCCAGCGCGCCCAGCCGCATCGCATTGGTCACCGAGCGCTTCATCGCCCGACGGAACATGATGCGCCGCTCCAGCTGCTGGGCTATACCCTCAGCGACCAACTGCGCGTCCAGCTCCGGCTTGCGGATTTCTTCGATGTTGATCTGCAAATCCTTGGGATCCAGCCGCATCATTTTGGATACTGCTTTGCGCAAGGCTTCGATATCCTCACCTTTTTTGCCAATCACCACGCCAGGCCGCGCGGTATGTACGGTGATCCGCGCCAGACGGGCTGGACGTTCAATCTGAATCCGACTGACCGAGGCATTGGCCAGTTTAGTTTTCAGGAACTGACGCACCTTCAGATCGGTTTCCAGCAGATCGGGAAAATTTTTGCTATTGGCGTACCATTTGGACGCCCAGTCTGTGGAGATCCCCAGCCGAATTCCCGTGGGATGAACTTTCTGACCCATGTCGTTTCTGCTCCTACCCTTCGGCCACGGTGATGGTGATATGACTGGTGCGCTTGGCAATGCGATTGCCGCGCCCCTTGGCGCGCGCGTGCATCCGCTTCAGCAGCGGGCCACAATCCACGCAAATCGCAGCCACCTTTAGCTCGTCCACATCCGCCCCTTCGTTGTGTTCAGCATTGGCAATGGCCGATTCCAACGTCTTAAGAAGCAGCGGAGCCGCCTTTTTGGTGCTGAATTTCAACAGCTCCAGGGCGCGATCCACCGGCAGGCTACGCACTTGATCCGCAACCAGACGCACCTTCTGGGGCGAAATACGGGCATGCTTCATAATTGCCACGGCTTGCATGATTCAGTCTCCCTATTTGGACTTCTTGTCCGCTGCATGGCCGCGATAGGTGCGAGTCGCGGCAAACTCGCCCAACTTGTGGCCCACCATGTTTTCCGTGACCAGAACCGGTACATGCTGACGCCCATTATGAATGGCGATGGTCAAGCCGATCATTTCCGGCAGGATCATCGAGCGCCGTGACCAAGTTTTGATCGGCCGCTTGGTATTGGTGGCGACCGCCTGCTCCACCTTTTTCGCCAGGTGGAGATCGACAAACGGCCCTTTTTTGATCGAGCGTGGCACTGGACTGGATTCCTCTCGGTTGCGCGCCCCGCGCAGTGGCGGGACGGCCTACGTCTTATTTGGTTTTACGCCGCCGCACAATGAGACGGTCGGTGCGCTTGTTCGAGCGCGTCTTGTAACCCTTGGTCGGCGTTCCCCACGGCGATACCGGATGGCGACCGCCAGAGGTGCGGCCTTCGCCGCCGCCATGCGGATGATCGACCGGATTCATGGCAACGCCGCGCACTGTGGGCCGCACCCCACGCCAGCGCTTAGCGCCGGCCTTGCCGAGCGAGCGCAGATTGTGTTCTTCGTTGCCGACGCTGCCAATGGTGGCTTTGCAGTCCACATGCACCTTGCGGATTTCGCCAGAGCGCATTCGCAAGGTGGCATAACGGCCCTCGCGGGCGATCAGTTGCATCGCCGCACCAGCGCTGCGGGCCAGTTGCGCGCCCTTGCCAGGCCGCAGTTCGACACAATGCACCTGACCACCGACCGGGATATTACGCAACGGTAGGGCGTTGCCGACCTTGATTGGGGCCGCCGGGCCGGAGAGCAGGCTAGCGCCGACACTGACATCGCGCGGCGCGATAATATAGCGGCGCTCGCCATCAGCGTACAGGAGCAAGGCGATATGGGCGCTGCGGTTGGGATCGTACTCCAGCCGTTCGACCTTGGCGGGCACATTGTCTTTATCGCGCTTGAAATCAATCAGCCGATAATGCTGTTTATGGCCGCCACCCTGATGCCGGGTGGTGATGCGGCCCATATTATTGCGACCGCCATTGCGGTTCTTCTTCTCCAGCAACGGTCCATAGGGTCGACCCTTGTGCAGTTCCGGGGTAACGACCTTGACCACGAAGCGCCGACCGGGCGAAGTGGGTTTCGTCTTGACGAGGGGCATGAGAATTAACCTGTCTTATCGGTAGGCTGGGCTTACTGCGCGGTCAAGAAATCGATTTCGTGGCCCGCTTCCAGGGCCACATACGCCTTCTTCCAGTCTGAGCGCCGTCCGGCCAGCGCCCCAAAACGCTTGCGCTTGCCCTTGACGTTGAGCACCGTCACGCCCTTGACCTTGACTTTGAACAACTGCTCCACAGCGTCTTTGATTTCCGGCTTGGTGGCGTCGCTCAGCACTTTGAAAGTAACCTGATTATAGCGTTCAGCAATCCGATTCCCTTTCTCGGATACATGCGGAGCCAACAGGATTTTCAGCAAGCGTTCCTGATTTATGCCATTCATGCCAACCACTCCCCAACCTGGCGCACCGCGTCCGCTGTCATCACCACCGCATCCGCCCCCACCAGACTGACCGGATCCAGACCATGCACATCGCTCACCGCTACGCCAGGCAGATTACGCGCCGACAGATATAGATTCATATCCACATCTTCAGCCACGAGCAGCACGCGCCGCTGCTCCGCTAAGCCCAGCGCCGCCAATCGGGTGACCATCGCCTTGGTTTTAATCTCTGGCAATTCCAAGGTATCCACGACCAGTAAGCGATCCTGCCGCGCCAGCTCGGAGAAAATAGCGCGCATCGCAGCCCGATACATTTTGCGATTGACCTTTTGCGAGTGATCCTGCGGCCGCGCCGCAAAGGTCACACCGCCGCCGCGCCAGATCGGGCTGCGGCTGGAACCGGCGCGCGCGCGCCCCGTACCCTTTTGCCGCCAGGGCTTGGCACCACCGCCCCGCACTTCCGCGCGATTCTTTTGAGCGCGGGTGCCGGCCCGTCCGCCTGCCAGATAGGCGACCACCACCTGATGCACCAACGCCTCATTAAACGGCTTGGCGAAAATTTCATCGGCGAGGGCGATCGGGCCGGAGGCCGCACCGCTCGCGCTTTTTATCTGTAATTCCATGTCGTCTCCTGTCACCGGCGCGTTTTGATGGCGGGTTTAATCATGACATCCCCACCCTTGGGGCCGGGCACTGCGCCTTTGATCGCCAACAGGTTGCGCTCGGCGTCCACGCGCACCACCTCCAGGTTTTGGGTGCAACGCCGCACCGCGCCCAGATGGCCCGCCATCTTTTTACCCTTGAACACGCGGCCAGGGCTTTGGTTTTGCCCGATGGAGCCGGGGGCGCGATGCGACAGCGAATTACCGTGACTGGCGCGCTGGCTGCGGAAGTGGTGGCGCTTGATCGCGCCGGCAAACCCTTTACCGATGCTGGTGCCAGTGACATCTACTTTTTGCCCAGCGGCAAATAGATCGGCCTTGAGTTCAGCACCAACTGCAATGTCGGCACCTTCACCGTCGGCCAAGCGGAATTCCCACAAGCCACGCCCTGGCTCTACCCCCGCCTTGGCGAAATGACCCGCCATCGGCTTAGTCACGCGACTGGCCCGCCGCACGCCCACGGTCACCTGTAAAGCGCGATAACCGTCCGTGGCCTCGGTTTTCACCTGGGTGACGCGGTTGGGTTCAACCTCAATCAAGGTGACGGGGATGGAAACACCATCCTCCGTAAACAAACGAGTCATACCGGCCTTGCGGCCGACGAGTCCTAATGCCATTTTGATAACCTCAGCAGTACGGCGGCTTCGAGTCAGAGGAAGGGAAGGCTGCCCCTCATCACTCGGCGATCAGCCCCTAGTTCAGCTTAATTTGCACATCCACGCCGGCAGCGAGATCCAGCTTCATCAACGCATCGACTGTTTTGTCCGTCGGGTCGACGATATCCATCAGCCGCTTGTGGGTGCGCAACTCGTATTGATCGCGCGCATCCTTATTGACATGCGGTGAAACTAGCACGGTAAAGCGCTCCATCTTAGTCGGCAGTGGAATGGGGCCACGCACTTGAGCGCCAGTGCGCTTGGCGGTTTCGACGATTTCGCGCGCCGACTGATCAATCAGCCGATGGTCGAACGCTTTCAGGCGAATACGGATACGCTGGCTGGCAGTAGTCATGGCGCTCACTCAATAATTTTAGCGACGACGCCGGCGCCGACGGTGCGGCCGCCCTCGCGGATGGCGAAGCGCAGGCCTTCATCCATGGCAATCGGGGCAATCAGGCTGATGCGCATCTGGATGTTGTCGCCGGG
>JBATSQ010000208.1:0-13146 GCA_049293375.1 Candidatus Contendibacter sp.
AGGGCACTCGCAAGGAAGGTATGGAACAGCCACTGCACATTTGGGTTCCCTCCATCGCGCCTTCGGGCCTGGCCATTTATCAGGGTGACCGCTTCCCGCGCTGGCGCGGCGATCTGTTCGTAGGCGCACTGCGCGCTCAGATGCTCGTGCGTTTGCGGTTCGATGGGGAAAAAATGGTGCGGGAAGAACGCTTGCTGGAAGGCAAACTGGGTCGCATCCGCGACGTGCGGGTTGGGCCGGATGGGTATGTCTATCTGCTGACTGATGCCAGCGATGGCGTTATCGCGCGGTTGGAGCCGACGACACAGTGAGGCGGGCTCGGTGCTTTGAAATGGTGCTTTTCCTGCTCCGAAAGAGCACAGGAGGGCAGGGTTACAGAGAGCGTCAGCACAAATAAAACTTGCTGATGACGGACACTGGGCATCAGTGGAAACGCGAGCAGGAAGCGGCTGAATCGGATCGGCTAGCCAGACCGCTCGGCGCAAGCAGCGGGCCACCCAATTGACGCTGACCCCGAAGATCGCTGTTGCCGCCCAGGCACGCGCCCAGTGACAGCGCCTACTACAATAGCTATTGGCTTGCCCATCTCCTACGAGGATTATGAATGCTGACTCTGCTGATTATAGTTTTTATTATCGCTTACGCCGCCATCGCGCTGGAGCATCCCATCAAGATCAACAAGTCAGCCTCGGCGCTGGTGGGCGCGGGACTGCTCTGGACGATTTATGCCTTGGCGGGCGGCGAGCCGCACCAAGTCGGGGAGGAGTTGGGGGAATCGGTGATGGCCACCGCCCAGATCGTGTTCTTTCTGATGGGGGCCATGACCATCGTTGAAGTGGTGGATGCCCACAATGGTTTTGCCGTCATCACCCAACGCATCCGCACGACGCAGCTCTCCTCGCTGATGTGGCTGGTCGGCTTCGTGACCTTCTTTCTCAGCGCGGTGCTGGACAACCTGACCACCACCATCGTGATGATTTCGCTGATGCGAAAACTGCTGGCCAAGCATGAGGATCGGCTGTTTTTCGCGGGCATCATCGTCATTGCCGCCAATTCGGGGGGCGCGTGGTCGCCCATCGGCGATGTCACCACCACCATGCTGTGGATCGGTGGGCAGATTACGACGCTGGCGATCATGCTGTCGGTCTTCGTCCCCGCTGTGCTGAGCATGGTGGTTCCGCTGGCGGTGACGGCGTATCTGCTGCGTGGCAAGCCGGTCGAGTCGCCGCAACTCAGCGAAGGCGATCACGGCCCACAAACGACGGAGTTTGAACGCAATCTGATGTTTTTTCTCGGTATCGGCATCCTGGTCGCCGTTCCCGTATTCAAGACCATCACCCATCTGCCGCCTTTCATGGGCATTCTGTTTGGCTTGGGTATTCTCTGGCTGGTCGGCGATTTGGTGCATCGGCACAAGGAGGATGAAGAAAAGCGGCACCTGACGCTGGTTCATGCTTTGGGCCGCATCGACATGGCCTCCATCGTGTTCTTCATCGGCATCCTGCTGGCGGTGGCCACCCTGGAGCACACCCATATTTTGACGGCGCTGGCCCAATGGCTGGAGCAGACGGTGGGGCGGCAGGATGTGATCGTGCTGATCATCGGTCTGGTCAGCGCGATAGTCGATAACGTTCCCTTGGTCGCCGCGTCGATGGGCATGTATAGCCTTGCGCAGTATCCGACCGACCATTTCCTCTGGGAATTTCTGGCCTACTGTGCGGGAACCGGCGGCTCGATCCTGATTATCGGCTCGGCGGCGGGCGTGGCGGCGATGGGCCTGGAGAAGATTCACTTCTTCTGGTATGTGCAGCGGATTAGCTGGCTGGCGCTGATTGGCTATTTCGCCGGAGCAGGCGCTTATCTGCTCCAGTATCAACTATTGCACTGACCACAGGCGCCCGCGTACCCCGCCCGCAAGCGGGGCCGGGTGGGTCGCCGGCTTACAACTCCACCTGCGTACCCATTTCCACCACCCGGCCATAGGGGATGCGGAAGAAATCCATCGGCCGGGTCGCGTTGCGAAACAGGCTGGCGAACAGTTTTTCTCGCCACAGCGCCATCCCGGCCCGTTTGGTGGGAATCAGCGTCGCCCGACCCAGGAAGAAGGTGGTGTCCATCATCTCGAAATGCAGCCCGTAGCGCGCGCACAGCGCCAGGGCGTGCGGCAAGTCGGGATTCTCGGTGAAGCCGTAACGGACCACGATCCGCCAGGCATTGTGTCCCAGCGGATGCACGCTCACGCGCTCCTCGTCTGTCAGACGTGGGATTTCTTCCGATTTTACCGTCAGCAGCATCAGGCGTTCGTGGATGACTTTGTTGTGCTTCATATTATGCAGCAGCGCATTCGGCACGCCAGCGGGGGTGCTGGTGAGAAACACCGCCGTACCCGGTACTCGCAGGGTGGAACCGGCGTTCAGGCTTTGCAGAAATAAATCCAACGGCATGGCATTTTCTTGCAACCGCCGATTGAGCAATTTGCGGCCGTCTTTCCAGGTGATCATCAGGGTGAAAATCGCGCCCGCAATCAACAAGGTAATCCAGCCGCCGTGCGGAATTTTGAGGGCGTTGGCGCTTAGAAAAGCCATTTCGAGCATCAGGAACGCCACGACCGCCAAGCCGATGCGCAACCAGCTCCAGCCCCAGGCGATGCGGGCCAGGGTTAGCACCAGCAGGGTGTCAATCACCATAGCGATGGTCACCGCGATACCGTAAGCGGCGGCCAGGTTGGATGAGGTGTGAAAGCCCAGCACCAGCACGGTCACCGCGATCAGCAAGGCCCAGTTGGCGGCGGGCACGTAAATCTGACCGATGGCCTGATCCGAGGTGTGGCGGATGGCGATCCGTGGGCAGTAACCCAGTTGCACCGCTTGGCGCGTGACGGAAAACACCCCGGAAATCACCGCCTGCGAGGCGATGACTGTCGCTAAAGTCGCCAGAATGACCAGCGGATACAGCGCCCAGGAGGGCGCAAGCAGGTAAAACGGATGGCTAATCGCCGTCGGATCGCGCAGCAGCAGCGCCCCCTGGCCGAGATAGTTAAGGACGATGGCGGGCAGCACGAAGGAAAACCAGGCCAGGCGGATCGGCCGCTTGCCGAAATGGCCCATGTCGGCGTACAGCGCCTCGCCGCCGGTGACGGCCAGAAACACCGATCCCATCACCAGAAAACCGGTCCAGCGATTGATGGCGAAGAAAGCCAGCGCATAGCCGGGATTAAACGCCGCCAAGACCTCCGGCGCTTGCACCATGCTCGCCAATCCCAGCAGCGCTACGGTCAAAAACCACAGCACCATAACCGGGCCGAAATACGCGCCCACTCGCGCCGTGCCGCGTGCTTGGATCAGAAACAGCCCCACCAAAATGATGAGGGTGATGGGAACCACGTAGCGATCCAGCAACGGGGTGGCGATGTGCAGCCCCTCAACCGCGCTCAACACCGAAATCGCTGGCGTAATCACACCATCGCCGTAGAACAGCGAGGCGCCAAAAATCCCCAGCCCGACCAACCAAGCGCGCTGTTGCGCACTGCCCTGGAAGTGGTGGGTAGCCAGCGCCAGCAACGCCAGAATCCCGCCTTCGCCGCGATTGTCGGCGCGCATCACGAAGGTCACGTATTTGATGGAGATGACGACGATCAGCGCCCAGAAGATGAGCGAGAGAATGCCCAGCACGTTGTCGTGGGTGGGGGCCAGGCCGTAGTGGCTGCCGAAGCATTCCCGCATGGCGTACAGCGGGCTGGTGCCGATGTCGCCGAACACCACGCCCAACGCGGCCAGGGCTATCGGCAGGAGACGGGAATCGTGCGGAACGGAATCGTCAGCCGGGAGCGGATCGGCAGAAGCGTTCATCTGCAAAGTTTCGTCGGGAAACGGCCCCGTCCGCCGGGTGTTAGCCAACGGAGGCAGGGCCAGGGCACGTTACAAGTAGCGCCATTCCAGGTAATACATGCAGATGAAAATCGACATCAGCATGATCGGGAAAGCGACCAGCGTGTAGCGCATAAAGCGGATCGGCTGACCGGCCCGCTCGGCAAAGCCCGCGACCACCAGATTGGCGCTGGCCCCAATCAGGGTGCCGTTGCCGCCCAAACACGCGCCCAGCGACAAGGCCCACCACAGCGGCATCACCCCTTCCGGCCCACCGAAAGTCGGAGCCATCGCTTTAATCAGCGGGATCATGGTGGCGACGAAGGGAATGTTATCGATGATCGCCGACAGGATCGCTGACGACCACAAAATCACCATCGCGGTCGCGTTCAGGTTGCCGCCGGTGAGCGCCAGCATCTTTTCGGCCAGCACCTTGAGCAGACCGGTGCTGTCCACGCCATGCACCACGATAAACAGGCCGACGAAGAAGAAAATGGTGATCCATTCCACTTCGTTGAAGGCGTCCAGCACATGCTTGCTCTGATGTTCGGGATCGCGGCCGACGTTGACCAGCAACAGCAGTACCGCCGCACCGAAGATGGCGATGGTGGCGGCTTCCAGATGCAGCCATTTAGCGAACACGAAACCGAATACCACGATGCCGATGACCGTCAGGCATTGCTTGAGCAAACGCCAGTCCTTGATCGCCTCGAACTCGTTGAACTGCATCACCCGCTGGCGATCTTCGGGGACGGCGCGGAGATGACGGCCCCAGATGAAATAAATCGGGATCAGGGTTGCGGCCATGACCACCAGGATGACCGGAGTCAGGTTCCAGGCGAAATCGTTGAAGGTCAGGCCGGTGGCGGAACCGATCATGATGTTGGGCGGATCGCCGATCAGGGTCGCCGTGCCGCCGATATTGGAGGAAAAGATCATGGCGAACAGGTACGGATAGGGCTTGACCTTGAGTTCTTCGGTAATCAGCAGCGTGACCGGCACCACCAGCAGCACGGTGGTCACGTTGTCCAGAAAGGCCGAAGTCACCGCCGTGACCAGCGAGATCATCACCAGGATGCCCCACGGGTTGGCATTCACTTTCTTGGCTGCCCAGATCGCCAGATACTGGAAGATGCCGGACTGGCGGGTGATGGCGACGATCAGCATCATGCCAATCAGCAGGCCGATGGTGTTGAAATCGATGCCGCGAATGGCGGCTTCTTGGTTGAGCACGCCGAGAATGATCATCAAACCCGCCGCCACCAGGGCGACGATGGCGCGGTTGACCTTTTCGCTCATCACCACCCCGTAGGTGATGACGAACAGGATGGCGGCGACCCACATATACCCCGTAGAAGCGACTGCTCCTGATTCGTGCATGTTATGGTTTCTCCGCCGTCAATTTTTCGATGACATTCCAGGACGACATCATCCCGACCAGCCGCTGAGTGGTTTTTTCCACCACCGGCACGCTGACATGGCCTTGCAGCAGCAAGAGCAGCGCGTCCATCGCCGAGGAATCAGGATGGAGCACCGGGTCTTTGCTCAACCAGTTGGCGACGACTTCGTTGCTGCGCTCACGCAGGCGTCGAGCGAGTTCAGGCGTCTCCTCATTAACGAAACCGGCGTTTGATAAACCTTCTTTCATCGTCACCGCTTTGGGTAGGGCCAGTTGCAGCAGCGAGTAGATGCTGAAGGTTCCGGCATAACGGCCCTGCTCATCGACCACCGGGATATGGCGCAAATGTTCTTTAATGATGTGCTCGGCGGCGGCGGCCACCGTATCGGTGAGCCGTAGCGTCACCGGATTGGGATTCATGAGGTTTTGAGCAGTCATGGAAAATCCTTGGTTGGGGGAGGGGTCGGCTGAACGGTTGCGTCCTGAAAGATCAATCCCCAGTCCACGAGCAGCTCAGGAAACAGGCCGGATGGCAAGTTTCCTGTGGTTTCGTGAATGGCCGGTTTACCGTAAGCCCCGTCGGCGTTCAAAGTGTAGACGATGACGACGTGATCGGTGGGATGTACCAGCCACGCTTCTTGCACGCCAGCGCGTTTATAAACTGCGCGCTTTTAGAGATGATCCTGGGCGGCTATGCTGGGGGAAGGAAGATGTTTTCTGAAAACAGAGGCCTGCATTTCCAGCCTGGTGTCTGACGGCGCTGTTAACTGCTGTGCGCGGCAGCCCGTTTGAGAAAGGCCGCTCGGTCGGCGGCGGTAGGGATGTGGGCAGCGAGTTGCTGATAGAGCTCTTGCAGGCTTTGCGCCTTGGCGGCAGCCTGCTTGACCAGCACCTTGGCGATGGGGCCGAGATAGACCGTCAAATCGCGCCGGGCCATTTCCAGCACCGCCTGATCAAACGATCCCAATGCGCCACTCATTTGGCTACCCATGATTGACGCACTGGTGAGGGTGCCGGTGCCGACCGCCGTCGTACCCAGCGCACCCCGCAAGCGCCGCTGGAACGTTAAGCGATCTTGCTCACCCGGAATAGCCGCCATGAGTTGCGCGATCAGCTCTTTAGGACTGCCAGCTTGCAACGCCGCCTTACGCACCAGCATGCGCGCGACGGGTCCCAGATGAACGACTAACTGTTGTTCGATTTGCGTCAATAAAGTTGGATCCCAGCCAGGCGGCGAGTTGGCGGGTGGCGGTGCGGGGGCCTGGACGGGAGCGACACGAATTAAGGTGGAACCGTCCGCAGCAATCGCACGCTCCACCAGCTTCAAAGCCTCCAGCGCGGCTATGAAGGCGTTAGCATCCTGAAACCGATCTTCCGGCGCTTTCGCCAGCGCTTTCCCTAGCACAACGTCCAGTTCAGGTGGCAGCCGACGATTTAATTGCGAAGCCCGCTGCGGCTGTTCGTTTAGCACCTGATACATCAGCTCACTGGCGCTACGTCCATCAAAAGGCCGGACGCCGGTTAACAGCTCGAACAACACCACAGCGGCGGCGTAAAGATCGGCACGGCGGTCGGCTTCCTCGCCCCGGAATTGCTCAGGAGCCATATAGCCGGGCGTGCCGACCGCCATACCGTCTTGGGTGAGATGGCTGACCGTTTCCAGCCGGGCGATGCCAAAATCCGTTACCTTCACCTGGCCATCCGCCAGCAGGATGATGTTGCCGGGCTTGATGTCGCGATGCACCACCCCAGAAGCGTGAGCGTGTCCCAACGCGTGCAATACCTGAACAATCACCGCAATGGCGTTGACCAGTGGCAAGGGCTGGCGATCCTTTAGATAATCGCGCAGTTCGCGCCCCTGCACATATTCCATGACGATATAGGGCGCATTGCCTTCCTCGCCATATTCAAACACGGTGACGATATTGGGATGCAGGCAACGACCCGCCGCGCGCACCTCACGACGGAAGCGCGCTAACCAATCCTCCCCCTCCGCACCTTGTAACAGGCGGCGATGAATGGTTTTGATCGCCACCAGCCGTTCAATCGCAGCATCGTGGCCCAGGTACACCACACCCATCGCGCCGCGACCGAGCAGGCCGGTGATGCGATAGCGGCCGACCCGTAGCGGCAAAGTGACGCTGGTTTCGCCACTAGCGCTCATGGGGTATTACTCGCCGAGCATTTTCATGGCGTTCTCCAAACTGAGCCGCATCCGGTTGAAGGACTGCGACAACGAGGAGATTTCGTCCGAACCGGGCTTGACATATTCCGGCACATCTGGCTTGCCCAGACTGACCTCATTAGCCAGGCTGGCGATCCGCGTTACCGGCTGAATCACCACGAAATGCAGCAAGACGTTGAGCAACACCAGCAGCAGGGCAAAGACTCCGCCTAGCAGTAGCAAAAAAGTGGTAAAGGTTTTCTGGGCGCGCGCCAGTGGCACCGCCATTGGCACGGTCACGATCTGCGCCCCAATGATCTCGTTCATCTTCCAACCAAAGCCATTGTTAACGCCGTAAATATCGGTCATGGTTTTGGGCGCGTCTTCGACCTTGCCATGGCAGGTGAGGCACCCTTCATCATAAATCCCCAGTGGTCGCCCCAGGTTCAGGGTTGGGCCGGTCGGCGTATCCCGTTCAACCACCAGTTCTTTGCGTTCGGGATTGTCGCGGAATTCGCGGATGATGTCCGCTTCCCAATCGCTGGCGCGATCCACCGGGTTGGTTGGATTCAGCGCGGCCTCCTTGTAGCTGTATTCGGGAAATTTGGTGCGTAGCGCCTTGAAACTTTGCGTGGCAGCGTAGGCCGAGACGGTTTGTGGTAAAAACTGCCGTTTCATTTGCAAAGTCAGTAGGGGTTTGACGTGTTCGGCGGTGTACGCGCGTGCGCCTAAGGCGCTTTCGATCATGATGCGGGCGTTCTGGAGGACTTCCTCGCGGGCGTTTTCCTTTAAAAGGCGGTCGGAGAGGTAGGCCGCCAGCGCCAGGCCAATAGCGAAAGCCAGCAACAGCACCAGATTGAATTTAAAGCGCAGACCCATGGGCGGGCTCCTTCAAAGACGCGGAAGATGGACGGGCGATAACCTTCAGCCCGGCGGCTGGCTGGGGCCGGGGGGCTGGCAGCCGTGATTGAAGGCGTCGTGCGCCTTGCTGAAACCAATCAGGCTAAAGGAGAGGGCGAAAGCTTCGGTGACCGGCCAAGTTGGCCAGAAGCGTAGGTAAACGGTGACTTGTTGGCCAGTTCGCAACTGGCGCAGCAGTTCCGCATCTTGGTCGAACACCAGAATCATTTGGCGGTTGATTTGGGTGGAGCGCAGCGGTGGATTTTTATCCACGATCAGTTGCAAATCGTTAGAAGACAAATCTAGCTCGGATTGTGTGACCACCAGCAAATGGCTGCCGTTAAAGACCAGGGTCACCGGCGTGGTATCGTAGCCGTCGGACGTGGATTGCGGATGGCTGCTTAGCAGACAACGCGGCTGACGGGTGATGGGATCGGGTTTGATGGCGGCGTTCCAGGCGGCTTGCGCCAACCCGGCGACCCCTAGACTGCACCACAGGAGCAGGATGTTCAGCCCATGCCGTGGCCGAAGGCTGGATAATCCGGCGAGGTGACCGCGTTGAATCCATACCATAAGGTTCTCCTGGAGGCTCGCTCCGCAAATGTCGCGTCCGATCCGATAACAAGACGCGGATTCGGGTATAGTAAAAAATCAGACTTCCACCACGGAGCGCTTTATGGCCCTGATGGACGCCCGACCCGGCCCGGTTTCTGTTGATGAGGCGATCTACGCCCTGGTCGGTCACACGATCCAGCGCTTAGCGTTCAGTGGAAGCAACGACTCTGCGCCACCACGCCTAGTCGATGCCGACGGGGCCAGGCTCAATCCCTGGGAAGTCGAGTTGTTGCACTGGCCACCCTGGGCCGAGGCTGAGCTGCGGCGCGGTGGCTATCTTTCCAGCCAATGGTCTGACCAGGAACTCTGGTGTAACTGCACCGATTAACGCGAGAGTTAAAATTCTTAGCAGGCTACCAGGAAATTATGGTCTGTTTTTCTACTAACTGCTACGTTGCAAGCGACAATTTTCGCCATGGAACTGTTTTCCGATCTGTTTTCACTTTTCCTGCACCTGGATCGCCATCTGGCTGAACTGGCCAGCCAGTACGGCGTCTGGCTCTACGGCATCCTGTTTTTGATCATTTTCTGTGAAACTGGCCTGGTGGTGACGCCGTTTCTGCCGGGGGACTCGCTGCTGTTCGCGGCCGGGTCGCTGGCGGCGCTGGCCAGCAGCGCCCTGAACATTCATCTCCTGTTTTTGCTGTTAAGCGGCGCCGCGATTCTGGGCAATACTGTGAATTATGCGGTGGGCCGCTATCTGGGCGAGAAGGCGTTTAGCCCTAACGCGCGTGTTCTCAAACAAGAGCATTTAGACCGCACGCACCGCTTTTTTGCGCGGCACGGCGGCAAAACCATCATCATCACCCGCTTTGTGCCAATTGTGCGCACTTTCGCCCCGTTTGTAGCCGGGGCTGGCGGCATGAGTTACAGTCGCTTTCAGGGATATAACGTGGTGGGCGGCCTGCTCTGGAATGGTTCTTTTCTGTACGGCGGCTATTTCTTTGGCAACTTGCCGTTTGTTAAGCAGAACTTCAGTGTGGTGATTTTAGCGATCATTGTGCTGTCGTTGCTGCCGGGGGTGATTGAGTATTGGCGACACCGCCGTGCCGCGTCTGGAGCGCCACAAACCGAAAATCCTTGAAATCACGATATAATTCCACGCAAAATTGCACAATGGCCTGCGACAACCGCGCGTCTACACCTTCATATACAGCCCCATACCACGGAGCCTGAGCCATGAGCCATACGTGCCGCATCGAACTGGATGGAAAATCTCATGATTTTCCAGTGGTCGAGGGAAGCGAACAGGAATTGTCCATCGACGTCAGCGCGCTCCGCGACCGCACCGGCTACATCACACTGGACGATGGATACGGTAACACCGGTTCCTGCAAGTCCGCTGTGACCTTTATCGACGGTGATAAAGGCATCCTGCGCTATCGCGGTATTCCCATCGAGCAGTTGGCTGAACACAGCACCTTTGTGGAAACGGCGTGGCTGGTGATCTGGGGCCGGTTACCCACCGAGGAGGAAATGGAACGCTTCAGTCGGCGGCTGACCGCGAACCAAATGATGCACGAGAGCCTGCGCAATCACTTTGAAGGCTTTCCACCCAACGCGCATCCGATGGCGATCCTCTCAGCGATGATCAACGCCATGAGCTGCTATGAGCCGGAAATGATGGATATTGACGATGACAACACCATGGAGAAGGCGGCGGCTCGGATCATTTCCAAGGTGCGCACCATCGCGGCGGCCAGTTACAAGATGTCCATCGGCCAGCCGCTGATGTACCCACATCCCGAATATAAGTACTGCGAGAACTTCTTGCATATGATGTTCTCGGTGCCGTATCGCGAGTACTGGCCGACCCCCGAGGTCAGCCGCGCCCTGAACCTGTTCCTGATTTTGCATGCTGATCATGAACAGAACTGCTCGACCAGCACGGTGCGCATGGTTGCCTCCAGTCAAGCCAACATGTTCGCCAGTTGCGCGGCGGGCGTCTGCGCACTGTGGGGGCCGTTGCACGGTGGTGCCAACGTGGCGGTGATCGAGATGTTGGAATTCATCCAGCAGTCCGGCATGAAAGCGTCTGAATATATTGATCGGGTAAAGAAAAAAGATACCAAGCTCAAGCTGATGGGATTCGGCCATCGGGTTTACAAGAACTTCGACCCCCGCTCCAAGATTCTTAAGGAAGCGGCGGACAAAATGCTAGACCGGCTCAGCATCAGCGATCCCTTACTGGATATCGCACTGCAAATGGAGGAGGCGGCACTCAAGGACGATTATTTCATCGAACGCAAGCTGTACCCAAACGTGGACTTCTACAGCGGCATCACCCTGCGGGCCATGGGGATTCCGCTGAACATGTTCACGGTGATGTTCGCTATTGGGCGGATGCCGGGCTGGATCGCCAATTGGAAGGAAATCCACGACGATCCCAAGGCGCGCATCTACCGGCCCCGGCAGGTCTACATCGGTAATACCAAAAGCGATTACATTCCCTTCAACCAGCGCTAAGCGCATGACACGCCTGGCCGGATTCGCCCCGGTCGGGCGTGTTGTGAGCGACGCTTTGCGTCCTTTCTGGCCTGGTGCAGCGAGTACCCGCCGTGGAATCCAGCCAGTCTTTGCAGTCGCTGGACACCGTTGTTCAAGACATCATCGGCCTGGATACACGCTATCGATTGGCCGATGGCCGCAGCACCCGCCGCCATTATCTGGATTCCGCCGCTTCGACGCTGGCTCTAGGCTGCGCTCGCCAGGTGGCCGATGCGTTGTTGGCGCATTACGCCAATATCCATAGCACCCTGCATTTTTCCGCGCGCATCGCCTCCCAGGCCTATGCGTGGGCGCATGAGCAGGTGTTGCACTTCGTGCAGGCGGATCCTGCGCGCTATACCGTGGTATTGGCTGGTAGCGGCTGCACAGCCCTGATCAATCGGCTGGCGCGGCGGGCCAGCCGCCAGCGCGCGCGCGATGTCGTGCTGGTTTCCCTCATGGAACACCACGCCAACGATCTGCCGCATCGGCAATGCGCCGCAACCGTGGTCCCGATCCCGCTGCACGGCGATGCGCCCGCGTTGGGAACTGTGAACCTGACGGCGCTGGAGCGATTGTTGGAGCGCTATGCGGGTCGTGTGCGCTATGTGGCGGTGACTGCGGCCAGCAATGTCACCGGCATTCGCAACCCCATTTATGACATCGCCGCCCTGGCCCATGCCCATGGAGCCTGGGTGCTGGTGGACGCTGCCCAGGCTCTTGCCCATGCGCCATTCGCCGTCAATGATACCGGCGTAATAGAACGGGAGTTAGACGCCGTGGTGTTTTCCGGACATAAGTTGTATGCCCCCGGTGCACCGGGGGCCGCAGTCATCCGGCGCGACTGCTTAGCCCAAAGTGAACCGGATGAACTCGGTGGCGGCATGGTGGATGATGTTTCCCTAACCGGCTATCGGATCAGTGCTCAGTTCCCGGACCGGGAAGAAGCTGGAACGCCCAATCTGCTCGGCGCGGTGCAACTTGGAGCGGCGCTCAATGTCTTACGGCGCGTAGGCATGGGGCGGATTCATCAGGCTGAACAACAGCGAGTGCGACAGTTGCTCAGCGGTTTGCAGGCGATTCCTGGGGTGCGGATTTATGGCGATTGCGCGTTAGAGCGCACCCCGCGCCTGGGTGTGGTGTCCTTCAATGTGGCGGGGCTGGAGCATGGCTTGGTGGCGGCGGTGTTAAATGATTATCACAATGTCGCCGTGCGCAGCGGTTGCTTCTGCGCCCATCCATATGTGCGAGAGCTGTTAAAACCAGAGTTGTGGGCGCTGGCGCTGGATCCCGACGCGCCGGACGCGGAGGCGCTGTTGCAACCCTGGCGGGGTATGGTGCGAGCCAGTGTAGGCTTGTATACCACGCCCGCTGATATTGCGGCGCTGGTGGCTGGGATTGACGATGTACGCAGTCGGCCTGAACACTATCGCGCTCTGTATCGGGTTGATGCGGCGGGTCAGTTTTCTCATCAAAGCTTTCAGGCCCCCGCTAGGGATTTATTCGACCCGGAAGCGGCGCTGGATCGGGTGCTGGCCCAGCGGAATGGAACAAATGCTGTGCTATAGTGACGCTATTCATCTTGCTGAACGAGGCTATCGCCATGTCTGAGTCTTTACGCAAGTTTCTGGGCGTGCTGCTCTTGTTTTCCGCAGTCGGCATTGCGTCTTGTCAGGCGCTACTGGCCTCTTGTGCGCCCAACGCCCTGGTGATGC
>JBATSQ010000209.1:0-18728 GCA_049293375.1 Candidatus Contendibacter sp.
ATCGTCATTCTGCGGATCCAGCCAGGGCAGGCGCATCCGGGGTCACCTCGTTACGGTAAGGCGAATGCTGCAATAAGTCTTGGGCGTAAGCCTGCACCGCAGGCCGTTCCCGTTCCAGAAAATCGGCAATCGCCTGACGAAAACCAGCATGAGCAATCCAATGGGCGGAATGGGTCAGGCTGGGCAGAAAGCCCCGATAAATTTTATGTTCACCCTGTGCGCCTGGCTCAAAGCGGTGCAAACCGTGCGCGATACAATATTCCAAGCCCTGATAATAGCAGGCTTCAAAATGCAGGCTGTCCACCTCTTCCTGACAACCCCAATGCCGTCCGTAGAGCGTGGTGGCGCTGCGCAAGCTCAAGGCGGCGGCGATGGCGCGGCCCTGAGCCATCGCCAACACCAGCACCAGACGCTCCCCCAATGTCCCGGCGATGTCTTCGAAAAAGGCTAAGGTCAGGGTGGCCACCCCGCCAAGGCGTTGAAAAGTGGAACGATAAAAGGCGTGTACCTGCCGCCATTGCGCGGCGCTGACCTCCTGCCCAGTCAAAATAACCAATTCCACGCCGGCTTCGCGCACCCGACGCCGCTCACGCACGATGGCCTTGCGGCGTTTGGCGGTCAGGGTGTCGAGGAAGTCCTGAAAATCCCGATAGCCGCGATTCTGCCAATGAAACTGGCAACCCAGGCGGGGCAGGAAACCCCGCGCTTGCAGCCGATCCATTTCGCCGGGTGGGGGAAACAGCCAGTGGATGGAAGACCAGCGCTGGCGGCGGGCTTCTTCCAGGGCGTGGTCCAGCAGGGCACGCGTTGCATCTTCAGCGTGGGAGGCCGGGGATGCCAGCAACAAACGGGGGCTGGTGACCGGGGTGTAGGGGATAGCCGCGACCAGCTTGGGGTAATAAGGAAGCTGTTGGCGGCGGTACGCTTCAGCCCAGCCCCAGTCGAACACAAATTCGCCGTAAGAATTGAATTTCAGGTAGAGCGGCGCGGCGGCCAGCAGTTGGCCATGCTCATCACGGCAGAGCAAATGCCAAGGCAGCCAGCCAGCCGCTTCACCAACGCAGTGATGACGTTCTAGGGCGCTAAGAAATTCATGGCTGAGGAAGGGATTGTGCTCGGGAACCAAGGCATTCCACTCGGTAGCAGCAACAGCACTTAGCGTATCAAGACGGTGGATGCGCATGGGGGTCCAACACGGTGGGCGATAGTAGTCAGAATGGGGCTGCGTGCGGCCAGACACGAAGGCGCGGTACTCATCGTCTTGCTTGGAACGCGAAAGAGCGCATCAGTTCGGCTAACCCTTCACCTGCTTGCCAGGGAATGGGACAATGCGTCTGGTTTCATTCTCCGACGATTCCGACGTTCATGGCGCTCCTGCTGGAGGACGTTGGATCATTTTAAGGCAGGATTGCATTTTGGCGCAGGCACATCGCATCAAATCTAAACCGCCGGTGACGCAGGTGAGCGTTTTCCGGTTCCTCCCCTGGCTATTGCGGGAACTGGGTTTTTGGGCTCTGGCCGGGGTCGCGTTAGGGATGGCGGCTGCGCTGTTCACCTACAGTCCGGCGGATCCCGCCTGGACGCATACCGCCACGGTGGTTCGGCTGCATAATCTCGGTGGCGTGGTGGGAGCCTGGTTCGCCGATGTGACCTTGTATTTCTTCGGCTACGCCGCTTATCTATTGCCGTTGGGCGTGGCCTTCGCTGGTTGGCGGCTGTGCAAGCGGGGTGCGCTGCTGGAGTTAGACGGTGAAATCGTGCTACTGCGCATGCTCGGATTTCTGGTGAGTTTGGGCACCGTCTGCGGCTTAGTGGCTTTGCATTTCGCGCCAATGCCCGGACTCTTGCCCGGCTCCGGTCCGCCTGGAGGTCTGGTGGGCCTACATGTGAGCCAGTTCCTGCTCAAGGCGTTCCAGTTTCTGGGTGCTAACCTGTTTTTGGTGTTGTCGCTGCTCGCGGGCGGTATTTTGACCACGGGGCTTTCCTGGTTGGCGGTGATGGACTGGGTCGGCTCGGTGGTGCTCAACGCGGTGGATTGGTTGGGTGGTCTCATCATGGCTCCTTTCCAGAGAGGGCGCTCGAAATCGGCGGATGCGCCAGCTAAAAAGACGCGAATGAAAACCGGCGCGCCACCCGCCGCATCCTCCCAAAAGAAAGAACCATCGCAATCGACCCGTGCGGCTGTTACACCCAGCGCGCTGGGGGCCGTGCACTCTCTACGGAATTGGATAAGCCGCCTGGGGCAAGTGGTTGACGAGCGCTGGACTGCATGGCGAGAGCGGCGAACAGGCGCAGTGACCGGGCCAGAGGAGCTGGCGGAGGACGAAGCAGCTCCGGCCCCACCTATCAGTCCGCCACATCACGACGCGCAGCCGGGTAGCGCGCCCTTGCCCCTTCATGCGCAACATGGCGCACGTATCGAACCAGTGTTGGGTCTACCGTTGGCGGAGTCGCCCGTCGCGCACTCCCCGGCTGTGGCCGCAGCGCCGTTGACGGCAGAGCTGGCCCTGTCCGCATCGGATTTAACCTTGGTGCCGAGCGTTGCGCCGACTCTCGCCAAGGCACGCGCGAAATCTCCGCCGCCACCCTCGGTTGCCGTCGTCGCGGGCGCAGCCGATGAGTACGCACTACAAGCTGAAGAGCTTGCTAAGGCGCGTTCCTGGCCGGACTTTGACTTTGCGCCGGTAGCGTTGCCACCGGTGCAGCCCGTGGTTCCGCCCCGGATAGCGGTTCCTGATAAGGTGGCGGTTTCGGGGCGGCTTGCATCGTTGGTGGGGTCGCCTTCATTGCCACCCTTGGACTTGCTCGATCCGCCCACCGCCCATATTGCTGGTTATTCTCCAGAAACCCTGGAACAGATGTCGCGGCGGGTGGAAATTCTACTCCGGCATTTTGGCATTGCGGTCGAGGTAGTGGCGGTGGAGCCAGGGCCGGTGATCACCCGCTTCGAGGTGGAGCCAGCGCCAGGTGTGAAGGTCAGCCAGATCAGTAATCTGGCCAAGGATCTGGCGCGTGGCCTGTCAGTCATCAGTGTGCGGGTGGTGGAAATTATTCCCGGTAAACCCGTGGTGGGGCTGGAAATTCCCAACCAGCAGCGTGAAATCGTCTATCTGCGCGAGGTGCTGGAATCTGCGGTGTATAGCCAAGCCGCCTCACCTTTGACACTGGCGCTGGGCAAGGACATCAGCGGCAATCCGATCATGGCGAATCTGGCCAAGATGCCGCATTTACTGGTGGCCGGAACAACGGGATCGGGTAAATCGGTGGCGATTAACGCCATGTTACTAAGTCTGCTCTATAAGGCTGGGCCGCGTGAGGTACGGCTGATTCTGGTCGACCCGAAGATGCTGGAATTATCCATGTATGAGGATATTCCCCATCTGCTGACGCCAGTGGTCACGGATATGAAGGAGGCGGCTAACGCCTTGCGTTGGTGTGTGGTGGAGATGGATCGCCGCTATCGGCTGATGGCGGCGCTCAAGGTGCGCAATATCGCTGGTTTTAACCGGCGCTTGGCCGATGCGGAGGCCGAGGGCGAAAGCATTGCCGACCCGCTTTGGAAACCGGAGGAGGGTAGTCTGCTGGCGGACGCGCCGGCCTTGCAGCCGCTGCCCTTCATCGTGGTGGTGATTGATGAATTAGCCGACATGATGATGATTGTCGGCAAAAAAGTAGAAGAATTAATCGCGCGGCTGGCGCAGAAGGCGCGTGCCGCTGGTATCCATTTGATTCTGGCGACGCAGCGGCCTTCGGTGGATGTGATCACCGGACTTATCAAGGCCAATATCCCGACCCGAATCGCGTTTCAGGTCTCGTCACGGGTGGATTCGCGCACCATTCTGGATCAGATGGGCGCGGAGCAATTATTGGGGCATGGCGATATGTTGTATTTGCCGCCGGGGACGGGATTACCGCAGCGGGTGCATGGCGCGTTTGTAGACGATCACGAAGTGCCGCGCGTAGTGGACTTTCTGCGGCAAACCGGCGCACCGGATTATATTGATGAGGTGCTGGCTGGCGTTCGCGATGAAGGCGATGCCCTGGAGGAACTCGACAACGGCGGGCGCGGCGGGGAAAGCGATCCACTCTATGACGATGCCGTGCGCATTGTGACGGAATCGCGGCGGGCTTCGGTGTCCGGGGTGCAACGACGGCTGCGCATTGGCTACAACCGAGCGGCGCGGCTCGTGGAGGAAATGGAGGCGGCGGGGGTCGTCGGGCCGTTGCAGTCCAACGGTAGCCGCGAGGTCATTGCGCCGGGGCCGCCGTGAGGATCTACGATGCAGCAGCAAAGGCTTCCTGAGAAATGAAAATGAGAGGGAGAGAGTGATCACGATCTACCACGGGGATAGCAAGGAGCAATTATTGGTGTTGCCAGATCATTCTGTAGACCTGATCATCACTTCACCGCCGTATGCGGATCAGCGCAAAGACACGTATGGCGGCATTCACCCTGATCGCTATGTACAGTGGTTTTTGCCTATTTCTGCGCAACTGTTACGGGTGCTGAAACCTGAGGGTACGTTCATTTTAAATATTAAAGAGAAAGTAGTGGCCGGTGAGCGCAGCACCTATGTTATGGAATTGATTCTGGAAATGCGTAAGCAGGGCTGGTTATGGACTGAGGAGTTCATTTGGCATAAAAAAAATTGTTATCCAGGAAAATGGCCTAATCGTTTTCGTGATGCCTGGGAGAGGCTTCTTCAATTTAATAAGAGCCGAAAATTTCACATGTATCAAGACGAGGTCATGGTACCTATGGGTGAATGGGCACACTCAAGGCTGAAGAATTTATCTGGCACGGATAAAACCCGAGATCCTTCAAAGGTAGGTAGTGGGTTTGGTAAGAAAATCTCGAACTGGATTCATAGAGAAAAAGCTTATCCAACCAATGTCCTACATTTGGCTACTGAATGTAGTAATAGAAACCACAGCGCAGCTTTTCCTGAAGCATTACCGGAGTGGTTCATTAAACTTTTTACCAAGGAAAGCGATACCGTTCTGGATCCTTTTATGGGATCAGGAACGACACTAATCGTCGCTAACAGGATGAAGCGAAAGGCAATTGGGGTCGATGTTGTTTTTGAGTACTGTGAATCTACTAGAAAAAAATTGATGCCTGATCGGGTAAAATTTTCTGAACAAAAGGCAACCCATGAAGAACCTGGAGTTGAAAGACCTATCAGATTATGTTGAGCAAAATATCGGAATCTTCCACCAAAAAAGGATCCAAAATCTGGATGGATTGAGATTATCACAGATACTCAAGCGTAAGAACCCATATTTGTTTAAAGCAAAGTATATGTTAACCTCAGAATAAATTATCAAGGGTTTGGTGGATGCTCATATTTCCTCTAATGAAGAAACAGTTTTTGGTGATTGGTTGGAAGGATTAGCAATCTTCATAAATAGTAAAGTTTATGATGGTAGAAAATCAGGTATTACAGGTATTGATCTTGAGTTCGATAAGGATGGAATAAGATATATTGTTACGATAAAATCTGGTCCAAACTAGGGTAATAGCTCACAAGTCTCTAAAATGTTAAGCGACTTTAAGATTGCTAAAAAAACACTGAGGACTAGTAACTCAAAATTACAGATAATCGCCGTGAATGGATGCTGTTATGGTAAGGATAATAGGCCAGATAAGGGAGATTATTTTAAATACTGTGGCCAGAGTTTCTGGGAATTTATATCTGGGAGCAGCGAGCTTTTTACCGATCTTGTTGAGCCAATTGGTTATAAATCCAGGGAAAAGAATGATGAGTTTTTAATATCATATTCACAGATGATTAATAAATTTACTAGAGAATTTACGAATATCTTTTGCAAAGAGAGCGGTGAAATCGACTGGCATCGATTGGTGCACTTTAATTCTGCCAAGACTCTGGAGTCATCTCACCATTTATAAAGTCCTGTTACTCTGCTTGCCTGAGCTATCCTGTGGAACCCGTAGCATCGGATAGTCGGCCAGGTACTTATGTCCTGGTGCTGCGAGTTCCGGTAGCGTGTGATGCGGCCGTGGGGCGACGCGATCGGCTGGCCTTGCAACCAGGCTGGATGCTGTACACAGGCAGTGCCCTGGGGCCGGGCGGAGTAGAAGCCCGATTGGCGCATCATCGTCGCTTAGCCGTTCGCCCACACTGGCATATCGACTCCTTACGGCGGCACACGGTGTTGGAAGCGGTCTGGTTTAGCTACCATCCAAAGCGCCGGGAGTGTCGATGGGCGATGGTTCTGGCGGAGATTGGTGGTTTGCCGCCACCGTTTCGTTTTGGTGCCTCCGACTGTCGCTGTCGCTCCCATCTGTACCGCTTTCAGCATCGCCCACTACTGGCCGCTTTCACCGCCGCGCTGCACACCCAGGAACCCGATGCCGCCCCAGTGATGGAGCAGCTACACGAATTCCAGGCCGTGTAGACTGAGCCAGTCCGCTTGTCCCTATAGGTAGGACGGGAGAAGTTTTATAGTGAGCGGTAGCTGTCCCCTATGCGAGGAATCCCCATGAATGTACCCGATCCCAATCCCACCGTTGCCCTGGCCCTGGCCGAGGATATCGGTAGCGGCGATTTGACTGCCGCGCTGATTCCGGCACAAGCCCAAGCCGAGGCCACAGTCATCAGCCGGGAGACTGCTGTGCTCTGCGGCGTGGCGTGGTTTGATGCTGTGTTTCGGCAATTGGACTCCAGCATTCAGGTCCAGTGGCAAGCGAGCGATGGGCAGCGCGTTGTACCCAACCAGCTTTTGTGTACCGTGCGCGGCCCAGCGCGTGCCCTATTGACTGGCGAACGCACTGCGTTGAATTTTCTGCAAAGCTTATCCGGCACCGCCACGCTGGCCCGCCGTTATGCCGATCTGGTGGCCGACACGGGCGCGACGATTCTGGATACCCGCAAAACCGTGCCGGGGCTGCGGTTAGCACAGAAATATGCGGTGCGCTGTGGGGGCTGTCAAAATCATCGCGTCGGCTTATTTGATGCCGTGCTGATCAAGGAAAATCACATCATGGCGGCTGGATCAATCACCAACGCTATCCTCATGTCGCGCCGCCTGCATCCTCGTGTAAAAGTCGAAGTGGAAGTAGAGAATCTCGCCCAGTTGCAAGAGGCGCTGGCCGCCCGGCCAGATATCGTGATGCTGGACAACTTCAATCTGGCCAACTTGGCGGAAGCAGTGCGCTTGACCGCTCGGCAACTCAAGCTGGAAGCCTCTGGCAATGTGAATTTCGATACCGTGCGGGCCATTGCCGAAACCGGCGTCGATTACATTTCTATCGGTGGCTTGACCAAGGATGTGCGGGCCGTGGATTTATCCATGCGGTTCAAGACGGATTGAACGAGTTGAGCGCAAAGAAAAGCCGTCTCCGTCACGTTTTGTTCATCAACTTGAGCTACATTGTAATCATCAAAAAAATAGAGAGAAAAAACCAAAGGAGAAAACCGATGGACCCTCATCTTTTACTGGGTGCGGCGTACCTTAATCGTGGCCATCTGGCTGCTGATTACCGGATGGCGGACTACTTGCGGCAGCAAATCGCCTTTTTTGAAACGCGCTTGCAGGAGATGGGCGACCAGGGCGATTGTGCTTATGAACACGCGCTGAGTCGGGCCTACGAAACCTTGCTGCGCGAACGGCGCGGACAATTAGCGCAACTGTAAGCCTGAGCTGGCGCAGCCCGACCTTCCCCACCCCTTAGCGCGCGGCAAGGCAGGGGTGCCAGCGATTTGACCCATCGCGCAGCGACCAGAGTCATTACCCCAGCGACTCCTCTCTTTGCCCCCAGACCCGCAACTGTTGCCCTGCCGCGCGGAATGGGTTGCGCCGCGATCCGGCCCTGCGTACGCCGAATCCCCGCCCCGTCTATGCTACAATTCCACCTTTTGCAGCGCCTCCACTGCTCGGAGGTGCGGTGAGTGGGGCCGTACATGACTGAAATCGCCAAAGAAATTCTGCCGGTCAATCTCGAAGACGAGATGCGCCAATCTTATCTGGACTACGCCATGAGTGTGATTGTCGGGCGGGCGTTGCCGGATGTGCGGGACGGCCTGAAACCGGTGCACCGGCGCGTGCTGTTCGCCATGAGCGAGCTGGGCAACGAGTGGAATAAGCCCTATAAGAAATCGGCGCGCGTGGTCGGCGATGTGATCGGCAAATACCACCCGCACGGCGATACGGCGGTCTATGACACTATGGTGCGCATGGCCCAGCCGTTTTCGCTGCGCTATATGCTGGTGGATGGACAGGGCAATTTTGGCAGTATCGACGGCGACGCCCCGGCTGCCATGCGCTATACCGAAGTGCGGATGGCGCGCATCGCGCATGACATGCTGGTCGATCTGGATAAGGAAACGGTGGATTTTGTCGCCAATTACGACGAGTCAGAGCGCGAGCCGACGGTTTTCCCCACCCGCCTGCCTAACTTGCTGGTCAACGGTTCCTCCGGGATCGCCGTGGGTATGGCTACTAACATCCCACCGCACAATCTCGGTGAGGTGGTCGATGCCTGCCTGGCCCTGATCGAGACGCCGGAACTGAGTATCAGTGAGCTGATGCGCCACATTCCGGGACCAGATTTTCCCACGGCCGGTTTAATCAACGGCATCCAGGGCATTCGTGACGCCTATGCAACCGGGCGGGGTCGGGTGCAAATGCGTGCCCGCACCGAGATCGAAACCGATGAGGTGCGGGGTCGCCAAGCCATCATTGTTACCGAGCTGCCTTATCAGGTGAATAAGGCCCGGCTGATCGAAAAAATCGCCGAGCTGGTCAAGGACAAGAAAATTGAAGGGATCACCGAATTGCGCGATGAGTCGGACAAGGACGGTTTGCGCATCTATATCGAGTTGCGGCGCAACGAAAACGCCGAGATCGTGCTGAATAACCTGTTTTTGCACACGCCGCTGCAAGGCGCGTTTGGCGTCAACATGGTGGCCTTGGTGGAAGGTCAGCCGCGCCTGCTGAATCTCAAACAGGTGCTGGAGGCGTTTCTGAGCCATCGCCGCGAAGTGGTGGTGCGGCGCACGGTGTTCGAGCTGCGCAAGGCCCGCGAGCGCGCCCACATCGTTGAAGGCTTGGCGGTGGCGCTGGCCAATCTGGATGCGCTAATTGCCTTGATCCGCGCTGCCGCTGATCCCGCCGCCGCCAAAGCTGCGTTGTTAGAGCCAGCGTGGACGCCGGGGCTGGTCACCGACTTGCTGGCGCGTTCCGGGGCGGAGTATTCACGTCCAGAGGAGCTAGCGCCGGGTTTGGGGCTGGGTGCGGCGGGCTATCGTTTCTCACCGGCGCAGGCCCAGGCCATCTTGGAGCTGCGGTTGCATCGCTTGACCGGCCTGGAGCAGCGCAAACTACTGGAAGAGTATCAGGAGTTGCTGGATCGGATCGGTGCTTATCTGGAAATTCTTACCGTGCCAGAGCGACTGACCGCCGTCATCCGCGCTGAATTGCAGGAGTTGCGCGCCCAATACAGCGATGCGCGCCGCACGGTGATTTTGCCGGATGAACAGAATCTGGATTTGGAAGATTTAATCACGGAAGAGGCCATGGTGGTCACGCTGTCGCACGCAGGTTATGTCAAGGCGCAACCCTTATCCCTCTACCGGGCGCAACGGCGCGGCGGGCGCGGGCGCGCGGCGACCACAGTCAAGGAAGAGGATTTCGTGGATAAGCTGTTCATCGCCAGCACCCACGATACCGTGCTCTGTTTTTCCAATCGCGGCCGGGTGTACTGGAAGAAGGTATACGAGCTGCCGCAAGCGGGGCGGACAGCGCGCGGCAAGCCCATCGTCAACCTGTTGCCGCTGGAGGAGGGCGAGCGTATCAACGCAGTGTTGGCGGTGCGCGAGTTCAGCGCCGATCACTATGTGTTTTTTGCTACCGCCAACGGCACAGTCAAGAAAACCCCGCTGTCCGAATACTCGCGCCCGCGCCCCAGCGGTATCATCGCTCTCGATCTAGGCGACGGCGATCAGTTGGTGAACGTGGAGCTGACCAACGGTCGGCGCGACATCATGCTGTTTACCGATGCCGGCAAGGCGATCCGTTTCGCCGAAACCGAAGTGCGCGACATGGGCCGTTCCGCCCGTGGGGTGCGCGGCATTCGCCTGGACGAGGAGCAGAAAGTGATCGCTCTGATCGTGGTGGGCGAGGGCGCGGTGCTGACGGTGACTGAAAACGGCTTCGGCAAACGCACGCCGGCCGATGATTATCCGCGCAAGGGGCGCGGCGGGCAGGGCGTGATAGCGATCCAGACCTCCGAGCGCAACGGTCGGGTTATCGGCGCGGTGCAGGTGGAAAGCGATGACGAGATCATGTTGATTACTGACGGCGGTACGCTGGTGCGCACGCCGGTGGAAGGGATTTCGCTGGTCAGCCGCAACACCCAGGGCGTGAAACTCATCAGCTTGCAGGGTGAAGAGAAATTGATCGCCGTGGAAAAGATTGAAGGGATCGGCGAAACCGAAGGCAACGGCGACTTGAACGGCGATGAAGGTGAAGTTGCGTCTGAAGGTGGGGAGGAAGCGGGGGGCATGGAACCATGAACGAAGTGGACAGCCTCCAAGCATTGCGGGAACGGATTGACACGCTGGATGGGCAGATCCAGGCGTTGATCGCGGAACGGGCGCGCTGTGCGCAGCAGGTCGGCGCGCTTAAGCAAGCGGTGGGTGCTACGGGTAATTTTTATCGCCCCGAACGCGAGGCGCAGGTGCTACGGCGGGTGATCGACGCCAATCGGGGGCCGCTAAGCAACGAAGCTATGGCCCGTCTGTTCCGGGAAATCATGTCCGCCTGCCTGGCGTTGGAAGAACCACTGAAGATTGCGTTTCTCGGCCCGGAAGGCACCTTTACCCAAGCCGCCGCGCTTAAGCATTTCGGCAAGGCAATCCACAGTATACCGCTGCGGGCGATTGACGAGGTGTTTCGGGAGGTAGAGGCCGGATCCGCCGATTACGGCGTGGTGCCGGTGGAAAATTCCACCGAGGGCGTGGTCAATCACACCCTGGACATGTTCCTGCAATCGCCGCTGCGGATTTGCGGCGAGGTGCAGATGCGCATCAACCACCACCTCGTCACCTGCGCCGCCGACTTGCAATCCGTCCGCCGCATCTATTCGCACCGGCAGTCGCTAGCGCAGTGCCGCGAATGGCTCGACGCCAACCTGCCGCGCGTGGAACAGATCGAGGTCAGCAGCAACGGCGAAGCGGCGCAGCGGGTGCGCGACGAGTTGGACGCGGCAGCCATCGCCGGCCAGGGCGCGGCGGATGTTTACCAGTTGCCGACTCTGGTGCGCAATATCGAAGATGAACCCAACAACACCACCCGTTTCCTCATTATTGGCGCACAGCCGATTCAGCCCTCTGGCGATGACAAGACGGCCTTGCTAGTGGCTTCGCTCAATCGGCCCGGCGCGTTGTTCAAGCTGCTGGAGCCGTTGGCCCGCCACGGCGTCAGCATGACCCGGATTGAATCCCGCCCCTCGCGGCGCGGCATGTGGGATTACGTGTTTTTCATTGATCTGGATGGTCATGCCCAGGACCAGCCGGTAGCCGGCGCGCTGGTGGAACTGCGCGAGCAGGCCAGCCTGTTCCGGGTGTTGGGGTCTTATCCGAAAGGCGTGCTGTGAGGGACGACTACGATTCGCCGTGGAAAGAGGTGTTGGAACGCTACTTTCCCGCTTTTCTCGCCTGGTTCTTTCCCGCCGCCCACGCCGACATCGCCTGGGAGCACGGTTATCGCTTTCTCGACAAGGAACTGCAAAAAGTCGTGCGCGACGCGAAGCTGGGGCGACGCTGGGCCGACAAGCTGGTGCAAGTGATCACCCGCGACGGCGGCGAAGACTGGCTGCTGGTGCATGTCGAGGTGCAGGGGCAACGGGAAATGGATTTCGCCCGACGGATGTTCAGCTACAACTATCGCCTGTTCGACCGCTACGCCCGCCCGGTTGTCAGTCTGGCGGTGTTGGGTGCGGGCCGGGGCGAAACCGCCGGACAATTCGGCTACGGTCGCTGGGGCGGCGAAACCCGTTTCACGTTTCCGGTCGTCTGCCTGAACGACTACCGCGACCGGCAGGCGGAAATGATGCAATCCGCCAATCCCTTTGCCGTCGTCGTGCAGGCGCACCTGCACGCGCAAACCACCGCCGACGATTCCGCTCGCCGCTACCAAGGCAAGCTGCAACTGGTCAAAAGCCTGTATCGGCGCGGCTGGGCGCGGCAGGATGTTTTGGAACTGTTCCGGGTCATCGACTGGTTGTTGCAACTGCCCGCCGCGCTGGAAAATCAACTCTGGGCGGAAGTGCAAGATCACGAGGAGGCGACACAAATGCGCTACGTGACGAGTGTGGAACGGATTGGTATGCAGAAGGGAATGGAGAAGGGAATGGAGAAGGGAATGGAGAAGGGAATGGAGAAGGGAATGGAGAAGGGAATGGAGAAGGGAATGGAGAAGGGATTGCTACAAGGTTTGGAATCGGAACGGCGATTGCTGCTGCGGCTGATTCGCCGCCGTTTTGGGGAGGCGTTCGCCGAGCAAAGCGCTCCCGTTCTGGAGCGAATTCGACAGCCAGCGATCTTTGAAGATCTCGGGGAGGCGCTGTTCGATTGCCCGGACGAACAGGCTTGGCTGGCGCGGATCAACGCGGCAGCGGCGCAGGGGCAGGCCGATAACCCACCGAATAGCGGAATGAGCCTCTGAAATCGGTTTTTGACGGATCGCCAAGTTGACTGAAACGCTCGCCGACCGTGATAACCTGATTCAACTGGCGGATATGGCGGCAGGGGCTATCGCCCGGTCTTATCGGTTGGAAAGCCGCCATAACCCGCGCCGTTGGCGCCAGATGCTGGCGGACGCCGACAAAATTGAAGATGTGTGGAATTTTTGGTAAATCAAGAAGGGGCGTCCTTGTGTCCTAGACGGGTAGTTACCCGCCAAGCGCAACCTACGGTGACGATTCGAAACACAAGGACTAGGTAAAACCTACTATAGGGTTGCTGATGCGGGAAATCAAGAGCGAGCCAGGAATGGTGTGACCTCAGGCGTGGGCGGATTCACGCAGCGGATAGGGCTGAATCAGCACTTCCACGGGCAGATTCAGGCCGCTCGCCAAGCGGCGGATCATCGTCATGGTCAGCGGACGAGTACGATTCAGAATGTCGGCCACTCGCCCGCGCGGCCCGATGTAAGGCTCCAGATCCTTGCGCGTTAGTCCCCTGGAATCCATGATGTATTCGATGAAGGCGACCGGATCGGGGGCTTCAATCGGGAAGTGCGCCTTTTCATAAACTTCCACCAGGATGGCGAGAATTTCCAGCCGGTCGGCTTCGGGACTGCCATCCGGTCCTTCCCAAAGGCGTTCGATTTCCGCTAGGGCGGCGCGGTAATCGGCTTCGGTGCGAATCGGCTTTAGTTCCATATAGGTGCCTAAATGGTCGCTGGGTCTATCCGGTCATACTGGGCATGAGTGCCGATGAAACGGATGAACAGGATGCCAGAGGTATAGCGCACCGCTACCACCAGTCGGTAGTCGTTGCCCTTGATGTTGAATACAACCCGGTTGTTAGCCAGGAGACTGGCGGTGCGATGAGCCGACCTACGGTCGTCGTCATCGACATCAACAAGCTCACCGAGCACAAGCAGGGCGACGGCGTTTCCCTCGACACCACCGCGTTTGCCGACCGGCGCAATCTGGTGTTGGTGGACGAGGGCCACAAGGGACAGAAAAGCGAAGAATCGGTCTGGAAACGCATTCAGCGCAACATGGCCGACGTCGGCCATCCCCAAGACTATTACCGAGGCCTGCTGATCGAATTTTCCGCCACCTTCGGCCAAGTCGCCGAAGCCACACATGCTTTCGACCGCTACGCCAAATCGGTGGTGTACGACTACGCCTACGACCGCTTTCACGCTGACCGCTACGGCAAGGATTTCGACGTGCGCAACCTGCAAGGCGCGAGCGGCTGGAACCACCACGCCGACGTGCTAGTGACCGCGCTAACCGCCTATTGGTGCCAACTGCGCGCCTACCGCGATGCCGCTCTCGGCGATGCGCTGCGCCGACTGGCCGGCGACGACGGCGCGGCGCTGTTGCCCAAGCCGGTTTGGGAGGCGGTGCGAACCGTCGACCCGGCCACGCTCGCCAATCATCTGTTGCGCGAGGTGTTCGGCTATCAGCCGGGCGCGGTGTTCGTGTTGCGCGCCCTCAAAACCAGTCGCGGCGAAGTCGGCCTAGGGCTGTCGCTCGGCGACCGGGTGCGCTACTTCGGCGTGGTCAACATCGGCGATACCGACGGCTTGAAAAAGGCGCTGGAGCCGCATGGTTTGGAAGTCGAGAGCGACGCCTTTACCTCGTCGCTGTTCGCCGATCTGGAACGGCGCGAGTCCACCGTCAACCTGCTGGTCGGCTCGCGCCGCTTTTCCGAAGGCTGGAACAACTACCGGGCCAGTTCGCTCACCCTGCTGCGGCTGGGCAGCGGCGAAGGCCCGCTGATCGTCCAGATGTTCGGGCGGGTGGTGCGCTTCCGGGGTCGCGGCGGCGACGGCAAGCGCCTGGACAACCCGCCCGCGTCCATCGCGCCCCTGCAAACCGCCTACGTTTACGGCCTGCGCGCCGATTACATGAGCAAATTCCTGGAAAATCTGCGCGCCAATGGCATCGAATCCCGCATCGAGCGATTCCCCACCCGAATCCTCCCCGATCCGCCGCTGTCGTCGCTGCTACACCTGTCCGCGCAAGACCCGGATCGATGCGAATTCGCTCTGTCTGCCGTCGGCGGAGAGGACTGGCAATCCCTGGCCCAGTCGGCCAGCTTATCGCTGGCGACCCGCGTCGAACGAATCCAGATGCAACGGGGAACCGCCGAGGCAGCCGATAAAATCGAGCTGGGCGAAGACATCAAGGAGCGCTTCATCGCCCTCGACCACTTCGTACGAGGAGTTGAAGAAAGCCGCAGCGGGCTCTCGGGAATTTCACGTTTACGACGACGTGGGGCGCACGGTTTTCCCGAATGTTGACGACTTCGCCAAAGTCGGCATTTTCTTTGCCGAAAAGACGGATCACATCACGCGGCTGATGGCCTACCTGCTGGCGGACGAATCGTTGCTGGATCAGATCATACGCCGCGTCGCCGTGGCCGAAAATTTGCCGGAAGACGCTTTGCCGGATGACGAAATCGGCTGCTTTTATCGCTACCTGCTGCGCGAGAACCCGGATAGGCGGGTCGCCTTGGGGGAGCTGGTGCGCTACGTGCTCACCGCCAGCGATTTGGACCACGTCATTGCCCGCCTGCAACAAGAAAGCCGCAAGGAACTGTTGCCGTATCTGACGAGGGGCGCGATTCAAAAGATGACCGGCGGCATGGAAGACGTGAACCGCATCGCCCGGCCGTGCCGGGAATTGCTGCGACGGTGCGCCGCGTAACCATCCGCTATATTGCGCCTGAACTTTCTGCTAGGGTTATCGAAAACCAGCAATTTCTGATGGAGTCCCGTTGCCTATGTCCCGCGATTTTCTTTCCCTCGCCGCACCCGGCGTGCGCACCTTGCAACCGTATCAGCCCGGCAAGCCGGAAAGCGAGCTGCGCCGGGAATACGGCCTAAGCGACATCGTCAAGCTGGCGTCCAATGAAAATCCGTTGGGTCCCAGCCCCAAGGCGTTGGCGGCGATGCGCGACGCTTTGAGCGGACTGGCACGCTATCCCGACGGTAATGGTTTCGAGTTGAAGACGGCGCTGTCGGCCAAGCTCGGCGTGCCGATGGCGGCGCTGACCTTGGGCAACGGCTCCAACGACGTACTGGAACTGGCAGCGCGGGCGTTCCTGACCCCGGAACACGAAGCGGTATTCTCGGAACACGCCTTCGCCGTTTATCCCATCGTTACCCAGGCGGTCGGTGCCACCGCCCGCATCGCCAAGGCCAACCCACCCGATCATGCCATGCCGTATGGCCATGACCCGGCGGCCCTGCTGGCGCGGGTCAATGAACGCACCCGGCTGTTGTTCATCGCCAATCCCAATAACCCCACCGGCACCTGGTTGAAAACGGCGGAACTGGAAGCCTTGCTAACGGCTGTTCCTGAACCGGTGCTGGTCGTGGTAGATGAAGCCTATGGCGAGTATGTCGATGCGGAGGCCGATTGTCCCAACGCCCTACGCTGGCTCGACCGCTTTCCCAATCTCATCATCACCCGTACTTTTTCCAAAGCCTATGGCCTGGCGGGATTGCGGGTGGGCTATGCCGTATCACATCCGCAGGTGGCGGATTTGTTGAATCGGGTGCGTGAGCCGTTCAATGTCAACAGCCTGGCGCTGGCGGCGGCCACGGCGGCGTTGGACGATGTCGAGCATTTGGAGCGGAGCAGGGCGGTCAACCGGGTCGGCATGAACCGCTTGCAGGAATTCTGTCGCCGCCGGGGTTTGGCTTGGCTGCCTTCGGCTGGCAATTTTTTGTGCATTGATGTGGGCCGATCAGGCCGGGATGTATTTCTGGAGTTGCTGAAGCGGGGGATTATTGCCCGGCCCGTGGATAATTATGGCCTGCCCCAGTTTTTGCGCATCAGCATTGGGACTGAAGCGGAGAATGCCCGCTGCATTGAAGCATTGAGTCAGGTGCTCGCTTGCCCTTAAGATTTTTAGAAACGATGACCAGAGGGTTCTTATGATCTGCAAACGATGGATAATCTCTATGGGTTGGGTCTTGGCTGGTTCCAGTGCAATGCTGACTCCAAGCTTTGGGCAAATGGCTTTACCACCCACTCCGCGTAGCGCTATTGCCAACCCGTCCCAGTTTACCCGATTGGCCGTGGATCCCTATACCTGTCAACAGTCTGTGACCCGCTGCGGGCGAACTGTCATCGCCGCACTGGGTAGCCAAGGCCCTGACCAGGTGGTCAAAGCCCAAAGTCGTGAGGAAGTCTTTACCTTTGGCAATGGGGTCGTCATTTATCTGCTCACCGTTGGAGGGCTGGAGGATGATGCCATCGTAGCGCAGCACTATCGGGTGGCGTTCCAGCAGGAAGAGGATGAACTTCGGTTAGTCCAAGTGGGACAACAGCAAAAGTGCGCCCGTACCCGGAGCGCACGCTGGACTAAGAATATTTGCCCTTAAGCTGCCAGCCTAACAGACGCTAATTAAAAATTGACCCCACCTTAGGTTTTTTACCCTCGCGGGGCCGCCTAAGGTGTATTGTTAGGTTTTCTAGGGTGGCCGGTAGCGGTCTAAGTATGACTTTTTACCTAGTTTGCCTTACTGTTGTAATAAGCGCCTTAATTTCCTCACCTGTGGCCTATCTATTTGGAATAATAGCTTGGATTTTATCAATATGTCTCTTCTTTTCATTTTTCTACTTTTTATTCAGAAAAAATGAAGTACTTGTTATTTACAATGTCGAGTTTATTGGAAATGAAACTATCTGTTTAAAGTCTATATTAGTATTTTTTGTAATTTTTGTTTTCTATCTTATATACTATTTTATACATCTTAAAGAAATAAGTATTTTTTCATCACTCTTCGTTGCCGCGTTTTTTACTGGTTTTTTATCACAGGGTTATCGCCATAGGCTTTTTATCAGAGATTGTAAGTCAGAAACCTGGAATGTTTTAAGGAAATTACTGAGAGCTTATCAAAAATACTATGGTATTAATCAAATCTAATAGGTGCTCGCAGATGATCCTGCTTCACCGCCCTCACTGGGTGGATAACGGGGGCTTGCCATGACCGAACCACCCTTAATTCAGCGCTTGTGTGTGATTGGTGTCGGCCTGATTGGTGGCTCGCTGGCCCGCGCCTTGCGCGAGAAAGGCGCAGTGGCCGAAGTGGTCGGCTCCGGCCGCAACGAGGACAACCTGCGCACCGCCGTCCGCTTGGGCGTGGTGGACTGCTACGACACCGATCCGGCCCGCGCGGTGGTCGGCGCGGACGTGGTGGTGGTCGCTGTGCCGCTGGGCGCCATCGAGCCGGTCCTGCGCGCCATCGTCCCGCGCCTGTCGCCCGATGCCGTGGTGACCGATGTGGGCAGCGCCAAGGGCAGCGTGGTCGCCGATGTCGAGCAGATTTATGGCCATATTCCCGCGCACTTTGTACCCGGCCATCCCATCGCCGGGACGGAAAAAAGTGGGGTGGAAGCCTCGGTTGCCCACTTGTTTCAAAAACGCCGGGTGATTTTGACCCCGCTGGCAGAGACCGCCGCTGCGGCCCATCAGCTTATCCGGCGTCTGTGGGAACTGACCGGGGCTGAGGTGGTGGACATGGGGGTGCGCCATCACGATGCCGTGCTGGCCGCGACCAGCCATTTGCCGCACATGCTGGCCTACACCTTGGTCGATACCCTGGCGCGGTTGGACGACCGGGCGGAAATTTTCCGCTATGCGGCGGGCGGATTCCGGGATTTTACCCGCATCGCCTCCAGCGACCCCAGAATGTGGCACGACATCTGTGTCGCCAATCGGGAGCAACTGCTGGAAATGATCGCGCTGTTCGGCGCCGATCTGGAGCGGCTGGCCGAGGCCATCCGCACCGACGACCGCGCCGCGATTCTCGCCACTTTCGAGCGGGCCAAGCGCGCCCGCGATAACTTGTATCTGGATTGACGGTGCAACGCCAAGGCCCGCTTACCCCTTGATCGGCTCCATCACGGCGTCCAGATTCAGGTCATCGCAAAAATCCAGAAACTCCTCACGCAGCAAGGCGATATGGGTGTTGGCTGGGATGCCGATGGCCAGATTGACCGAGAACATCGG
>JBATSQ010000210.1:0-1698 GCA_049293375.1 Candidatus Contendibacter sp.
ATTAACCCTTGACCCCGCCCACCCGCATGGCCATAGTGGATTGTTGGCGTTAACGGGAGAGGCCCATGACCACCATCACCTTTGACACGCTGGCCTACGTCAAGACGCTGCGGGAAGCGGGCGTTGAAGAGCGTCAGGCCGAAGCGCAGGCCACAGCACTGACGACGGTCTTGCAGGCCACTGTTGCCACGTTGGACAGTGGCAATACGGCCACCAAAGGCGATGTCGAACAGGTGCGCACCGAATTGAAGAAAGATCTCGAAGTCGTTCGCGCTGAACTCAAAAAGGACATTGAACTGCTGCGGGCGGAAGTGAAGCGCGACCTGGCCGAAACCAAGGCCGACCTGATCCGCTGGGTGGTCGGCGTCGGCATCCTGCAAACTACCCTGCTGGTCGGCATCCTGGCCCGGCTGGCGAAGGTGATTTGAGCCGCTTGACCCCCCGGCGTCAAAGACTATGATGGCTCCATGAACACCCCCACACCCGCCCGCGAGATTGACCGGCTGATTGATCGGCTGGCCTATGCCCTGAACACGGACGCTCCCCTGGATGAGGCCGCCCTGGGACAAGCGGAATGGCAGGCTAAAAAGTGCCAGCGGACGGACCCGCAGGAGGCGCACCTGGCCTTGGGGATGTTGGCGGGCCTGCGCCAGGACCGTGCAGCGGCGGATCAGCACTTTCAAGAAGCGCTGCGGCGCGGTTGGCGCCCGATGCTGGCGCTGAATTACGCGGCGGTGTTGCACCGTGTTTATCGACCGGAGGACGCCTTGGAACAGTTCCGTCAGGTGATTCAAGCAGGCCCAGGCCGTTACTTCATCACTGCCGTGGAGCGGGCGATCCAGTGTGCTTATGAGGCGGGGCGTTTTCATGTCGCCTCCGAACTGATGACCTTGCTCCGCCGGCATAGCGATGGGCCATATACCGCCATGACAAACGCTATTACCGCCGGATTACCGGCGCTTGTGCAAGCGGCGGATGCGCTCGCGCTGACCGATGAGGCGATGGCGGCGGCGACTGACCAGGCTTGGGCGGTCATCAGCCGATTGAATAAGCGTATGTCGGTCGAAATTGATGATTTTATCGGCGATGACGGCGCGCTGTTTTTATCGAGGACCTTGCTATTGTCCGTGCCCTTTGAGGAAGCTCGCCGGATGGATTTGGCGCTGATGGCGCTACAGGCCGAGACGGATGTTCCACTGTCTACTTTCTGCATCAGCGTGCGGGACCGGCCCGCCGCATGAGCGTCACGCCGGAACATTTTCTGGTGGAGGCGCGCGCCGCCCTGGCTCGCGCGGCAAAAGCCGAAACCGATGAGAAGGAAATGGCTTGGCGACAGGCAGCCAGTCGCGGCTACTATGCGGGCTATCACTGGGCTAACGGCATCAGTGGCCACTTCGCTAACCCGCCTCGCTACGGCCAGACCGGTCAGCACCAAGAATTGATTGACCGGTTGCAGTTTGTAGATCGAAAAAAAGTGCACGGTGGCTCCTTGGCGAATCAGATCGCGCCGACCCTGGCCAGAAGCCGAGAGTTGCGCGTGAAAGCCGATTACTATCTGGATCAGTCGATTTCCGAGCGTGAAGCGCAGGCGGTGATAGCGAACGCGGAATTGATCCGCAAGCTGGTTGAACAGTTCGCCACCCTGCACACCGCTTGACCCCGCTTGCCCCTCCGGCGTAAGCTTGCTGCTAGGTGCTT
>JBATSQ010000211.1:0-5118 GCA_049293375.1 Candidatus Contendibacter sp.
GCCGCTTCCCGATACAAGCGCAGGCTGGTTTGCCGCACCTGCTCCGCCAGCTCCTGGCCGATCAATCCGGCAACCTGGTCAAAAGTGACGTTTTCATCATGACTGCCCAGCGCCGCCTTGGTGGAAGGGGTAAAAAGCGGCTCCGGCAAGCGCTCCGCCAGGCGCAAACCCGCTGGCAACACCAGGCCGCACACCCTGCCAGTCTGCTGATAATCCTTCCACCCCGAACCAATCAGGTAACCACGGACAATCGCCTCCACCGGCAGGCCGCGCAGCCGCCGGGCCACCACGGCCCGATCCGCAACTAAGGCGCGCTCGGCCGGATCCGGCAAAGCTTCCGGTAGGGTTTTAGTCGCCAGATGCAGATGATTGGGTATGATAGGGTGGGTGCGTGTGAACCAGAAATTGGAAACCGCCGTCAAAACCGCGCCCTTGCCGGGAATTATCGTGGGCAAGATCACGTCAAAGGCAGAGAGTCGGTCACTGGCGACCATCAGGAGATGCTGATCGTCCACGGCGTACAGGTCGCGGACCTTGCCGCGGTAGATGAGCGGCAACCGGGTGATTTCAGGCGGGGCAACAGTGGATGTGAGCATCAAGGAACGACTCCTCAAGAAAACAAGAAAACACAACGCCCATTCTACCCATGCTTGCCTCTGGCGGGACGGAACAATCATGCCACAGCGCGTTCAACCCCCGCCTCGCTAAAACGAACGCTCAAACGCCTAAGTCCCAGCGACGGTCTTGCCCCACATGAACCTCACGGATGCGTTACTTCCCAGCGATCTGTCGCTGTTCGCCTACTTTGTTTGGCTAGTGGTGGTGGTGCAAGCGCTGCGCAGCGCGCCCTGGCGCTTGCTGCTGAGCGATTCACGCCGCCAGCAGGTGTTTCTGGGCGCATCGGCAGTCTTGTTTCTGGTGTGGACCTTTGAGGTTGGCGTCCGTCCAGCGTTAGGCTTTCACTTTCTGGGTGTCACTGCGTATACCCTGATGTTCGGCTGGTCGTTCGGCGTGATCGGCGTGAGCCTTGTCGTTGTAGCGCTCACTGTGTTGAACGGGGATTGGACTGCTCTTGCGATCAATGCGTTGCTGCTGGGCGTGCTGCCCCTCTCGGTCAGTTACGGGGTGTACACCCTGGTTTATCGCTACTTGCCCCATCATTTGTTTATTTATATTTTTTTATGCGCCTACTTCAACGCTATGGTGGCGGCGGGAGCGGCGGTGCTGGCGTTGGTCTTACTGTTGGTCACCGCTGAGGTCTACTCCTTCGCCCGCATCAGCGATGAGTATCTGCCATTTTTGCCGTTGTATCTGTTTCCAGAAGGCTTGCTCAACGGCATGCTGATTACAGCATTGATTGGCTTGAAACCGGATTGGCTAAAAACCTACGATGACGCCATTTATCTGAAAAGCTAAACAGCGGCGCGCTACCGACGTGAGCGCCAAAACCCACAGGTAGCGCCGTTAAGCAAAGGCGTCAGTTCAAAATCCAGCGGCGAGGTCGAAACATCTATCGTGTGGGGAAAAGTGTTTGGTGGAACCTTTGGCTTCATGGTCGGTGGTCCCCTTGGAGCGCTATTTGGCGCGGCGGTCGGCCACAACCTGGAAGAAGCACGAAAGGCTGAGCGGCCCGAAGCGGTTAGCGATGAACGCTCTCGCAGCGACTTTCTAGCGACGACCTTCCAATTAATGGGCTACGTCGCCAAGGCTGATGGCCGGGTCTCGGAGCAGGAAATCGCCGTCACCCGCGCTATGATGGAGCGCCTGCAACTCAGCGCCAGCCAGCGTCGTGCCGCAATTGATTGTTTTACCGAGGGCAAACAGCCTGCTTTTGTCGCTGAGGCCGTACTGGCCAGTTTTCGCAACAGTTACCACAGCCGCCCAGCGTTGGCGCAGCGTTTGTTGGTGATGCTGCTGAACCTGGCTTACGCCGACGGTACCTTGCACCCACAAACGCAAGCGCGCCTGTCGGCCATTGCCGAGCGGCTCGGTCTCGCCCGCTTACAGTTTGAAGCCATGCACACGTTATTTCGCGCGCAGCGCTGGGCGCAGGAACAAGCCCAAGGCCATCACACCGGATCGGCGCAGTCCAACGATCAACAGACCTATAACCGCCGACCTACCACCGCTGTCAACTCCCTAGCGCAGGCGTATACCGTGCTGGGTTTGAAGCCTAGCGCCAATCCGGAGCAAATCAAGCTCGCTTATCGTCGCCTGCTCAAACGCCATCATCCCGATAAATTGGCGGCTGATAACAGTTCCCCAACGGAGATACTGCAAGCGACCGAAAAAACTCGTGAAATCACGGCGGCCTATGAGCGCGTTCGAGAAGCGCGTGGCTTATAACCTAAGCTGTCCAGTATTTTGATGTAGTATTTTCAATATGTTACCCTCATATAGAAAGCTCGAACTTTTGGCAAAGTACTTAGGAGCAAGCGTATCTCTTCTGTTAATCTTCAACTGAGTTTTTTCAGTAGGCTTCTAAATTCTTTAATTACTGGAGATAAACCAGTTCTTGATTCTGGAGAGCAGCGCCCTGATGTTTTCCCCCAGAGAGTTGGATACTCCTTTCTTGAGCAGATGCTGACCTAAAAGCTTATCATCCCTCTGGATATGATCAACCAGCCATCGCTTAAGAAAAAACAATAAATCATAGTTAGAGGCATTTGGATCTTCGTTATACTTTTCGATGTATTCCCCAACCATCTGAATAAGCTTCGCGTGGCGCTGCCTGTGCTCTTTCTCCTCCGGGTAATGCGATGCCTCCATGAGGCTCTCTTCCGTTTCAAAATGAACGACTGTATAGGAAACCAATTTATCTAGAACCTCATCGCGGGCCTTTCTACCCCATCCGCCATTAATACCCTCATACATCTCGTTCAACATAGCCACCAAACCCTTATGCTGCTCGTCGATGGTCTCAACGCCAATGCTTAAAGCATTAGACCACTCGACAAACGTTTTCATTCGCGCCGAGGTCGGTTCTTTGGTGCGAGCCGAAACGGGTTCAGTCACCTGTCCGGAGATTTTTTCATTCATTACAGTATCCTTGCCAAAAAATCACCTCAATAATAAAGCTCAGCCAGCCTTTAATTCTGGCCACTTAAAAACTACTGGATTTAAATTCCAGACAACTCAGGGTTTCCCACTCATCAGCTACAGCAGGATTTCGCCATGTAGTCAGGAAAACCCGCCTAATTGAGGCCAAGCCATTTTTTAAATTTCATTTTTTAAATTTAGCGAAGAAAGATAAGTTCTTGCTTTCTATCTTCACCACCCCCTTCTTCACCAGATACTCCCCCATAACTTTATCATCTTTCAGGATATGCTCTACCAGCCATCTTTTAAGAAAGAAGAGCAAATCATAGTTCGAAGCATTAGGGTCTTCTTCATATTTTTTGATATATTCTCCGACTAACCCGATAAGATTTTCATGATGTTTTTTATGTAGATCTGCTCCAGAATAATGGGAGATATTCATCAAACTTTCTTCAGTGGAAAAATGAACCACCGTATATTCAACCAACTTTTTCAAAATTGCATCCCTCGCTTCTTTTCCCCAGCCTCCCTTAATGCCTTCATTAATTTCATTGACCATTTTCACTAATCCCTTATGCTGGTCATCAATGGTCTTAATCCCTATACTCAACGCATCAGACCATTCAATAAAATCCTTTTTAGCTGAGCTGATGGAGTCCAGGGTTCGGGCTGAGACTGGTTCTCTTGGCCGAGTCAATTTAGGGTCTGTCATTTTGTGCTCTCCAAATAACGAGTACATTGCTTTCCTTATCATGCCTTTGCTGAAACAGACATGACTCTCCATAAACCAATCAATCAAAGATCCTTTTGAACCAAGCATCAAAAGTCAGATCAACCCCTAGCAGACTCCGCGTTCCGCCAAGGACACCGTTTGGCCATCGCCAATGACAATATGATCGAGCAAGCGCACATCCACCAGCGCCAGGGCCTCTTTGAGCCGCAAGGTAATCGCCTCGTCAGCGTAACTTGGATCAGCGATACCGGAAGGATGGTTATGCGCAACAATAGCCGCAGCCGCATTATGGTAAAGCGCCCTTTTCACCACCTGGCGCGGATGCACCGAGGAGCTATCAATGGTCCCATAAAACAGCTCTTCATACTGAATCACCCGGTGTTTGTTATCCAAGAACAAACAAGCGAACACCTCATGTGGCTGGTGGCGCAACCGCGCCATAAAATAACGACAGGTATCGGCTGCGCTGTGGATGGCGTCACCACGCTGCAAGATGTCTTCCAGATGACGCCGGGCCAACTCCAATACGGCCTGCAACTGGACATATTTGGCCGGTCCTAACCCTGGTGTTGCGCAGAAATCTTTTTGGTCCAGCTCCAGCAAGCGGCGTAAACCGCCGTGTTGCTTGAGCATATCGCGGGCCAGATCCACGGCGCTGCGCCCCGGCACTCCGACCCGCAAAAAAATGGCGAGCAACTCAGCGTCGGACAGCGCGGCGGCCCCGCGTTGGAGCAACTTCTCCCGAGGACGTTCATCATCGGGCCAGTCGCGAATGGACATTGCATATTTCCCAACGGCTGGCTTGCAATTAGTACTTCAATAGTAGCATAGTCAATTTTACTAAAATTTTCACTTTTCGCCCCTTTTGGCAATGTTGGAGCGCGGGTTTTTCATTAGGGCCACTCTGTAAAATTACCGAATTTCTGATAGTCTTCACGCTTTTCCTGATCGTCCCTCCCTGTTTGCTGATGCGCGCGCCATGATCCCGCTGCCCCGTACCCGCGTAAAAATCTGCGGGATGACTCGCCCCGACGATGCCCTACTCGCAGCGCAACTTGGCGCGGACGCCATTGGACTGGTGTTTCACGCCGCCAGCCCCCGATTCGTCGAGGTCGAACGCGCCCGGCGCATCGTGGCGGCCTTGCCGCCGTTCATGACTCTCGTGGGCTTGTTTCGCAACGAGGAGCCGACCCAGGTGCGCGCCATTGTAGAAAGCGTCCCGCTGCACCTCCTGCAATTTCATGGGGATGAGGAACCCGCTGCGTGCGCCGCTTTCGGCTTACCCTACATCAAGGCCGTACCCATGGGAGCTGGAGCCGATGTACACGATTACGAACGCCGGTTTA
>JBATSQ010000212.1:0-13053 GCA_049293375.1 Candidatus Contendibacter sp.
TGGATCGCTACGAGGATGCGCCCCTGGCGCAACTGGGTAAGAATGAAAAGGGCAAAATGATGATAACTCACCTGAGCTTGCGGCCCCAGGTAACTTTTGGCGGCTCGATGATTCCCGATGCGGATGCTGTGCGTGAATTGCATCGCAAGGCCAAGGAAAATTGCTTTATCGGCAACTCTCTGTTAAGCCAGGTCGCGGTGGAACCCCGCTTTTGAGCGTGCAGTGTAAGATTAAGCAGTGTGGTGATATGGCGTTGGCCGCGTGCAATGCAGCGAACGTTGTTCTTTCATAGTAAAGAAAAATGGGTATTCGTATGTGGATGGCGGTTCGACGTATTTTGGTTCTTGGCATGTTGTTTGGATTGATTAGCGCCTGTACCTCGCCTCCCGTGGCACCCCCGGAGACGAGCCTAACGACCTCGCGAGAACCCTGGGTGCTGATAGATACCAAGACCGATACCCTGAGCATCATGCAGGGCCAGCAGCCGGTGCGGGTGTTTCCGCGAATTGCGGTAGGCAGGAGCGGTGTGGGACTCAAGGTCAGGCGCGGTGATAATAAAACGCCGTTGGGGGTGTTTCGCGTAGGCTGGTTTAACGATCAAAGTCGGTTTAAAACCTTTATCGGTCTGGATTACCCCAATTTAGACTATGCCGAGCGCGCATTGCGCGAGCACCGTATTGACTGGTTGACCTATGAGCAGGTGCGCGCCGCCTGGGCTAATGGCCATACCCCGCCGCAAAATACGCTGCTTGGCGGGCAGATCGGTATTCATGGCGTAGGCATTGAATTTCCGCGGATTCACAATGCGGGTATCAACTGGACCAATGGCTGTATCGCCCTGGATAATCAGCAGATTGCCGTGCTCCGCTCCTGGGTAAAAAAAGGCACGCGAGTTGAAATTCGCTGATTCTAGGCCACAGGGCATTGTCTGCTGGCTTGGATTTGGTTATATTGGCTTTGTTGTGTTGTTGCAACTTGGTTGTGCTATGACGACAGGTTATTGTCGTTATTGATTTAGTCGTCAAAAAGCACTTTTTGCTTGGTATGAGACTTTTCAGGAGTTGAATATGACCCTCAAGACTGTCACCAAAGTTTCCGCTCTGGCCTTTATCGCCGCCCTAACCGTTGGCTGCGCCAGCACCAGCGATGTGCAGAAAGCGCAAAATGATGCGAACGAAGCCAAGGCCATGGCCCGGCAAGCGATGGATGCCGCGAATGAAACCCGTTCTTGCTGCACGGCGAACGAGGACCGGCTGAACCGCGCGTTCAAGAAAGGCGCTTATAAGTAAGCGCAAGCGCCGGTTATAACAAGAACCCCGCATGCGCGGGGTTTCTTGTTATTGGGGTGTCGTCCGTTTTGATGGCGACAATGGCGGCGGCTCAGGGTTGGTGGTCCGCAACACGGGCCGGGCTATAGGCGGGGAGGCGGGAGGCGTATAAGCGGGTGTTGAATACGCCGACGCAGCGGGGCGATAAGACGCTGCGGCGGGACGGACTGGATACGGCGGATAGGGCGCTTGGCTTTCACCCTCCTCTTCGCCAGCGTAGGGCGAGGCGGATCTGGAGGGCAGAGCAGGGGCCGTAGCGGGGTAACGCGGTAACGCCGGGTTGCTGTAAGCGGTAGCAGGATACGGTGGCAGCATTCGCCGCACCGGTGGGGGGTCGGGAAGCGCCGCCTGAGGTGCTGGGTAGGTCGGCTCAGCTGTCTGTCTGGTGACTATGGTGGAAATCGAGACGGGAATACCGCTGAACTGTTCCACCGCCAGCGCTACCGCATTCGGGTCTACGCCAGGCATATCCGGGCCAGTCTTGGCGGTAACCACCTTATGGGCTTGCTCCAGAGTGAGCTTGATGGGTAGATCATCCTCCTCCAGCGGCGCGTGCGCCTCCATCAATAGCTGGCCGTTGAACCGCCCGACCTTGACTGGTTGATCGACAAGGCGCACCGGCAGACCAATCGATACCATCCCAAACAAATGTTCGATATCTTCAGGGTACATCCGCACACAGCCATGTGTCACCCGCATGCCGATACCAAATGGTTTGTCGGTGCCGTGGATCAGATATCCGGGGATGGTGAGCCGAATGGCATACAGACCGAGCGGATTGTCCGGCCCACTGGGGACTACATCCGGCAAAATATCCCCGTTAGCGGCGTGTTCGGCTTTAATGGAAGCCGGTGGCCGCCAGACCGGATCTTTGTCCTTGGCCACAATCTTGGTCGTTCCTAGCGGAGTTTTCCAGTCCATCCGCCCGATACTGACCGGATAGGTATGCACCACCGCCTGTTCGCCAGGATTGGTCTTGGGATAGTAGTACAGGCGCATCTCGGCGATATTGAGCACGATGCCTTCTCGTGGCGTATCAGGCAGGATATACCGGGTTGGCAGCACAATCGGCGTCCCATGACCAGGCGTCCAGCGGTCGACGCCGGGATTTGCCTGAACCATTTCGTCATAACCCAGGCTATGGCGGCGGGCGATGTCTAGAAGGGTATCTTCCTTATTGGCATAGATCACCTTGACTTCTCCGATCACGTCGGTGCCCGCAGGGGGGAGCGGATAAACCTCGGCTTGCGCGGCGCTGGCGGTCAGCCACCCAAATAGCAGCCAGCGGAGGGATTTCTGGGCGTGGCTCGGCATAATAAAAATCTCGTCTCCGGTTGTGTGTCATTAAAAAAACAAGAATTCTGCCCTTAATTCCCGGATTACGCCAGATCGGGAGCGTGCTCGTTTCGTCAGCGGACCGGGTGCGGGACTGAGCGGGCAGGTTCGTCGATACAACTAGAACTTCGACCCAGTCACGCTCGCACGGTTCCAAACGCCTGCACTTGCAGTCAATTAACTCGTAGGAAAATAAGGATTTTTGTCGCGAGTTGGAGTATCCTTAACCCTACACGGCAAACGCCCTGTCCTGCACTAAGCGCCTTGCAGGGTCTGGACGCAGGGGCCTGATCGCTTACGGTATGGAGGTGGTCCATGATGGAATCCAGCGCGCTTATTCCGGCCATCCGCGACATCGTACAACGCCACCAGAAGTTGCCGACCCGGCTGTTGCAAATCCTCCGTGAAGTGCAGGACAGCCTGACTTGGCTGTCGGCCGAAGCGATCACCACGGTCGCCGAAGAACTCGGCATCTCGCCGGACAAGGTACGCAACGTCGCCGAGTTTTATTCCTTCCTCTACACCGAGCCGCGCGGTTCCTACGACATCCTGATCAGCGACAACATCACCGACCGGATGCTCGGCAACCGCGAACTGCTGCACTATCTGGCGGATCGGCTCGGCGTGGCCATCAACGGCACCCGCGCCGATGGTCGGGTCAGTGTGGGCACGACTTCCTGCACCGGCATGTGCGATCAGGGGCCAGCGGCGTTGGTCAACGGCTACGCGCTGACCCGGCTTACCAAGCCCCGGCTGGATCGTATCGTCGAACTGGTTAATGCCAAAACGCCGCTAGAACAATGGCCGGGCGAGTTCTTCGAGGTGGTGAGCAATATCCATCGGGCCGACATTCTGCTGGGACGGCACTTCGCCGATGGCGCGGCGCTGCGGGCAGTGCTGAAGCGTGGCCCGGAGGCGATCCTGGAGGAGATGGTCAAGTCAGGATTGCGCGGGCAGGGCGGTGCGGGCTTCAAGTCCGCTGCGAAATGGCTGTCCTGCCGCAATGCGCCGGGTGAGGTGAAGTATGTCGTGTGCAACGCCGACGAGGGCGAACCGGGCACCTTCAAGGATCGGGTGCTGATGCAGGATTTCGCCGATCTGGTGTTCGAGGGCATGACGGTTTGCGGCCGGGTGATCGGCGCACGACAGGGCTTCGTCTACCTGCGCGGCGAATATCGCTACATGGTAGACGCGCTGAAAACGACTTTGCAGCGCCGCCGCGAGGCGGGCCTACTGGGTCAGGCGATTCTGGGCGATGCCGGTTTTGATTTTGACATCGACATTCACCTGGGCGCGGGCGCTTACGTCTGTGGCGAGGAATCGGCGCTGATCGAATCGCTGGAGGGCAAGCACGGGGTGCCGCGTATCCGCCCGCCGTTTCCGACCACCCACGGTTATCTGAACCAGCCGACCGTGGTCAACAACGTCGAAACCTTCGCCTCCGCCGCCAAGATCGCGGTGGAAGGCGGCAACTGGTTCGCCAGTCGCGGCACGGCGGAATCGAAAGGCACCAAGCTGCTTAGCCTGAGCGGCGACTGCGAGCGGCCCGGCATCTACGAATACCCGTTCGGCGTCACCGTCCGGCAGGTGCTGGAGGACTGCGGGGCGCGCGACGCGCAGGGTATCCAGATGGCCGGTCCCGCCGGGCACATGATTTCCGCCAAATTGTTCGACCGGCGCATCTGCTTTGAGGATTTGGCGACGGGCGGCTCGTTCATGGTGTTCGACCAGCGCCGCGATATTTTGGACGGCATCCGCAACTTCGCCCATTTCTTCGTGCACGAAAGCTGCGGCTTTTGCACCCCCTGCCGGGTCGGCACCTCCTTGATGCGCGATCTGGTGGACAAGGTGCATACCGGCCACGGCACCCGCGCCGATTTGGAGGAAATGCGCAAGATCGGCCAGATCATGCGGGTGGCTTCGCATTGCGGCCTGGGCCAGACTGCGCCCAATCCGGTGCTGGACAGTCTGGATCAATTTCCAGAGTCCTATGAGCGGCGGCTGCGCTCGACCGCGTTTGAACCGGCGTTTGATATGAATGCGGCGCTGGAGCAGGCGCGGTGGCTGACCGGTCGCACCGATCCCGACGCCTATCTGGATGAAGAAGTCTTGTCGAGGGCGATGCCATGAGCGAGGAGCAGAGTTTCACGCTGGACGGGCGGACAGTGCCGTTTCAGGATGGCCAGACCATCATGGCCGCCGCGCTGGCCGCTGGCATCTATATCCCGCATCTGTGCTTCAATCCCGAATTCACCCCACATGGCAGTTGCCGGGTCTGTCTGGTCAAGGTCAATGGTCGGATGCAGGCGTCCTGCACCACGCCAGCGGCGGCCGGTCAGGTGGTGCAGAGCGAAATCGACGAGGTGCGCGAAATCCGCCGGGGCTTGCTGCAAATGCTGTTTGTGGAAGGCAATCACGTCTGCCCGGCTTGCGAGAAAAGCGGGGCTTGCCAGTTGCAGGCGGTGGCCTATTACGTCGGGATGCTGGCACCGCACTACACCCATTTCTATCCGCGTCGGCCAGTGGACGCCTCGCACCCCGACGCCCTGATTGATTTTAATCGCTGCATTCTGTGCGAGCTGTGCGTGCGCGCCAGCCGCGATGTGGACGGCAAAAACGTGTTCGCGGTGCAGGGGCGTGGCATCAAGGCCCATCTGGTGGTGAATACGCCATCCGGCAAGCTGGGCGCGACCGATTTCAGCCTGAGTGATAAAGCGGCGCAGGTCTGCCCGACCGGCACGATTCTGAGCAAGCACAGCGGCTATGAAATCCCTATCGGCCAGCGGCTTTATGACCGCAAGCCGATCAACGTGGTCGGCGATGTGGCCGCGCTGGCGGTCAGCAAGGGAGGTCGCCGTCATGATTGAATCCAAACTGAAGGTTGCCACCTGCTCGCTGTGCGGCTGCTTCGGTTGCCACATGTCGCTGCTCGATCTCGATGAGCGGCTGTTCGATCTGGCCGAAAAAGTGGAGTTCGACCGCAGCCCGTTGACCGACCTCAAGGAACTGGGCGAGTGCGACATCGGCATCATTGAAGGCGGCATCGCCAACGTCGAGAACGTCCACACCCTGCTGGAATTTCGGGCGCACTGCAAAATCCTGATTGCGATGGGCGCGTGCGCCATCAGCGGCGGCATTCCGGCGATGCGCAATCACTACGAATTGAAGGATTGTCTGGAAGAGTCCTACACGCGGGGAATCGGATTGGTGGACGCGCAGATTCCCAATGACCCGGAAATCCCCTTGCTGCTCGATCAGGTGCATCCGATTCACGAGGTGGTGAAAATCGACTACTTCCTGCCGGGCTGCCCGCCGTCGGCGGATACGATTTGGACTTTCGTCACCCAATTATTGGCTGGGCAGCCCATCGCGCTGCCTTATACCCAGATTCATTACGATTGATTTTTAAGTTGTAGAGTGGCCGGAGAAGCATTTGATGAATAGAAAACCTCAGCGCAGTATGCAGGTTACGGTGGACAGTAATTTGGTTGAGGAAGGTTTGCAGACCACTGGCCTGAAAACGCGCCGCGATCTGGTCAATTTTGCACTGCGAGAACTGCTGCGGCGGGAGAATCAGAAAAAACTGTTGGAACTCAAAGGTCAGGTCGAGTGGGAAGGCGATTTGAGTGTGTTGCGTGGAAGCGTCTCGCATGATCTTGGTTGATACCAGCGTATGGATTGATTTTTTTCGGGGAAATGCGTTACCGCATGTGCAACGATTGGAGGAATGGATTGAGCGGGGAGAAAATATCGTTCTCTGCGGAGTTATTCTGACCGAAATTCTTCAGGGCATTCGTGAGGAAGCCACATATCAGCGCACACGCCACTATCTGGAGTTTTTGCGGCTTTTACCGATGACGCAGGACGTTTTTGTTGAAGCCGCACAAATTTACCGTGCGTTGCGTGCTCAAGGAATCACCGTGCGTAAGCCCCTGGATTGCATGATTGCTGCTACTGCTTTGGTGCATCAGGCTCAATTGCTGCATAACGACCGTGATTTTGTATTGATTGCCCAGCATTATCCACTGCGTGTTATCAGACTGGTACAGCATTAATCCCCAGTTCCTTGCCGAATCACTCTCATTAAATAGGCGAGGGGATCATCAACGACGATTAAACGAGGTCACTCGTTATGAGTACCCTGGAAACAGCGGCCCAATCTGATTACCTCTGCCGCATCGCTATTGACCCGTTAAGCCGGGTTGAAGGCCACGGCAAAGTCACCCTGCTGGTGGATCGGGATCACCGCATCCGTCAGGCGCGTTTGCATATCGTCGAATTTCGTGGCTTCGAGAAATTCATTCAGGGCCGGCCTTATTGGGAATTGCCGGTGGTGGTGCAGCGGCTGTGCGGCATTTGCCCGGTCAGCCACCATCTGGCGGCGGCCAAAGCGGTCGACCAATTGTTGGGGATCGAGGAAATCCCACCGACCGCCGAGAAAATCCGCCGCCTGATGCACTACGGCCAGACCCTGCAATCGCACGCGGTCCATTTTTTCCATCTGGCCTCGCCGGATTTTCTGTTCGATTTCGACGATAAAGTGGCCCATCGCAATGTGGTCGGCGTGATGGCGGATTATCCCGATGTGGCCCGGCAAGGGGTGAAGCTGCGCAAGTACGGCCAAGAGGTGATCCGGTTTACGGCGGGTAAGCGGGTCCACGGCACCGGCGCGATTCCCGGCGGCGTGAATAAATCGCTGACCTTGCAGGAGCGCAACACGCTGTTGGTCGATATCGACCTGATGGCGCAATGGAGCCGCAACATCCTCAAGCTGATGAAAGCGGCCTATGCGGCCAATCCCGGCTATTTCACCCATTTCGCCACCATCCGCACCAATTACCTCAGTTTAATCCGGGCCGATGGCGCGCTGGATTTGTATCACGGCAGCTTGCGGGCCAAGAACGAACAGGGTGGAATGATCTTCGATCATCTCGACTACCGCCGTTACGCCCAGGTGTTGCGCGAGCAAGTCAAGCCGTGGAGTTACATGAAATTTCCTTTCATCAACTCGCTGGGGCCGGACAAGGGTTGGTATCGGGTGGGGCCGCTGGCCCGTATCGACAATTGCGATTTCATCGCCACCCCACTGGCCGAGGAGGAACGCCAGGAATTCATGGCGCTGGGCGAGGACGAGCCCATTCACGTCACGCTGGCCTACCACTGGGCGCGGATGATTGAGTTGCTCCATTCCATCGAGGCGATCAAGGACTTGCTGCTTGATCCCGATATTTTCGGCGATGAGTTGGTGGCGAAAGGCGAGGTGACGCCACGGGAAGGGATCGGCGTGATCGAAGCGCCACGCGGCACCCTGTTCCACCATTACCGGATGAACGAGGACGGCTTGATCGAAAAAGCCAACTTGATTGTGTCCACCACCAACAACAACCAGGCGATGAACGAATCGATTCGCCAGGTAGCGGAACGCTATCTGGACGGCAAGGAATTGACTGAGCCGCTGTTGAATCAGATTGAAGTCGCGGTGCGAGCCTATGACCCCTGCCTGTCCTGCGCCACTCACGCAATGGGCCAGATGCCGCTGCATGTGGAGTTGGTCGAGGAGGAATCCGGTGCGTTGGTGGATTGCCTAGTGCGGGATGCGGATGGAACGGTTCATCAAGAGGCATTTCCTCTCCATCTGGGAGAAAAAGGTTAGGGTGAGGGCAGAGATTCCGCGCTTACTCATTCTAGCCGTCGGTAACCCCAGCCGGGGCGATGACGCGCTGGGGCCGCTGTTTCTGGAGCGCTTGGCGGCTTTGCGGGAACAGGGCGTCAACTGGGACGACATCGAACTGCTGACCGATTTCCAGTTGCAAATCGAACACGCGGTGGATTTAGAAAATCGGGCGCTGATATTATTCGTAGACGCCAGCATCTCCTGTCCGCCACCATATCAATTCACCCGGCTGCAACCGGCCCGCGATACCAGCTACACCAGCCACGCCCTGACACCCGCCGCTGTCCTCCACGTCTACGAGCAAATCAACGGCAAACCGTCGCCGCCGGCCTTTTTATTGGCGATTCGTGGAGAGCGATTTGAGTTGGGAGAGGCGCTGGGTCAGGTGGCGGAGAACAATCTGACAGCAGCCCTGCAATTCGCCGCACGGTTGTTGGCGTCATGGAATGCTGAACGATGGATGCGGTTCGTAGAATGATGGATGGTTAAGTCGCCGTTTATTTAAGTGCGCGATAATGCAGGTGCTCATAACACGATGGAGGTATAGCAACATGTCTATCAAGCAGTTTTCCCGCAAAGGGCTGTTGACAACCGCTCTAGTAATGTCACTTGGAAGCTTCAGCGTCGCCCAAGCCGCCGGTGAGGCTACACCGCCGCCGGTGATGACCACTCCCGCCCTGCCGACGGCCAAGCCAGCGATGCCCATGACCGCTCCCGCGCTGCCAACAGCCCAGCCGGCGGTACCCATGACTACTCCCGCGCTGCCGACGGCCAAACCAGCGGCTACGCCCACTTCAGCGTTAGGGGCGGGTGCGGCGGCCAATCCGGATGGCTCTTGTCCGGAAACCGCTCCGGTCAAAATCTCCAAATCAAAAATCTATCATGTACCAGAGGGAAGGAATTACGCCAAGACCAAAGCCCAACAGTGCTTTGCCAGCGCGGAAGCCGCCGAGCAAGCGGGTTATCGTGCACCCAAGAAATAAAGGGTTCTGTCTGACCTGAAGCGCGTTGTCAATACCGTGGTTGCATCCGCTGGCGATGTAACCACAGCTTGCCTCCCGGCCGCTTTTCCCGTCGGACTCGAATTCACGGATATAGGGTATGTCCGTGGTTCAGCGGGCCGCAGCCTTGACCTAGAGACGGCGCAGTGCGGATCGCTTCCCGCACGTAGGCCAGCGCCCGCTCGACCGCTGCGGTGAGCGCCGACCCTTGCGCCAGTCCGGTGGCGATAGCCGAGGCCAGCGTGCAACCGGTGCCATGGGTGTTGCGGCTCAAGGCGCGCGGCGCGGTGAAGGCTTGAGAGCCATTGCACCATGTCAGCCAGTCGGTCACGGTTTCGCCGACGAGATGGCCGCCTTTCACCAAAACTGCCGTCGGACCCAGTTCCAATAATCGCTGCGCCGCCAACCCCAAATCTTCAGGCTGGCGAATCGTGACGCCGCTTAGCCCTTCTGCTTCCCGCACATTAGGCGTGATAAGGGCGGCTTTAGGCAGCAAGCGCCGGATCAATGTTTCGCGTGCGCTCGGATCTAGCAAGGTATCGCCACCCTTGGCGTACATCACCGGATCCACAACGACGAGAATCCCGCGCGCCGCGCGTTCCAGAACATCAGCCACGGTTTCAATCACAGTGGCGTTGTGCAACATGCCAGTCTTGATGCAATCAGCGCCGATGTCTTCCAGCACGACCTCCATCTGCTGAGCGATAAAAGCCGGTTCCACCCCAACAATACCGAAGACTCCCAGGGTGTTTTGCGCAGTGAGCGCGGTGAGCGCCGTCGCGGCGTAGCCGCCCAACGCCGTGACAGTCTTCACATCAGCCTGGATTCCCGCGCCGCCGCCGGAATCCGACCCTGCCACAATCAGTACTCGACCCTTCATGAATGCACATTCCTCTGGACCAGATGGAAGGAAGATCCTGGCAATGCCTGGATTGCACCACAGCGCTCCGCATCATTGCGCAATCTAACGAAAGTCGGTAGCGTACCGCGCTTTCCACGGCCAGCGACGCAACCACCATGCGGATCGAACCCCCTCTATGCTTGTACACCGGCGTGGTGCCGCCCCAATGGATTGATTACAACGGCCACATGAACGTCGCCTATTATGTGCTGGCGTTCGACTACGCCACGGACGCTTTTATGGAAAGCCTGGGGATGGGCAGGGAGTATCGCGAGCGCGCGCAGTGCTCGACCTTCGTGGTGGAAACCCATGTCAATTACCAGCGTGAACTAGTGGCTGGCGATCCCATGCGCGTGACCACGCAGCTGCTGGGCTTCGACAGCAAGCGAATTCATTATTTTCATCGTTTATATCATGCGCGTAAGGGTTTCTTGGCGGCGACCACGGAACTCATGGTCATCCACGTCGAGTTAACCGAACGCCACAGCGCGTCGATGCCATGGTCGGCCATGGATCGCTTGAGCGCGCTGATGGCGGCGCATGTGCAGCTGCCGCGCCCACCCCAATCGGGTCGGGTGATGGGCGTCCGCGCCAAAGCGCCGACGATTCAGCCGGAAGCCTCAATATCACGCTAGCACTCGAAGAGGGCGGCGTTAGGGATCTGAGAAGAAAATTCAGAGATTGACTGCGGAATTTTGTTATGCTCATCTCAGAAATGATCTATAAGGCCGTAGCGCGGAAGCGCTTGAAGCTATCTCCACGAAAATGTAGAAATCAGCTTTGATCCACCTTGCCCAACGCGCCCCGCTGACGGTTACACAAAAGTCTCCGTTAGCGCTGTTTCGCCCCGAAGCTTGGTTGCGGCGCGCTGTAGTTGCCGTTCAGGCGCTTCTGGTGATTGCCTTGGCGTATGCGCTGGCTGATTTGACGCTGGCCCTATGGCCTGGGCGCGCGCTACCTTTGCTAACTACTCCAGCGCCCACACCAACCAGAGCGGAAGATGGGCAAGCCACACCTCCGCCAGCGGAGGATCCGTATGCCGCTATCCCGGCCTGGCATCTCTTCGGCCAAAAGGAAGCGAGCCGCTCGGTGGAAGTGCCACCCACTCCGATTCCTGTTACCCCGCTTAATCTGCGTTTAGTGGGCGTTTTTTTCATGGATCGCAACGATCGCCGGGCCTTAGCCCTGATTGCTGAAGGCAATGCGCTAGAGCGCGGCTACCGCATCGGGGCGGCGTTGCCTGGCAATGCCCGGTTGCAACGGATTCAGCGCGACCATGTGGTGGTATCCCGGGGCGGACGGGAGGAGGTCCTTAAACTACCCAAGCTGGACGAGGCTGGCGCTAAGACCGCGCCGCCTATTGAAATGCCATCGCCGAGACCCCCGATTGTACCGCTGGAAACGCCGCCAGCCGCGCCCGACGCTGCGGCTGAGCCGACTACATCTATGGAGCCAGCCCTGATCGATGCCAGCGCCATGGCCCAGCGGTTGCGCGCTGAAGTGGTGAAGCGGCCGACAGCGCTGGAAGACATTGCCTTTGCCAATCCCTATGTCCAAAACGGTCAATTCCTAGGGTTCCGGCTGCAACCGGGACGTGATCGGCAACTGTTCCAGCAGCTCGGTCTCAACGGCGGCGATGTCCTGACCGAGGTCAACGGCAATCGGCTGTACCATCCCGCCCAAGGACTGACGATGTTGACGGCACTATTGAATGCAGATCGAATCGCTGTGCGCGTGTTACGCAATGGTGCTGAGATTCCGCTGACCTTTACCTTGAACGGTTCCGCTGCGGAACCGAACTGATGGCTGGCCTATGTCATCGCCGGATGCCGTCCTGACCACTGCGTACTGATAAATCATGATCCATTGGCCTCAAAGACCATCACGGTCCTCCAAAGAACGCTGGCTCCACTATGGCTTTAGCGCGTTGTTGGTAATTTTAGTGGCCCTGGCGGCGCACGCGGCTCCAGTCACGCTGAACCTTAAAGATGTTGAGATCACCGCGCTGGTGGAGAGCTTGTCGGAATTGACCGGCAAAAATTTCATTGTCGATCCGCGCGTTAAGGGCCGAGCGACCGTTATTTCCACCAAACCGATGGACGAGAAAGAGTTATACGAAGTGTTTCTGTCGGTGTTGGGCGTACACGGTTTCGCCGCAATTCCTAGCGGTAAGGTCATCAAGATCGTACCAGCGGCTGGGGCCAAACAGGAGAACATCCCCACCATGGATCAGCGCGGCGTGGTCGAAGCTGATCAGATCGTGACGCGCGTGATCCAGGTGCAAAATGTCTCCGCTGCGCAGATTGTCCCTATTCTCCGCCCCTTGATTCCGCCCCAGGGCCACTTGGCCGCCTATACGCCCACCAACGTCCTGATTATTTCGGATAGCGCCGCTAACGTCGAACGCATTGCCAACATCATCAGCCGGGTCGATCTGGCGAGCAATGAAGAAGTGGAGATTGCACCCTTGCGCTATGCTTCCGCCACGGAAGTGGTGCGGGTGCTGACCGCGCTCGAGCAGGGGCGCGCTAAGGCCGATCCAGCCGTCGCTGCGGGTGCTCCACCGCGCATGGTGGCCGACGAGCGCACCAATAGTATCCTCCTCAGCGGCGATAAAGCGTCGCGCTTACGGTTGCGCACCTTAATTTCCCATCTCGACACACCGGTTGACAGTGGTGGCAATACCCAGGTGATTTATCTGCGCTACGCCAAGGCCAAGGATATGGTGACGGTCTTGCAGGGAGCGAGTAAGAATCTTAGCAATGAGGCCGCGCGCAATGCCCCCAGTGCTGGCCAGGTGTCCGGCGCGCCGCC
>JBATSQ010000213.1:0-4063 GCA_049293375.1 Candidatus Contendibacter sp.
TGGAATCGAACGCCGCGCCACCGGAATCACTCGCCGGTAAGCTGCAACGGATTGAGGATCTGGCTGAAAAATTGGTCTACATCAAATGGAGCCGGGAATTTTTCGTTCTGCTGCAACGGGCGGCTCAGGATGTAGTGATTCTAACCCAGGCGCAACCGGAGCAGCGCCAGGTCGCGGTTCTGGCCGAGCGGTTGCAGCAGCAAATCAGTGAATGCCTGGAGCACGGTGAGTTACCGCATGGCGCGCAGCGCGAGCGACTGATTGCCGTGGTGGATGCCCTCTGTCGCACCGCGCCTGCACAGCGCGACTCGGTAGCACGCGCCAATCCGCTAGCCGAAGAGCGTACAGTGCCTTTGTTTTCGCGTTGGGACAAGAGCACGCGTTCGTGGCCAAGCGCTGGCCAAGCTCCAGCCGAGGCAGCGCTGCTGTGGCTGGCGACACCCGATCCGGCCCGCGCTTTGATCCGCGCCATTGAGCGACGTGGCGCTTATCGCGTGCAGCGTATTCGGGGCTTGACCGAGGCGCACGCCCTGCTGGCGCAAGCCCAGCAGCCCGTAGCGATTTTGGTCGATCTTGATGACGCCTCTGATTATCAGATGATCCTGCAACAGGCCACGACTCTGCGACAGGTTCTGCCCAAGGACATCCCGTTGTTATTTATGGCGGCTCGCAGCGATATTACGGCGCGCCTGGAAGCGGTGGAAGCCGGTGCGGCGGGTTATTTCCTCAAGCCGGTGGATTTGCCGTTACTGCTGGAAACCTTAAAAGAGTGGATGCCAAGGCCCCTGCATCACCGTATTTTGATTATGGACGATACGCTGCCCTCAGCCCGCGAGATCGCCCGCTGGCTGGACGGGCGGGGCATGGTCACGCAAATCCTGGTGCAACCCCTGCTGGTTTTGCAGGCCTTATCCAATTTTCGCCCCGATCTGCTGCTCATAAGTCTAGATTTCACGGAAAGCGATGGCCTTATGCTGGTGCAGGCTATCCGTCAGCACGAATTGTTTCGTGAGTTGCCCTTGATTCTGTGCTCGTCCCACGATGAGATGGGACCACGCCTGGCCGCCACGCGCCTGCACGGTGAAATGTTGCTAGGCAAGCCATTGGATCCGGAGATTCTGGTAGCCGCCATCGCCAAGCGTCTGCGGCAAGGTAATGATCTTTATAGAAAAATTAGTCGATTGAGTAATCGCGATACCGTGAGCGGACTGTATAACCGACCCTACTTTCTCACCCACCTGGAACGGGTACTGGTGACGGCCAGCGCCAATGCACAGTCAGTAGCGGTCATGCTGGTGGCGCTAGACAACCTGCGCAGCATCGAAAATCAGGATCTTGCAGCGACGGATGAGGTGATTGAACAAGCCGCTTGGCGTCTGAAAACCGCCTTGGGGCCGGATGTGATCGCGGCCCGCTTTGGCGACGCTATTTTTATGGTTCTGCTGGCGTACACGACCCATGAGGGGCTGCTGGCCACGGCGCGGAAAGCGCAGACCAGCCTGGAAACCGAGGCTTATCGCTTAGCCAGCGGCGATTTTCGTCTGGCCACCAGCGTCGGCGTCAGCACAGCCCCCAGCAATGCGGCCGCCCCATGCGAGGCCTCCACCCTGATTCAGCAGGCCGATTTGGCCCGCAGCATCGCGCAGACCGACAAAGCTGCCCGGATCCACATCCACCATGCGCAAGGCGTAGATCAGGGCGAGGATCAGTCCCGGCAGCGCCGACTGATGGAAGAAATCCGCGAAGCCGTGCAACAGCAACGCATGACCTTACTGTTTCAACCCGTTGTCAGTTTGCGGGGTGACACCACCGAGCGCTATGAGGTACTGCTGCGGATGCGCAACCATGAGGGCTGGGAGCTGCTGCCGGAAACTGTGTTCGCCCTGGTCAAGCGCCACCGGATCGGCATGGTGCTGGATCGCTGGGTGATTGCCCATGCGATCCGGGTGCTGCGCGAGCGCAAGAACCAGGGCCAGCCTGTGGTGCTGTTCATCAATATCTCCCCAACCATCTTGCAAGATGAAGAGTTGCTCAACTGGTTGCAGGCCGGGTTGAACAGGACAGGCGTAGCCGCTTCCAGCCTGGTGTTTGAAATGGCTGAAACCGCTGCCGACCTCAACAAGCAGGCGCTTCTGCCGTTTCTGCACAAGCTCAAGGCTTTGGGGTGTGGGCTGTCGCTGGATCATTTCAGCGGTCACGAACACTCCCGGTCGCTGGTGGAGTTTTTGCAAGTGAATTACGTCAAACTGAGCAGCAGCTTTACCCAGAATTTACTCAATAATAAGGATATCCAGCAGCGGTTGGCGGGTTTGACCCGCTCGCTGGCGGATGTCGGCGTCACCAGTATTGTGACCGGCATTGAGGACGCCATGACCCTGCCGGTGCTGTGGTCCTGCGGCATTGACTACGTGCAGGGGTATTTTTTGCAGCGGCCGCAAACCGAAATGAGCTACGACTTCGAAAATATGGTGCTCTGAGCCGTTATGTGGGTTGATCCGACCAGCGGCTTGCTCGACGCCGCGCAGCAACGGTCCTCGCCCAATTGCGATGAGCGTCCGGCGGGCGTTAGCGTAGAATTGCTGGTGATTCACGGCATTAGCCTGCCTCCTGGTGAGTTCGGCGGGCCGTGGATTGATGCGCTGTTCACCAATGCCTTGGCGGCGGATGCGCATCCTTATTTTCAGGCCATTGCCAACTTGCGGGTATCGGCTCATGTGCTGATCCGCCGCGATGGGGAATTGATGCAATATGTCCCCTTCCACCGACGGGCCTGGCACGCGGGTGCTTCCTGTTTTGCCAATCGCTCCTGTTGCAATGACTTCAGCATCGGCATTGAACTGGAGGGCGTGGATGACCAGCCTTACACAGATCGGCAGTACAGGCGCTTGGCGGCAGTCGTTGCAGCGCTGCGAGTGGTGTATCCCGCGCTTACTCCCGACCGCTGGGTTGGCCACGCTGATATTGCGCCAGGCCGCAAGACGGATCCTGGACCCGCTTTCGACTGGGTGCGTCTGCGGCGCTTGTTGGGTGAGGTCTGACCTGGCGGGTAGTGGCTTAGTTTGAAAGTTAGCGCCTTTTGAGCCTACTTTTATCAAGGCGTTAGGCTGTCTGAAATTTCAAAACGAGACACTACCCAAAATTTAAGTGCAATGCATCTTCAGGTAGAATGATGGCCATCCTCTTAATTTACGCAGCCCCTCACTCGCATGTCGGTACGCATTGCAACGGTCAAGCGCGATACACTGGAAACCCAGATTAAAGTGCGCGTCAATTTGGATGGCGTCGGCAATGCGAAGCTCGCCAGCGGGTTGCCGTTCTTGGACCATATGCTCGATCAGATTGCCCGCCATGGTTTGCTGGATCTGGACCTGGCCGCGCAGGGTGATTTGCAGATCGACGCCCATCACACCGTTGAGGATATCGGCATCACCTTCGGGCAGGCGGTGGGGCAGGCCTTGGGCGACAAGCGTGGTATCCGCCGTTACGGCCACGCCTACGTGCCGCTGGACGAAAGCCTGTCCCGAGTGGTGCTCGACTGTTCCGGGCGGCCGGGTCTGGAGTATCACGTCGATTTTCCGCGCGCCCGCATCGGCGATTTTGATGTTGATCTATTCCAGGAATTCTTCCAAGGCTTTGTCAATCATGCGCTAGTAACCCTGCACATCGACAAGCTGCGCGGTCGCAATGCCCATCATATTGCCGAAACCGTGTTCAAAGCTTTCGGTCGCGCGCTGCGCATGGCGGTCGAATCTGACCCGCGCACCACAGCCATCCCATCCACCAAGGGCACTTTGTAACGCCGCGCCTCCTTTCTCGCTGAGTCCTTCGCATGACCCACATCGCAATTATTGATTACGGCATGGGCAACCTACGCTCGGTCGCCAAGGCGCTGGAACAGGTGGCTCCCAAAGCGCGGATCGTGGTGACGCAGCAGCAGAGCGCCATCCTGCAGGCGGATCGGGTGGTATTTCCCGGCCAAGGTTCGATCCGTGACTGTTTGCGGGAACTGGCGCGCTGGGATTTGGTGGAGGCGGTGCGCGAAAGCGCATTGCGCAAGCCGTTT
>JBATSQ010000214.1:0-2842 GCA_049293375.1 Candidatus Contendibacter sp.
AGGCATCGGGGGTATCGGGGTCGATGACTACCTGCACCAAGCCTTCACGGTCACGCAGGTCGATGAAGATCACGCCGCCGTGATCGCGGCGGCGATGCGCCCAGCCGCAAAGCGTGACATCCTGATCAAGCAGGGTTTCGGTGACCTGGCCGCAATAGTGGCTGCGCATGGGGCGTGATATCCGTCTGGAAAAAGCTAAGAGGGAGAGGAAGACCAGAAATCGACAAGGCGATCAGGCCAATGGCCGCCGGAATGGTACGGATTCAACGCCCCCGCCGCAACCATGCGCCAGTCAGTGTCAACGGTGCTGACGGCGGTGCCGACCGGCGGCTATGCTGAACCCATCATGCAGCGGTCGCCGCCGGAGCCGGGCACGCGCCACACCCGCCCGCGCCATCGCAAGCGCCGCTCGGCTTACTGTCCTTGGGCGGCGCATCGTCCTTGGCCACATTCTTCTGATTACTGCCCTTTTTAAAGTCGGTTTCATACCAGCCACTGCCCTTGAGCCGGAATCCGACCGCTGAAATCAATTTTTGGAGTTGCGGTTGGCCACACTGCGGGCAATCGCGCAGTTCCGGGTCACTCAGTTTCTGCAACGCTTCCAGTTCGTGGTTGCAAGACTGACAGCGGTATTCGTAAATGGGCATGGAAGAACCTCAAACGACAGTTGGAAGATTTAGTAGTAGGATCGGGATTCTATGGGGATGATGGGGTGCTTTTGCAAGCCTTTTGCCAGCATCCCGTCGATTACGGCTACACTAAGGTCCATGAATGCTCGCTGGCCATTCCTCTTGATCCTGATGCTCGGTCTGGGGCTGATCGGCTGTAATCCCGTCGCTGAGCAGAAGACCACGGTGGAATTTTGGGCCATGGGGCAGGAAGGTGAGCAGGTGAAAGCCTTGTTGCCAGAGTTTGAGCGTCGCCATCCCACGCTCCGGGTGCGGGTGCAGCAAGTCCCGTGGAGCGCCGCCCATGAAAAACTGTTGACCGCCTACGCTGGCGACGCCATGCCGGACGTCTTCCAGCTGGGCAACACCTGGATTCCCGAATTCGTGGCCCTGCGTGCCGTCGAACCGCTAGACGAGCGGCTGAAAGCGTGGCCGGAAGCCGCGCTGGCCGACTATTTTCCCGGTATTCTCGCTACCAACAAACTGGATGGGCGAGTTTACGCCTTGCCCTGGTATGTGGATACCCGCCTGCTGTTCTATCGCGCCGATCTGCTGGCCGCCGCCGGATTCGTGGTGCTCCCCACGACTTGGGAGCAGTGGTTACAAGCCATGGCCGCGCTCAGCAGTCCAGGCGATCCCCAACGCTATGCCCTTTTATTGCCAGTTAATGAATGGCAACTCCCGGTGATTCTCGCTCTGCAACGCGGTGCGACCTTGTTGCGGGACCGCGCGCAGTACGGCAATTTTCAGGAGCCGCGCTTTCGTGAGGCGTTCCAGTTTTATCTGAGTTTGTTCGAGCAAGGCTTCGCGCCAGCGGTCGGCAATACCCAGATGGCCAATCTGTATCAGGAATTCGCCAAAGGCACTTTTGCCCTGTATATCAGCGGGCCATGGAACATCGGTGAGCTGGGACGACGCTTGCCGGCGGCGCTACAGCCGCATTGGAACACCGCCGCATTGCCGCGTTTCGCGGCGTGGTTTCCAATATCACCAGGTGCAGAAGATGTTGGAGTAGCAGCGGTGGGCGCGTCACTGGCGGGCGGGGCCAGCCTGGCGCTCAGCCGAAACTCGCCCCGCCGCGAGGCGGCCTGGAAGCTGTTGGAGTTTCTCGCAGAGCCGCAACAGCAAGCCCGTTTTTACCAATTGACTGGCGATTTGCCGGCCCGCCAGTCCGCCTGGGCGGATCCAGCGCTGGCCGACAATCGCTATGCGCAGGCTTTTTGGCGGCAACTCCAGCAGTTGCGCGCCACCCCGGCCATCCCGGAATGGGAGCGCATCGCTAATAAGCTGGCCTATCACGCGGAGCGGGCGATCCGTGGGCAAATCAGCGCGGATGAGGCGCTAGCGGCGCTGGATCGGGATGTGGATCGTATTTTGGAGAAGCGGCGCTGGCTGCTGAGTCGCGGGGTGACGCCATGACTGGCCGTGAGCGCCACGACACGCTGAGCGCCGGCTTTTTTCTCGCCCCAGCCTTGGCCCTGATTACCGTGTTTTTCTTTTTGCCGGTGGGTGCGGCGCTGCTGCTGAGCTTTACCGATTTCGATATTTATGCGTTGGGCGATCTGGAACGGTTGCGCTTCGTGGGTTTATCCAACTATCTGCAACTCCTGCAAAGCCCGCTATTCTGGACCGCGCTTGGCAACACCGGTTATTTCGTTCTGGTCGGCGGCCCCTTGTCGGTGGCGGTGTCGCTGGGCGCGGCGCTGCTGGTGAATGCGCGGCTGAACCGCTTTCCCGGCTTTTTCCGCGCGGTTTTCTTCCTGCCGGTGGTCACGACCTTGGTGGCGGTGGCGGTGGTGTGGCGCTATCTCTACCATCCGCGCTATGGATTGCTCAATTACGGCCTGAGCCTGTTTGGCCTGGAGCCAATTGACTGGCTGGGCGATCCCGCTTGGGCGATGCCGGCCATTATCCTGATGGCGATCTGGAAGAATTTCGGTTTTAACATGCTGATTTTTATCGCGGGCTTGCAGAATATCCCGCCGCAGCTTTACGAAGCGGCGCGCATCGACGGAGCCAGCGCCTGGCGGCAATTTCGCCACATTACCCTGCCGTTGCTGGGGCCGACCTTTCTGTTTGTGGCGCTGATGACCATGATCGGTTATTTCCAGGTCTTTGCCGAACCCTATGTGATGACCCAGGGCGGTCCGGCCAATCGCACTCTCAGCGTGGTG
>JBATSQ010000215.1:0-6692 GCA_049293375.1 Candidatus Contendibacter sp.
TTTCGCCAAAGATGGCTCGCAGCAACTTTTCTTCCGGAGTTAGCTGGGTTTCGCCCTTGGGAGTGACCTTGCCCACCAGAATATCGCCGACTTTGACCTCGGCACCGATGAAGACGATGCCGGCTTCATCCAAGCGCGCTAGTGCGTTTTCACCGACATTGGGAATGTCAGCAGTGATTTCCTCAGCGCCGAGCTTGGTGTCGCGGGCGACGCACTGCAACTCTTCGATATGGATGGTCGTAAAGCGATCTTCCTGCACCACCCGCTCGGAAATGAGGATCGAGTCCTCGAAGTTGTAGCCGTTCCAGGGCATGAAAGCCACCAGCAGATTTTGCCCCAGCGCCAGTTCGCCCATATCGGTAGAGGGGCCATCGGCCAGCACATCGCCGCGCGCCACGGTTTCGTTGACTTGCACCAGCGGGCGCTGATTGATACAGGTGTTCTGGTTAGAACGGGTGTATTTGGTCAGATTATAGATATCTACGCCCGGCTCGCCGGTCTCAGTTTCGGCGTCATTCACCCGCACCACGATCCGGCCCGCATCCACTGAATCCACCACACCGCCACGCTCAGCGATGACACAGACGCCCGAATCGCGCGCCACGATCCGCTCCATACCGGTGCCCACCAACGGCTTGTCGGCCCGCAGGGTGGGCACCGCCTGGCGCTGCATGTTGGAACCCATCAGCGCGCGGTTAGCGTCGTCGTGCTCCAGAAACGGAATCAGCGCCGCCGCGACCGAGACGATCTGTTTGGGCGATACATCCATGTACTGCACCTTGTCCGGTGCGGCCATGGTGAATTCGTTCAGATGGCGACAGGACACCAGTTCATCGATCAGGCGACCGTCGGGGTCAAGCGTCGCATTAGCTTGGGCGATGACATACTGACCTTCCTCGATCGCCGACAGGTAGTCAATCTGCTCGCACACCTTACCGTCCTCAACCCGCCGATAGGGAGTTTCCAGGAAGCCGTAGGCATTGGTGCGGGCATAGACCGCCAGTGAATTAATCAGTCCGATATTCGGGCCTTCCGGGGTCTCAATCGGACACACCCGACCGTAATGCGTGGTGTGCACATCGCGTACTTCAAAACCGGCGCGCTCGCGGGTCAAGCCGCCCGGACCCAGGGCCGACACCCGGCGTTTATGGGTCACTTCGGACAAGGGATTATTCTGATCCATGAACTGCGATAGCTGCGAGGAGCCGAAAAATTCCTTGATGGCGGCGGCTACTGGTTTGGCGTTAATGAGGTCTTGCGGCGTGAGACCCTCGGCCTCCGCCAGACTAAGCCGCTCCTTGACCGCGCGCTCGACGCGCACCAGGCCAATGCGAAAGACGTTTTCGGTCATTTCACCGACGCAGCGGATGCGCCGATTGCCGAGATGGTCGATGTCGTCCACCACGCCGTTGCCATTGCGAATATCGATCAACACCTTGAGTACGGCCAGGATATCTTCCATTGACAACACGCCAGGCGGATGGTCCTTGGTCGGTACGCCAGGCAATGGCGTCCGGCGATGACTAACCCGACTGTCAAATTTCATCCGACCGACATCGGATAGGTCGTAGCGTTCCGCTGAGAAAAAGAGGTCTTGCAGCAGGCGTTGGGCCGCATCCTTAGTCGGTGGTTCGCCGGGTCGCATCATCCGGTAGATTTCAACCTGGGCTTCCCATTGGGTGCGGGTGGGATCGGCGCGCAGGGTGTTGGAAATATGAGGACCACGGTTGACGTCATTGACGTATAGCGTCTGGAATTCTATCACCCCGCTGTTCTGGATTTTTTCCAGCTTCTCAGCAGTCAGCTCGTCATTCGCTACAGCTAGCAGTTCGCCGGTGTCCGGAGCGCGCAGGTCGTGGGCCAGAATCTTGCCCAACAGATAGTCGCTGGGGATAGGTAGGCTTTGTACACCCGCCTTCACTAATTCGCGGACATGTTTGGCCTTAATGCGCTGGCCAGTTTCCAGCAACACCTGATCGCCAATCCGCAGGTTAAAACCGGCGGTTTCCCCTTGCAGGCGTTCCGGCACCAAGTCCAGGCTGAATTGACCCTCGTTGAGCCGGATGGTGTTGGTCTCGAAAAACAGCTCCAAAATCCGCTCGTTGATGCTGCGCGCCTGGGGATCGTTGGGATTGGGCTCGTCAAACAGCGCCCGCAGCAAAATGGTCACCGGCAGCTTGCGACGGCGGTCGATGCGAGCGTACACGATGTCCTTCACATCGAATTCAAAATCCAGCCACGAGCCGCGATACGGGATAATGCGCGCTGAGAACAACAGCTTGCCTGAGGAGTGGGTCTTGCCCTTATCATGATCGAAAAACACGCCCGGCGAGCGGTGCAATTGCGAGACGATAACGCGCTCGGTGCCATTGATGACAAAGGTGCCGTTATCGGTCATCAGGGGCAATTCACCCAGATAGACTTCGTTTTCCTTGATGTCCTTGATTTTGTGGACGCCGGCCTCGGCTTCCTTGTCCATCAGCGCCAGCCGCAGCCGCACCCGTAACGGGGCTGCATAGGTCAGTCCGCGCAATTGGCATTCCCGTACGTCGAACACCGGATCACCCAACCGGTAGCTCACATAGTCCAGTCGGGCATTGCCCGAATAGCTGACAATGGGGAACACGGAGCGAAAAGCGGCGTGCAGACCCGCCTCATGGCGCTCACCGGGTGGGGTGGCGGCTTGCAGAAAATCGCGGTACGAATCCAACTGGATCGCCAGCAGATAGGGCACTTCGAGAATGCTGGGACGCTTGCCGAAATCTTTACGGATGCGGCGCTTTTCAGTAAACGTATAAGCCATCAGGAATCCTCTCGAAGGGCCAGCTTAGAACGGGAGCCGAGTTTCGCTGGGATAAAACCGGATCTGGATACGGTCAGGAAGCCCAACGGAAACGGGCCAGCGACCTGGGATCGCCAGCCGGTTCCGTCCATATCCGCCAAACCGGGGGACAACGCGAACGTCATCCCGCGGAAACGGTGGCAAGCGTACCGCTTACTTGATGTCGACTTTGGCGCCGGCTTCTTCCAGCTTTTTCTTAACATCCTCAGCCTCGGCCTTGGGAATGCCTTCCTTAATGGTGGAGGGTACGCCCTCGACCGCATCCTTGGCTTCCTTCAGTCCTAGGCCAGTTAATGCCCGCACCACCTTAATCACCTCGACCTTCTTTTCGCCGAAGCTGGTCATGACCACATCAAACTCGGTCTTTTCCTCGACCGGCGCGGCGGCCACGGCGGCCGGCGCGGCAGCAGCCACAGCGGCGGCGGCGGTGACGCCGAATTTCTCTTCCATGGCGGCGATCAGATCCACGATCTCCATCACGGTCATGCCAGCGATGGTGTCCAGAATGTCTGCTTTCGAAACGGCCATTACACATTCACTCCTGATAGGGACGCTATCAATTTGATTTTAATCACAGCGGGCTGGACCGGAGCACTCAGGCAGCTTCTTTCTGCTGCCGGACCGCGTCCATGGTGCGCACCAATTTGCCCGGAATTTCGTTCAGAGTCCGCGCGAACTTGTCGAGCGGTGCCCGTAGGCAAGCCATTAGCAGACTGATTGCCTCATCACGGGTCGGTAGGCTGGCCAGCCGATCCAGCTCACTGGCTGGGAAAGCCTGCCCGCCGACCGCTAGCGCTTTGACGATCAGTTTGTCGTTGGCTTTTTCCTTGAGAAATTCCTTGAACAAGCGCGCCGCCGCGCCTGGGTCCTCTTGGGAGAACGCCAGAATCAGCGGCCCCACCAAACGGCTTTGCAGGCATTCGAACTCAGTACCCTGCACGGCGCGCCGCGCTAGGGTGTTCTTGACGACGCGCAGATAGACGCCGGTTTCCCGCGCTTTGACACGCAGGTTAGTGATCTGAGTGACACTCAGTCCACGATACTCGGCGGCAATCGCGGAGTGCGCACTGGCAGCCACCTTGGCGACCTCGGTCACCACAGCCTGTTTTTCCGCCAGATTGAGACTCATTGCGTTTCCTCGCGGTTTTACGGCTCCACAAGCGACTGTGGAGCATGGGAACGGCGGCCTGACCAGGGAATGTTCCGGGGGGCTTTGCCGTCTGCGCGGGCTACTGCGGCGAACCGCTAGCGATTAAGCCCGAAGGCACCTGCGGTCTTTGACGCCGACCAGATTTTCTGCTGGTCAGCCCAAAGTTCGATTGCTCTCGGCCGCGCGGTGGCGACCCAGAGGCTAGATTCAGAAAGACAGCGTCGCCTGATCGACCGCTAGACCGGGTCCCATGGTCGTGGAAAGGGTCACACGGCGAATGTAGATTCCCTTAGAGGTCGCCGGTTTGATTTTCTGCAAATCGTGCAACACCGCCTGTAAATTTTCCTGGAGCTGGTTCGGGGCAAAATCCACTTTGCCGATGGTGCAATGGATAATGCCCCCCTTATCGGTACGGTAGCGCACCTGACCAGCCTTGGCGTTGCGAACCGCACCGGCCACATCTGCGGTCACGGTGCCGACCTTGGGATTGGGCATCAGGCCGCGCGGGCCGAGAATCTTGCCCAGGGGACCCACCACCCGCATGGCATCGGGCGACGCAATCACTACATCAAAATCGAGATTGCCTGCCTTGACCGCCTCAGCCAGGTCTTCAAAGCCCACAATATCGGCCCCGGCAGCGGTGGCGGCTTCGGCATTGGCACCTTGGGCGAACACCGCCACCCGCACCGTCTTGCCGGTACCATGCGGTAATAGCGTAGCGCTACGCACCACTTGGTCGGATTTGCGTGGATCGACGCCGAGATTGACGGCCATATCCACCGACTCGCGGAACTTCACGCCCGATAATTCTTTTAACAGGCCTAGCGCTTCGGCAACCGGATAAAACTTGCCAGGCGTCACCTTGATGCGGATGGCCTGCATGCGTTTGGAAAGTTTCGCCATGACTTAAACCCCCTCCACGTTCAGGCCCATCGAGCGGGCGCTGCCAGCAATGGTGCGCACCGCCGCATCCAGATCAGCAGCAGTCAGGTCAGGCTGTTTGGTCTTGGCGACTTCTTCCAGCTGGGCGCGGGTCACGGTGCCAACCTTTTGGGTGTTGGGCGTGGCGCTGCCCTTGTCCAGACCCAGAATCTTGCGCAGCAATACCGAGGCTGGCGGCGTCTTCATGATGAAGGTGAAACTGCGGTCGCTGTAAACCGTAATCACCACCGGAATGGGCAAGCCCGGCTCCAGATGCTGCGTCTGGGCGTTGAAGGTCTTGCAGAACTCCATGATATTCACACCATGCTGGCCCAATGCGGGGCCGACCGGCGGACTGGGATTGGCCTTAGCGGCCGCTACCTGCAACTTGACGTAGGCGGTAACTTTCTTTGCCATATTGACTCCTGTCGGGTGCGAACGCCTTGCGGCTCCCCGAATACGCTGCCCGCGCCACGGACAGCAGAAAAATAACCGGCTAAGGCCGGTCAGCGAGAGACTTTATCGACCTGACTAAATTCCAACTCCACTGGGGTCGTGCGACCAAAGATCATCACCCCTACCCGCAGCCGACTTTTCTCATAGTTCACTTCCTCTACCACGCCTTCAAAATCGTTGAAGGGGCCTTCCGTGACGCGCACCATCTCCCCAGGTTCATACAGAACCTTGGGCCGGGGCTTATCTACGCCATCTTGGATCCGTTGCAAAATGGTGTGAGCTTCTTTTTCCGAAATCGGGGCTGGTTTATCGCTGGTGCCGCCAATGAAACCGAGCACCTTGGGCGTATTGCGCACCAGGTGCCAGGTGTCGCTGTCCATCTCCATCTGCACTAACACATAGCCGGGGAAAAACTTACGGTCGCTTTTGCGCTTTTGACCGTCGCGCATTTCCACCACTTCCTCGGTCGGCACCAATACCTGACCGAAATGCGCGTGCAGCTGCTCACGGTTAATCCGCTCGAGCAGGGAGCGCTTGACATGTTGTTCAAAACCGGAATAGGCCTGCACCACGTACCATCGCATCGTCATAGCTGCTACTCCGCTAGCCAGTGACCAAGCGTACAAGCCACAACAACAGGATATCGAATAGCCACAACAACAAGCCCATGATCACTACCATGGCGATGACGATGAGCGTGGTTTGGGTGGTTTCCGCGCGCGTGGGCCAGACGACTTTGCGCAGTTCTGCGCGTGCCCCCTGAATGAACTCCAGCGTCTCCGCCCCGCGCTCGGTTTTCAGTGCGATAAAGACCGCTGCGCCCATGGCAAGCAACAAGCCAAGGATGCGCACCAGCAGCGAATACGGCGCGAAGGCATAGAAAGCGATCAGGGCGCTCAGGACGATGGCACCAGCGACGGCTAACTTTAACGTATCACTCCGCTGGGGGGATTGCGGTTCAGGCTTCAGTGGGTTCATGCGGGATTTCGGTTATACGCGCTTCAGCGCGAGAGACGCCACGGCAGCGGGCGGGCGAAACGGGACATGCCATCGCAAAGATGGCAGGCCAGGAGGGAATCGAACCCCCAACCTGCGGTTTTGGAGACCGCTGCTCTGCCAATTGAGCTACTGGCCTGTAATGGGGTGGCTAAGCGGAGCCACGTTCGTGGCAGCGCCCGCTCAGCCATAGTAAAACTACTCAATAATTTTAGCGACGACGCCGGCGCCGACGGTGCGGCCGCCCTCGCGGATGGCGAAGCGCAGGCCTTCATCCATGGCAATCGGGGCAATCAGGCTGATGCGCATCTGGATGTTGTCGCCGGG
>JBATSQ010000216.1:0-8236 GCA_049293375.1 Candidatus Contendibacter sp.
CCTCGGTCATGCCAATGCCGGTATCCCGAATCACAAAGCGCAGGCGTCCCTGGTCGACCGGCTCTACCCGTAACGCTACCTCGCCCTGCTCGGTGAATTTAATGGCGTTGCCCAGCAGATTCATCAAGACCTGATTCAGGCGGACCGGATCGCCTCTGACCTGCCGGGGCACCTGCTCGGCGACCACACTGGTCAGATACAACCCTTTGCGCAAGGCTTCACGTTTCAACAGCTCGGTGAGTTCTGTGATCTGTTGGCGCAGATCAAACACGATGATCTCCAGCCGGAGCCGACCCGCTTCCATCTTGGATACATCAAGAATATCGTTGATGACCGTCAGGAGCATTCCCGCAGAACCGCAGGCCGTCGTCAGATAATCCCGCTGCCGCCCGTCTAGCGCGGTTTTTTCTAATAGCTGCAACATCCCCAGCACCCCATTCATGGGGGTGCGGATTTCGTGACTCATGTTGGCCAGAAACCGGGATTTCGCCTCGCTGGCTCGATCAGCGGCGACCCTGGCGGCGTGCAGATCGCGCTCGTGGCGATCCAGAATTCGCCCAGTGCTCCAGACAATCAAGCCCGCCAGCAACACCCCGCCCCCACAAACCCACAGCAGACCCCATTCCAGGGTGCGCTGCTGGGCTATCTGGGCGGTTTGCAACGCATTGGTTTCGACTTGCACCCGACGCACCAAAACATCGCTTTGATCAGTCACGGCTTTGGCAATACGGCGGCTATCGGCCAACAAGTGCTCAATCCGGTCTTCGAGATCGCGAATCTGCTGGCGCACTGCAAATACATTGGTGTCGCCTTCGCCAAATCTGGCTAGGGCCTGTTCGATATTGTGCATGTTATCGGCCAACACCGGATTGCGTTGCGCCAGTTCACTGGTGCGAAAAGCCGTGGCGGCGAAACGGAACAGTTCTTGGGCGCGGTTGAAGCGTTCCTGCAACAGCGCCAGATGCTCAGCGCCCCTGGTTTCGGCGGCTGTGGTGAGCATAGCGAACAACAGATTGCCCTCACCTCGAATATCAAGCGCATAGATCAGATTGCGTCCGCGCTGTTCCAGCAAGGTCAATAGGTTAGTCTGTATCTGCTCCAGGCTTTCCTGCATGTGCTTGGCCAGATACCCTTCGATCTGCTCCAGAAACTGTTCGAGCGCCGTAATCAACTCCTGTTGCAGGGCGGCGTTTGGCCACTGCGGCGGCTCCCTTTGCAGCCACTGGCCGACGACAGCGCTCAGGCGAGCCACTTCCGGTGCCTGTTCCGCATGGTGCGTCACCTGCAGTTCAGCCAGCGCGCCGCGCGTTAGTTCTCGCATTGCGGCGCTTGATGAACCATTCTGCTGGATCTTGGAAGGCGTGGTTTTCAGCGCATCCAACAGTAAGCGTAGACTTACCACCGCTGTGTACTGACGATTGTGGTGCTCCCACAGCTCTCGCAGGGTGCTGATTTGCCGCCTGACATCGCGCTTGGCTAATACCTGATTGAGCGAAGTGACGCCGTAGACCACCGGCCCGACCGTATCATTGAGCTCGCTATGCACTCTGCCAATCTCAGCGAGCAGCGCGCGCTGGCGCTGTTCTAAAGTGATACGGTCTGCATTGGCTTCTCGCAACATGCGCAAAGTCGTGGCAAGAAAGGCGACCCGATCCCGGAGAATGGCGCTGGCGTTTGGCTCAATCCACACCTTTAATTGGCTAATATGTTTAGGAATTTCTGCAATGAGGCCCTCGAGTTGCGCGGCTAGCTGCTGTAACTGAGCGTGATCGCCAGCATTCGCCAGTGTGGGGGCCAGCGCGGCGAGCAAGGCGCTCCGTTCGGACAGGCGCAAGGCGGCCAGCGTCTCTGGTAAAATCTCGCGGGTGGTCCGCTCCACGGTTTGACCCAGTTGGGCGAACGCATACAGCGCCAAACCCACCGCCAGCGCCAATATGACCGTGATCCCGCCAAAGGCCAGGTAAAAGGCAGCCTTAAACCGTTTCTGGCCAGCGGTGAGTAGAGTCAGTCGCATCACGCCCTTTAGAGCAAGCCGTGCGCCCGCAAAATCTCTGTGGCGTTGTTGCGGTCAATGGTCAGTGTCGGTAACCAGACCCGTTTGAGAACCTTCTCGCCTTGCAAAAAACGCAACGCCTGCCGGATGGCTTCACCGCCAGGGGTCCGATAGAGAAAAGTGGCGGTGAGAATGCCGTCATGGACCCATTTGACGCCCTCCGCTGGGATACCGTCTACGCCCAAGAAGAACATCTCCCGTTCACGACCGGCCTCTTTGGCGGCCTGATAGGTCCCATACGCCATCGGATCGTTGTGCGCGTACACTAAATGAATCACTGGATGGTTTTTCAAGACCTCTACCATCAAATCGTAAGCCCGATCCTGTTTCCAATCACCATCGCGCGGTGGATTGACGATCTCAATGCTCGGCTCCTGGCGGATAATTTCCTCAAAACCGCTATGCCGATTATGGGATTCAATGGTACCCATGCCGCCCCAGATTTCTACAATCTTACCCTTTGCCTTACCAGCTCCCCCCAAGAGCTGGACGGCATAATGGCCCACGGCCCGGCCAATCTCCCGGTTATCGCCGCCAATAAACTGGGTATAGCGATCATTCGCCAGGCCACGATCCAGCACAAAGACTGGAATGCCCGCATTAAACGCTTTGCTGACCACGGGCGTTAGCGCCTCAGTGACTTTGGGCGAAATCAACAGGGCGTCAACCCGCCGGGCGATCAAAGCTTCTACATCGGCAATCTGCTGCTCGACCTGATCCAGACCATCTTTAACGATCAACTCAACGCGCGGATATTTAGCGGCTTCTTCACGGAGTTCTTTGTTGAATAATAACCGCCATGGCTCGGTAGTGGTCGCTTGGGAAAAACCGATGACCACCGGCTGCTGCGCGGAGAGTTGGCGGGGCCGGGGTTGGTCCGGTTTCGGCGGCAACCCCATAGAGGATCGATACCGGGCGAGTTGCTGGTCCCGCCCCAAATCATCGCTAATCTGCTCCCAGGCGGCGGCCACCTGTTCCAACGCTTCCTGAACCGACGCCGCACCAACCAACGCCTGGGTCAACTGGGTCTCGAACACCTCGGTGTAGCGAAAGAAACCGGGAATGCGCAAATCCAGCGCCGCTTGCGGCGAATCCAAACTGGCGCGCAATACCCCCAGATAATCCGCCGCATCACTACGGGAAAAAACCTGGGTCCAAGCGTCGATCTGGCTAAAGTGGGTCAGGCGATAGGGATTGATGCCGGTGCCGCTGGTCACGACATCGTGCAGACTGTTCTCCGGGCTGGCGTACCATTGGATGTAGTCCCAAGCGGCTTCCTGCTGCCGACTGTTTTTCGGCACGCCGGCCACCCAGCCACCTGCGGCGAGAAACGGTGCCTTGTGCGGACGCTCAAAGTGTTGCCATTGCCAAGTCCGGCTGTTCCACACCTCGCGGCTGCCAGGCAACACAAAATAACCCACCTTACCCACGACGCGGGATTGGGCCGGATCATTGGCTAGCGATCCGGTATCCCCCCAGTCCAAAATCATCGCGGTGCGTCCGCCCAAAAAGGCCTGGCGCGCTTCGACAATGCCATAGCTTTTGGCGTCTGGCGGACAAAAGGCCAGAATTTCGACGTACTCCCGCACGGCCCGCAGCCAGCCCGGATTATTGATTTGCGCCCGCATGGTGTCGGGGTCGAAAAACTGCGCGCCGCGAAACTCAGGATGATTGGTATACGCCGAGGCCCGACTGAACACGTCCCAGAACTGTTGTCCACCACGGGCGAACGCTTCCGCCGTGCCATACAGCGTCCCGCCATCCGGCGCGCGGCGACCGGTAAAAAATTCGGCAATATCCCGATACTCGGCCCAGGTGTCAGGAGGCGTCAGATCGCGCCCATAGCGCTGGCGAAACTCCTGCCGGTTGGTCGGGGACTCAAACCAGTCTTTGCGATAATAGCCTTGGAATAGATCGCCATCGACTGTGACCGAAATCCAGCGTCCATCCCAGGTCATCAATCGCTCGCGAAAGATGGGATGAATATCGTCAAACGCTTCGCTACGCACCAGCGCTGTTGGTAATTCCGCCAGATAAGGGAAAAAATCCCCCCCCCACGCCGGCATATAAAACACGACGTCATACACCGGCTCCGCAGCGATCAACGATGCCTTGAAGGTATCGAATAAGGCTCTAAACGGGGTGCCGATGACCCGCACCTTGCCGCCCGTGCGCTGCTCCCAAGTCAGCGCGTGCGCTTTGGCTGGCGCACCGATAGCCGATACATCCTGCACGCCAACAGTCAGCGTAACCCCGGCAAAACGCTGGTCGGAAGTCACGGCCTCTCCAAACGCTGGCGCTCCACACCAGCACAACCCTATCGCCAGCCCCAAGAGCGCGGGTGAGCGCTTAGCTGCTCTTGTTCCCCCAGCGCCGCCGGTTATGGCAGCGTGTGCTCGTGCTAGAACTCCAAAAACCGCGCGCATGGCATTCCCCCGTTTGGCCCCGTGAACTCATCCCGTACCAATTTCTATCGTGTTCTATATAGTGTAATGTCAAATCCAGCCAGCCATCAGGTCTTGCAATGTCTCTACCCAGCCCCCTTGCGGCAACACCCTGGACTCCAGCCAGTTGGCGTCAACGACCCGCGGTGCAACTGCCGATTTACGACGACCTCTCCGCGCTGGCCGAGGTTGAGGAGCGGCTCTCTACCGCGCCACCGTTAGTATTTGCCGACGAAATGCGCACCTTGCGCCAGCAACTGGCTGAAGTAGCCAGCGGCCAGTCGTTTCTGTTGCAGGGCGGCGATTGCGCCGAAAGCTTCGCGGACTTCAGTGAACACGCCATCACCGATACCTTTCGGGTGTTGTTGCAAATGGCGGTGATTTTGACCTTCGCCGCTGCCTGCCCGGTGGTCAAAATCGGGCGCTTGGCGGGCCAATTCGCCAAGCCGCGCAGCGCGCCCACGGAAACACGGGACGGTGCCACGTTGCCTAGCTATCGGGGCGACATTGTCAACGCGCTGGATTTCACCGTAGAAGGGCGCCAGCCCGATCCACGCCGTCAGCTTCGCGCCTACGCCCAGTCCGCTGCCACCTTGAATCTGTTGCGCGCGCTGGCGCAAGGCGGTTTTGCCGATTTGCATCGCGTCCAACTGTGGAATTTGGAGTTTCTACGCACCAGCCCGCAAGGTGAGCGCTACCAGGATCTAGCCAGTCGCATTAGCGAGACGCTGGCCTTTATGCGCGCCTGCGGGCTGGATGCTGTTACTGACCACCAAGTGCGCCAGGTGCGGTTTTACACTTCGCACGAGGCGCTGCTGCTGCCTTACGAGCAAGCCCTGACCCGACGCGACCCGGTCAGCGGCGACTGGTACGATGGTTCGGCGCATTTTCTGTGGATTGGCGAACGCACCCGGCAACTGGACGGCGCGCACGTCGAATTTGCCCGTGGCATTGCCAATCCCATCGGCCTAAAGCTCGGCCCGACTGTTGATCCCGATACCCTGCTGCGCCTGCTAGATGTGCTCAACCCCACCGAGCAACCCGGTCGGTTGACCCTGATTAGCCGCATGGGCGCGCTGCAGATCGCCACTGCGCTGCCGCCCCTGGTTCGGGCCATTCAGCGTGAGGGTCGTTGCGTGGTCTGGTCATGCGACCCCATGCATGGCAATACGCTTGACGCCAGCACTGGCTACAAAACCCGGCCCTTTAGCCGCATCATCGACGAAGTGCGCCAGTTCTTCGCTATCCAGTATGCCGAGGGCAGTATTTCTGGTGGAATGCATTTTGAACTGACCGGGCAAGATGTGACCGAGTGCCTAGGCGGCGCGCAAGCCATCACCGAACAAGGCTTGGCCGACCGCTATCACACCCAGTGCGATCCCCGCCTTAATGCCTCGCAAAGCCTGGAACTGGCGTTTTTGCTTGCCGAAATGCTAAAAGACTACCGCCGCATGACCAAAGCAACCCGCACCATTGCTGGCTATGCGGAGCACACCGCATGAGTCGCATCCTCCCCCGTGTGCTGCTGGTGCTGCAAACTCGCGACGCTAGCGCGGGCCGTTGCGAGCGCAAACTGCGGGAACACGGTTATCTACTGGATTATTGTTATCCGCAAACCGGTGATTCGTTGCCCAAAGAGGTGGACTGTTACGCCGGAATCGTGGTGTTCGGCGGTCCCATGAGCGCCAATGACGAGGACAAGCTGCCGGGCATTCGGGCGCAGATGAATTGGATCCCCCAAGCGCTGGCGGCCAACCGGCCATTTCTGGGAATTTGTCTGGGGGCGCAACTGCTGGCGCGCGCCTTGGGTGCCACGGTCCAGCCGCATCCGGCGGGGTGGGCGGAAATTGGCTATTTCCCGGTGTATCCAACTGCGGCGGGTCAAACCTGGTTTGATCGGCCCCTACAGGTCTATCACTGGCACCGCGAGGGCTTTGCGCTGCCAGAAGGTGCGGAATTGCTGGCGACTGGAACCTGTTTTCCGCATCAGGCTTATCGTTATGGACACCATGCTTTCGGCTTGCAGTTTCATCCGGAGGTGGATCAAGCAATCCTTAACACCTGGTTGGTGCAAGGCGCGCAGGAATTAACCGCCCCTGGCGCGCAACCTGCCGCAGAGCAGCGCGCTTGTTCCGCCCGCCATGATGTCATCATGGATCGTTGGTTCGATGCTTTTCTGACGAGATGGCTACAAAAAGAACAATCATCCGTGTTTAGCTGTAGGGATTTACTCTCTCTTCCTTGACCGTTGATCCTGCTACTGCTGTTTTCCTGGCTATCCAGGCCGCTCTTGTCGCCCACCAAGATTCCCTGTCATTCCATCAGGACTCCCTGTCATTTCGGCATAAAATTATTATCAGTGTATTCAATTAACTAATTCTATTGGCTGGCTTTCTACTGGCAATTTGTCAGCCTTCTTTTTCAACCAGAGCACTATTGAATTTTCACAACTCTATTAGAGCTTATAAAAATCATATAGTTATAAATTTTATTCGGATATGGTCTGGTATTTGCTGTTTCTTCTTCAATCTTTCTTAGGCCAAGGGTTGTTTGGGATAACGGCGTGGGACTCATTACCAGACAAAGATCGGAACTAAATGATGCGCAAAGATCGATTTATCCTAGGGCTGGCGATTGCAGGACCATTTTTATTCGGCGTTGCAACCGAAGTTGCGGCCAATGGAGATGTGTTCATTTCTGGATTAGCGCCAGATCGTCGTCCTGCAAACGCGCCAGTCATTACCGAAGTGTTCAAAGACCAAGCATGGTATGCGCGGGCACTAACCGGCGTAACGTGGCCTTACCCAAACAGTTTGCGCTTTCTCGATAATCAGGGAAATTGGTATACCCCATTTAATCGCCCTGGAATGACGGGTCTTTACGATATTCGTGGCTGGCATCAACGCCCGTAGAAACCGCGTTTATCAGATTACTCTGCTAAATCTTAAAAAGAAGATAAAATCGAGAGGCCGGAAACACGCGATCTTGAGCGGCGTTTAAGGTGTTTTTTGATTTTTAGGTGGATAACCTCATAGTCGTTATTCCATTTTGTTTCTATGTACCCTTCGTACACTTAACCAAAGCAATACACTGGAGGATTCTCATGAAGAAAAATAACCGTATGTCAAAGCTGTCGATGCTCGTGGGCATGGCTTTGGGTACATTGATTGCCACTCCAAGCTTTAGTATGGACGGCATGGGTGGCATGTCCGGCATGGGTGGCATGTCCGGCATGTCCGGCATGGGTGGAATGAGCGGCATGGGCGGCATGGGTGGCATGTCGGGGATGTCGGGCATGGGCGGTATGTCTGGCATGGGCGGTATGTCTGGTATGGCAGGTAATAACAATCCAGGTTGGGTATGTACCCAATGGGCCTATGCCCCTGCGATGACTGGCATGTCCGGCATGGGTGGCATGTCCGGCATGTCCGGCATGGGTGGTATGGGCGGCATGTCCGGCATGGGTGGTATGGGCGGCATGTCCGGTATGGGCGGCATGTCCGGCATGGGTGGTATGAGCGGCATGTCCGGCATGGGTGGTATGGGCGGCATGTCCGGCATGGGCGGTATGTCCGGCATGGGTGGCAACCCAGGCTGGGTGTGTGTGCAGTGGACTTACAACTCAGGCGGCATGTCGGGCATGTCCGGTATGGGCGGCATGTCCGGCATGGGCGGCCTGGGCGGCATGTCCGGCATGGGCGGCGTGGGCGGCTTGGGCGGCTTGGGCGGCATGTCGGGA
>JBATSQ010000217.1:0-3522 GCA_049293375.1 Candidatus Contendibacter sp.
GTCGCGGTATAGATGGCTTCGGTGACTTTCTCCGGGGCTGGGCCGCCGTTGGGGGTATTGAACTTGATGCCGAAGTCTTCGTCCGGGCCGCCGGGGTTGTGGCTAGCTGATAAGATAATGCCGCCCCGCGCCTGGTGCATGCGGATTAAATGGGATGCAGCGGGCGTGGACAGGATGCCACCCTGGCCCAGAATCACCTGGACGCAGCCATTGGCGGCTGCGATGCGCAAGATGGTCTGAATCGCCTGGCGGTTGTAGTAGCGCCCGTCGCCACCGACCACCAGCGGCGCGCCACTGGGCTCACGCTGGGTATCGAAAATAGCCTGGACAAAGTTTTCTAGATAATTCGGTGTTTTGAAGACCTTGACCTTCTTGCGTAGCCCAGAAGTACCCGGCTTTTGATCCTGAAAGGCTTTGGTCGCAATGGTATTGACGCTCATGATTCTGGACTCTCCTTGGGGTTTTTAATCATTAAGCCATTATGCGCTAGTCGATAGCAGGAGAGAACCCGAGTCCTTCACTCGATCAGGAGTGTTACGCGCTGTGGTGGCATTGCATTTGTTGCTGATGAAAAGTGAAGAGGCCAAATTAGCGAGAAGAGTCGTTTCAAGCAGGCTGCTGCTGAATTCGGCCTTCCTGCATGACCGCTGACCCCCTTCATAGTTAAAGGGAGCGTCCAGCTTAAGGGTTCAGGAGAATACGGGACTATATCCGGGCGGAATTTATTAACTAATTGAATATGAATAAAAATAATCTCGGCTAGCCGCTAGAATTATTTTATTATTTGTTTTATAGTTGAAATATGAAAAAACAGGAAGCGACGGCGATTTTTGAATCCCTCTCGTCAGAGGTGCGCTTGGATGTTTACCGACTCCTGGTAAAGAAAGGTGCCGAAGGCTTGGTGGCGGGTGAGATCGCCGCCGCGCTGGATCTACCGCCGACCAACCTGTCGTTCCATTTTCGGGCTATGACGCAGACCGGTTTGTTGACCGTCGAACAAGAAGGGCGCTTCCAGCGCTACCGGGCCAATATTCCTTTGATGCTGGACCTGATTGCCTATCTCACGGAGGAGTGCTGCGCTGGTCATCCGGAATCCTGCGCTGAACTGCGGGCGGCCTCGGCCTGTCCCGAAGTCCTGCTGCCCCCGCTGCCAGTTACCCAACGCAAGAATCGGCGATGAAGGCCTTTGTCCTCACGCTGGCCGTTCAAGCCAAAAGCCGAATTGACTAGGTTATATGTTGAAAATTATTTTAATAATAGATGAATTTTCAAAATGAAACGGGTGTTCGGGTACGCTGCCACGCCCTACTCCAAGGGTGGAGACTGAGGTCATGACAACGCTCGCAGTCAGGTGGTCACGCCAGAAGCCCTGGGGGTTCCTGGCGATTTCGGCCGTTCTGTGGTGGAGCTTTTATCAACTGCTAGCTCCGGTTTCCCAGGTGCTAGTGGCGGTGTTGCCGGTAACGCCCGAAGGCGCATTGAACCAATCACTGCAATTCTTTTTCTACGATACGCCCAAAGTGCTGTTGCTGTTAACCGGCGTCGTGTTCGTGATGGGCCTGGTCAATAGTTACTTCACACCGGAGCGCACTCGCGCCCTGTTGGCAGGACGGCGCGAGGGGATCGCCAACGTTCTGGCAGCCAGCCTAGGAGTAGTGACGCCGTTTTGTTCCTGCTCAGCCGTACCTTTATTTATCGGTTTCGTCCAAGCCGGCGTTCCGCTGGGCGTGACGTTTTCCTTTCTGATCGCCGCACCGATGGTCAACGAAGTGGCGCTGACGCTGCTGTTTGGCTTGTTCGGCTGGAAAATCGCAGTACTGTATCTCGGCTTAGGATTGACAGTGGCCATCGCCGCCGGTTGGGTGCTCGGCCGGTTGCGCCTGGAGCCTTATCTGGAAGACTGGGTGCGCGATCTGCCCAAAGCCTCAACTGATTTCGCAGCGGAAGCCTTGACGCTGGGGGATCGCATCGCGCTGGGCTTGCAAAGCGTGCGCGAGATCGTGGGCAAGGTATGGCCCTATATTCTCTTCGGTATCGCGGTTGGAGCAGGCATTCATGGCTATGTACCGCAAGATGCGATGGCGGCGCTGATGGGCAGGGATACCTGGTGGGCGGTGCCCTTGGCGGTTGTGAGCGGCGTTCCGTTGTATGCCAACGCCGTCGGCGTTATTCCCATCGTCCAGGCGCTGCTGGCCAAGGGCGCGGCGCTCGGCACGGTGCTGGCATTTATGATGAACGTGATAGCGCTTTCGCTTCCGGAAATGATCATCCTGCGCAAGGTGCTAAAACTGCGACTGATCGCCACCTTCGCCTCAAGCTTGAAGGAAGCGGCCTTGCAAAAATTATTTAAGCCAATTAGCAACCTAAGAGGCGTATGAGTGACAACGAATATCCTGATCCTGTGTACGCATAACTCGGCGCGCAGCGTGCTGGCCGAGGGGATGCTCAATCATCTGGCGACCCGATTAGGCCGTGATGTCAAAGCCTACAGCGCCGGTAGTGCGCCGAGTGGCCGGATTAACCCGTTCGCTCTGGAGGCGCTGGCGGCTGCGGGCGTCGAGTGCGACCGTTTTCGCAGCAAGTCATGGGACGAATTCACTCAAAAAGATGGTCCGCCTCTGGCGGCGGTCATTACGGTTTGCGACAGTGCAGCGGCCGAAACTTGTCCGCTGTTCCACGGTGGGCGCGGGCAACCGGTGAAGGCGCATTGGGGCTATCCAGATCCCTCCAACGCCGACGGCGGCGATGCGGGCAAGCGCCGGGCCTTCGAACTGACCCGTCAAGCCCTCGGTTACCGCCTGTTACAACTGCTCGCTCTGCCGCTAGACACCCTAAGCCCCGGCCAGTTGCAATCCGCGCTGGCCACCATCGCCCGGAGTTGAGGGAGCCGATGCATGAAAACGAGCACCCTGGCCGACGGTCCGATGCCTGCTCCGATAACGTTTTTTGAGCGTTACCTGACCGTGTGGGTTTTTCTGTGCATCGTGGCCGGCATCTTGCTGGGGCGGCTCTTTCCCGGCCTGTTTCAGGCCATTGGAGGTCTAGAGATCGCGCAGGTCAACGTGCCTGTAGGGCTGCTGATTTGGGTGATGATTATCCCGATGCTGGTCAAGGTCGATTTTGGCGCGCTCGGCCAGCTTCGCCAGCACGTCCGAGGCATCGGCGTGACGCTGTTCGTGAACTGGCTGGTCAAACCCTTTTCCATGGCCTTGCTTGGCTGGCTATTCATCCGGCATCTGTTCGCGCCGCTGTTACCTGCTGCTCAGATCGACAGCTATATCGCCGGATTGATCCTGCTGGCCGCCGCGCCCTGCACGGCCATGGTGTTTGTCTGGAGCCGACTCACCGGCGGCGACCCCTTGTTCACGCTGTCGCAGGTGGCCCTGAACGACACGATCATGGTGTTCGCCTTCGCGCCGCTGGTCGGGCTGCTGCTGGGCATCTCGGCCATCACGGTGCCTTGGGATACGCTCGTGAGCTCGGTACTGCTGTATATCGTCATACCGGTGATCCTGGCGCAAC
>JBATSQ010000218.1:0-9619 GCA_049293375.1 Candidatus Contendibacter sp.
CAGCAAGCTGGCGGTGAAAACTCGCTGCTTAAGCATGGGAGTGGCCTGCCACTTGTTCAGCCGTTCGGCCAAAGCGCCGCTGCCGCCCAGCAAAAACCGCGCAAGCGGCATCCAGATCCGCCGCGTCGAAGTCAGGCCATAATTGGTCGGTAAAATACAACTCGGTATACGCCAGTTGCCAGAGCAGGAAATTACTGATGCGCTGTTCGCCACCGGTGCGGATAAATAAGTCCGGTTCCGGCAAATCAGCCAGGCAGGTGTAACGATGCACCAGATCTGCGGTAATCTCGCTGGGCTGCACCCGGCCTGCTGCGACCTCTTCAGCAATGCGGCGGCTGGCTTGGCTCATATCCCAGCGGCCCCCGTAGTTGGCCGCGATCACCAGGATCAAACCGCTATTGCCCGCCGTGCGTTGCTCCGCTTTGATGATGTGCTCCCGCAATGGCGCGGAAAAAGCACTGCGATCGCCAATAAAACGCATCTGCACATTCGCGGCGTGCAAGCGACGGACTTCACGGCGCAGCGTAGTCAGGAACAGGCTCATCAGCACATCGACTTCCGGTCGCGGCCGCAACCAGTTTTCACTGCTGAATGCGAACAGGGTCAACACCGCGATACCGCGCGCGCTGCACGCCTCGACCACCCGCCGCACCGCTCTGGCACCTTCATGATGGCCCGCGGCGCGGGCCAGGGAGCGCTGCTGTGCCCAACGGCCGTTGCCATCCATGACGATGGCGACATGCTGAGGCAAGGACTGGGCCGATTGCCCTATGTCGGGAATGTCAGGCTTCATTCCACACGTTTCCCGGCTGGATCGCCAAGCCCAGGCCAAACCAACGGCGCTTCAGATTTCCATCAACTCGGCTTCTTTAGCCGCGAGCATCTTATCCACATCCTGGATATGCCGGTCGGTGAGCTTTTGAATCTCATCCTGGGCCTGCCGCTCAGCATCTTCGGGAATTTTTTTGTCCTTGAGTAGCACTTTGAGCTGGTGATTGACATCGCGCCGGATATTGCGGATAGCGACTTTGCTCTCCTCGCCTTCGCGGCGCACGATCTTAACCAGATCGCGGCGGCGCTCCTCGGTCAAGGGCGGCAACGGTACCCGAATGGTGGTGCCGGCAGAAGCCGGATTTAACCCAAGGTCGGACTTCAGAATGGCCTTTTCAATCGGCCCGATCAGATTCTTTTCCCACGGCGTGACCAGAAGGGTACGCGCATCGGCCACTGCGACCGACGCCACCTGATGAAGAGGTGTTTCGTTGCCGTAGTAGCTAACCATGACATGCTCCAGCAAGCTGGCATGGGCGCGGCCCGTACGCAGCTTGCTCAGCTCCTGTTTCAGGTTATCCACGCTTTTCGCCATACGGGCGGTGGCGTCTTTCTTAAGGGAGTCGATCATGGCTCAGTCTCGCACCACAGTGGTGCCCACGTTCTCGCCGCACACGATCCGCATCAAATCGCCAGGGCGGTTGATGTTGAAAACCTTCAACGGCATGTTGTGTTCACGGCACATGACGATGGCGGTGGCGTCCATCACACCTAGCTTGCGCGCCAAAGCGTCGTCGTAGGTCAGCCGTTCGTAGCGCACCGCTGCTGGATCCTGATGCGGGTCCGCTGAGTAAATCCCATCGACCTTAGTACCCTTGAGCATCACATCCGCACCGATTTCAATCGCGCGCAGACTGGCAGCGGAATCGGTGGTAAAAAACGGATTACCGGTGCCCGCAGCGAAAATCACTACCCGGCCTTTTTCCAGGTGGCGAATGGCGCGCCGCCGGATGTAGTCCTCGCAGACCTGGTTGATGCGAATGGCTGACATCACGCGGGTGAATACACCCAAACGCTCTAACGTGTCCTGCATCGCCAGCGAATTCATCACCGTAGCCAGCATGCCCATGTGATCGGCGGTCACCCGATCCATACCAGCTTTGGCCAGGCCCGCCCCCCGAAACAGGTTTCCCCCGCCGATAACCATGCCGATTGCGACACCCATCTGCCGCAACACACGGATTTCACCGGCGATCCGCGCCAAGATCACCGTGTCGAGGCCGGATTCATCGTCCCCCATTAAAGCTTCACCGCTGAGCTTGAGCAGAATGCGCTGATAAGTGGATTGGGAATCCGGTGTGGCCATGGAACGATCTTGGAGAGTATGCATGGGCGAGGATTGTACCTGATCGCTGCCCTGGCGTCAGTGGCGACGCCGGGGCAGCGGGATGCGCTTAATCGCCGCGCGCGGCGGCGACTTCAGCGGCAAAATCACTGGATTTTTTTTCGATCCCTTCTCCCAATTCAAAGCGCTCAAATCGCAGCACCTGGGCTTTGCGGGAGTTCAACAACGCCTGCACGCTGTGCTCTGGATCCTTGACGAAGGCCTGTCCTAGCAAAGTGACGGATTCAAAGTATTTGCGCAGCTTGCCTTCAACAATTTTCTCGATGATCTTGTCGATAACATGGGCTGGTTTGTCTTTGGCCTCTTCGGCCGCTTGCGCCGCGTAAATTTCTTTTTCCTTGGCGATCAACTCAATGGGCAACTGATCGGCGCTGACGCACAGCGGTCGGCTGGCGGCGATATGCATGGCGATGTCCTTGGCCAAATCAGCGTCGCCGCCTTGCAATTCCACCAACACGCCGATCCGGGCACCATGCAGATAACTGCCCAGCACACCGGTCGTAGATGCCAGCCGAACGCCGCGCCGGACATTGATATTCTCGCCAATCTTGCCAATACAGTCGCGCCGATTCTGTTCTACGCTTTGGCCGTTGGGCATGATCGTCGCCAGCAAAGCCTCCAGAGTAGCGGGACCATCCCGCAACACGGTTTCACCCACTGCGGTAGCGAAAGCCCGGAAATCCTCGTTTTTGGTGACAAAATCCGTTTCACAATTGATTTCCGCCATCGCCACCGCGCCGGGCGCTTGCTGAAGCACAATCAGACCTTCCGCCGCGATGCGGCTAGCCTTCTTGTCAGCCTTCGCCTGGCCGGCCTTGCGCATCAATTCCACTGCCACTTCAATGTCACCGCCGGTTTCCTGCAAGGCCCGTTTGCATTCCATCATGCCCGAACCGGTGCGCTCGCGCAGTTCCTTGACCAGCCCTGCCGTAATTTCCACCATGCTTGCTTACCTCTGCACAATACTGATTTGATTCAAACCAAAAATCGCGTCGCGATCAGGGCTGACGCGATCAAAAAAGCACGCGCGCCTGGCGCGCTACTCAAGACACTCGCTCAGGCGCGAGACTCAGGTGCCGCCACGCTCTGGAAGCAGCTCTTCGGGAATTTCGACAAACTCCTCTTCGGCGCGGCCCGTGGTCAGTACGGCGCGGCCTTCCAGCACCGCTTCTGCCAAGCCGCCGACATACAACTGAATCGCACGGATAGCGTCGTCGTTACCGGGGATAACATAATCCACGCCATCCGGAGAGTTGTTGGTGTCCACCACCCCAACGACCGGAATACCCAGCTTGTTGGCTTCCTGCACAGCAATCCGCTCATGGCCGACATCGATCACGAACAGTGCATCAGGCAGACTAGCCATGTCCTTGATGCCCCCCAGACTCCGCTCCAGCTTGTCCATTTCACGGCGCAGGCCGATGACTTCTTTCTTAGCCAAGCGGTCGAAGGTACCGTCCTGGGCCATCAAGTCGAGATCTTTGAGCCGCTTGATGGATTTGCGCACCGTTTTGAAGTTGGTCAGCATGCCACCTAGCCAACGATGATTGACATACGGCATACCGCAGCGCAAGGCAGCCTCGGCAGTCGCCTCACGGGCCGAACGCTTCGTGCCCACCACCAGGATCTTGCCACCCTGCGACGCCAGCCGTCCGGCGAAATTCAACGTATCCAGATACAGCGGCAAGGTTTTTTCGAGGTTGACGATATGAATCTTGCTACGCGCCCCGAAGATATAGGGGGCCATTTTGGGATTCCAATAACGAGTCTGGTGGCCGAAATGTACACCGGCCTCCAGCATTTGGCGCATGGAAACGGTCGCCATGGCTGAAAGTCCTCCGAATAGATTTGGGGTTAAGCCTCCACCCGCCCCGGGCAGCGACCCGCTCTATGGCAGGCACCCCGCCGCTCGTGCCGACGAATGTGAGAAGTAGTACTGACTACTGAGAGCCTAAGCCACCGCGCTGGAACGCTTGGCCCAACACAGCGGATGTTTGCCTAAAAGGCGCGCGCTTTATAACATGGATTGTTTGGAAGACCAAACGAACGCCGCCCCGGCCCACTGCCTCCAGCGCCCACGGCGCGTGTCGGTTGCCTCGTGCTTTTTCCGCTTGCGCTCCCGGATCGCCCATGTTCCAGAAACCGCCGAAACGAACGACCCACATCCTCCTGAAGACGCCGGAGGAAATTGCCAAAATGCGGGTGGCCGGTCGGCTGACTGCTGAGGTATTACGCATGATCGAGCCCCATGTGCGCGAGGGCGTCACCACCGAGGAACTCGACCGGATTTGTCACGATTACATCGTCCACACACAACATGCGATCCCCGCTCCGCTCAATTACCGTGGATTCCCGAAATCCATCTGTACCTCAGTCAATCAAGTGGTCTGCCATGGGGTTCCGGGGCCAAAGACACTGAAGAAAGGCGATATCATCAATATCGACATCACGGTAATTAAAGACGGCTACCATGGCGATGCCAGCCGCATGTTCGCCGTTGGCATCCCGCCCATCGCCGCGCAGCGCGTCAGTCGGGTAGCCTATGAATGCCTGTGCCTCGGCATCCGCCTGGTGCGACCCGGCATCCGCCTGGGCGACATTGGTCATGCGATCCAGCAGCACGCCGAAAGCCAGCACTGTTCAGTGGTGCGCGAGTATTGCGGCCACGGCATTGGCCGAGACTTTCACGAAGACCCGCAAGTCCTGCACTACGGCAACCCAGGCGAAGGCGTCGAGCTGACGCCTGGCATGACCTTTACTATCGAGCCGATGATCAACGCCGGCAAGCGCCATATCAAGCTGCTGCCCGATGGCTGGACGGTTGTTACCAAAGATCACAGTCTCTCGGCGCAATGGGAGCATACCGTGCTGGTCACCGACACCGGTTACGAACTGCTGACGCTGCTACCCGGCGAGACCTTGTAAACACCTGCGTTACTTGTTTAAAAGCCGCATGACCACTTTTGATCTCAGCGTTTCCGCACCCGCCGCCCTCCAGGCGCGCACGCCACAGCCCGACAACGCGCTGATCCTGGCTCCATTTGGTGCTGACTTTGCGCGCGAGCTGGCCGGCGCGTCCAATCCCATCGCGCTTTTCCGGCAGCGTCTCAAGGACAGTGACGTCCAAATCAAAGCGCAATTCTTACAAGGTGCGCCCGCGCGAGAACTCGTGCCAACCCGCGCGCAGCTGATGGATCAATTACTGCTGCACGCTTGGTCCCGCTTTTTCCCGACCGATACCGCAGAGCTGGCGCTGATCGCAGTGGGCGGTTACGGACGCGGCGAACTGCATCCTGGTTCAGATGTAGACCTCATGATTCTGCTTGGCGACCAGAGTCTGGACGCGCATCGCGCCAACCTGGAGCGCTTTCTGACCTTCTTGTGGGATATTGGCTTGGAGGTCGGCCACAGCGTGCGCACGGTTGAAGAGTGTGTGCACGAAGGCGCTGCGGATGTGACCATCGCTACGAGCCTGATGGAGGGGCGCTACCTGGCCGGTTCCACCGCTTTGCTTGAACGGATGCGCGCGGTCACCGGCCCGGACCGCATCTGGCCGGATGCCGCCTTTTTTGAGGCCAAGCAGCAGGAACGCCAGCGCCGCTGCCGTCAGTACAACGAAACTGCTTTCAATCTGGAACCCAACGTTAAGGAAGGCCCCGGCGGCTTGCGCGACTTGCAACTGGTCGGCTGGGTCGCCAAGCGCCACTTTGGCGCTAGTACTTTGCAGGAGCTGGTCGAGCACGGCTTCCTCACCGCCCGCGAATACCAAGAGCTGATCGACTGCCGCGACTTTCTCTGGCAAATCCGTTTTGCTTTGCATGTGCTGACCGGGCGACGCGAGGATCATTTGTTGTTCGATCACCAGCGCCACATCGCTCGGCAATTCGGCTATCGCGATCAGGAGCATAGCCTGGCGGTTGAACAGTTCATGCAGGCTTACTACCGCACGGTCAATGCCCTGGACCAGCTCACCGAGATGTTGCTGCAACTGTTTGAGGAAGCCATCCTGCTGGCTGAAGACTCAGATGCCCCCACCCCGGTCAACCGCCGGTTTCAGGCCCGGCGCGGCTATCTGGAAGCAATCCGCCCCAACGTTTTCCTGCGCTACCCCTTCGCGCTACTGGAAATCTTTCTGGTTTTGCAGCAATGCCCCGAACTCAAAGGCATTCGCGCCACCACCATTCGCCTGATTCGCGAGCATCTGCCCCTGATCGACGCCAAGTTCCGCCACGATCCGCGCCCGCGCAGCCTGTTTATGGAAATCCTGCGTCAGCCCCTGGGCGTCACCCATCAATTGCGCTTGATGAACACCTATGGAGTCTTACCCGCCTATCTGCCGGAATTCGCCAGCATCGTCGGGCGCATGCAATACGATCTATTCCATGTCTACACCGTAGATCAGCATATCCTGTTCGTAGTGCGCAATCTGCGGCGGTTCTTCCTGCCCCAATTCGCCCAGCAACTACCGCGTTGCAACGCGATCATGGCGCAGTTGCCCAAACCAGAATTGCTATACGTGGCCGGCCTGTATCACGACATCGCCAAAGGACGCGGCGGCGATCACTCTGAGCTTGGAGCGGTGGATGCTGAGGGATTCTGCCAGCGGCATGGTTTCAGTAGTTTTGACACACGACTGGTTGCCTGGCTGGTGCGTCACCATCTTACGTTATCGGTGACCGCCCAAAAAAAGGATATTTACGATCCCGCCGTCATTCACGACTTCGCACGCCTGATGGGCGATCAACTCCACCTGGATTATCTGTATCTACTGACCGTTGCCGACATCCGCGCCACCAACCCCAGCCTGTGGAATACCTGGCGGGATTCGCTGCTATGGCAATTGTATGAGGCCACCCGCCGGGCGCTGCGGCGCGGGCTGGAGCACCCCATGGACAAAGAAGAGCGCATTGCCGAAGTCCAGAATCAGGCTCGGCGACGCCTGCACGCCGCACGGATTACCGAGCCGCGCATGCAGCGGGTATGGGAAGGTTTCGGCGATGACTATTTCCTGCGCCACTCCGCTGCGGAAATTTTTTGGCACACGCAGGCCATTCTCAAAAAAGGGCACGGAGAACGACCGCTGGTGCTGGCCCGCGACGATGCCGAGCGTGGCGGCACCGAAATTTTTATCTACACGCTGGATCAAGACAATCTGTTCGCCCTGCTCACTTCCCTGCTCGATCAATTGCGCCTGACCATTCTGGACGCGCGCATCCTGACCGGCCACAACGGCTACGCTCTGGACAGCTTCACCGTATTAGAAGATTCCGGCGCGCCCCTTGGCGACCGGACGCGCATCAAGGAAATCACTACCACGCTACGCCATGCCCTAAGCCAACCGGACGCTGCGCCGATCCGGCCTAGTCGTCACATTTCGCGCATTCAACGGGCGTTCCAGATGCCAACTTGCGTTTCCTTCCGGGAAGACGAGGCCAACAGCCGCACCGTGGTCGAGCTGGTGTCGTGGGATCGGCCCGGCTTACTCTGCCGGGTCGGCCAAGCCTTCATGGAATGCGGCGTACAGTTGCATAACGCCAAGATCGCCACCCTGGGAGCGCGGGTGGAGGATGTCTTTTTCGTGACCGACCGCGACAATCGGCCTCTGCAAGACGTGAAAAAATATGCCGCGCTGCGCACGGCATTGATCGAACAGCTCGATTCCGGTGAGGAATAATCAGCCTACCGCACGGCGATAGACAGTCGCCAGCCAAATACCCAAAGCGATCAAGGTGATGCCAGCAGCGTGAAACGGGTACAGCCGTTCGCCCAGAAACACCATCGCCAGTACCGCGCCAAACGCGGGCATCAGATGCAAAAACTGGCCAGTGCGATTAGCGCCTAGTTCCGCCACTGCCCGATTCCAGAACACATAAGCCAGAATCGAGGGAAACAAAGCTAAATACAGCACACTGGCCACAGCGCTGCCATCGACGACAACCGTGCGGCCTTGCGCCAAATCCCAGCCATATAGGGGGGTCAGAATCAACAAGCCGATCAACATGGTTGCCGCCTGAAAGTTCAGCGGTTGCAAAGACACCGGCCGCCACCGCAAACACACCGAATACAAGGCCCAACTGACTACAGCCGCTAGGACCCATAAATCGCCGCTACTGAACTGACGGGACAGCAACGCTCCGAGATTACCGCGCCCGATAATCACTAGCACCCCGATCAGGGAAACGCCGATACCCAGCCCTTGCCAGCCGGTCACCGTCTGGCGCAGCAGCAAAAAAGACAGCGCGACAATGAAGACGGGCGTTACAGACAACATGATGAGGGCGTTAGTGGCCGTGGTGGATTGCAAACCGATATAAACTAAGGTGTTAAAGTTCACCACGCCGAGGATGCTGAGCAGTAGCAGGATTGGCCCGTGCTGGCGAATGAGCGACCCCTGCGCGCGCAGCGGTTTCCACACCCAGGGCAACAAGATCGCCAGGGCCACCGCCCAGCGCCAGAAGGACAGGGTGAATGGCGTGAAGACGGCATGCACCGCCCGACCCAGCACAAAATTCCCAGACCAAAACAGCGTCGTCAACACCAGCAGCAGATAGGGCGAGGGCCGCCGGGCAATCAAGGCATTTAGCATGGTTTCCGTTCAACTTCCGGGTTTGCGCACCACCGGGGTCCATGGTGCGCGTAGGGTTACAGCCAGCGCACCAGCAAAGCTATTAATTCCTGCTCGTGGAACGGCTTCATCAGGTAATCATCCATACCCGCCTCCAAACATTTTTCCCGGTCACCCGGCATGGCGTGCGCGGTCAAGGCGATAATCGGTAGGATCTCCCGATTTTGCTCTCGTTCACGGCTTCGAATCGCCCGCGTGGCCTCATACCCGTCCATTTCAGGCATCTGGCAATCCATCAACACCAGATCGTAGCTTTGATCCGCCAAAGCCGCCAGCGCTTCCCAACCGTTGTTGGCGACGGTAACGCTCAATCCCAATTGCGCCAACATTTCCTGGCAAAGCAATTGATTGACCAGATTATCTTCGACCAGCAACACCCGCCTGCCCTGATGCCGCCATTCAGCTTGCGCGTTGGTTGACGCAAGAGCCGCTTGGCTCACCGCAGACGGCTCTACTGGCTGTTGCTCCAGGCCGCAATCTCCTGGTTCTGATACCGGCGGCGCGCTGGCCTCCAATTGCAGCACAAACGAGAATTCCGAACCCTGGCCAGGGATGCTGCGCACCGCCAGTACGCCCCCCATCAATTCCACCAGTTGCCGGGAAATAGTCAGCCCTAGACCTGTGCCGCCAAATCGGCGCGTGGTCCGGCCATCGGCTTGGACGAAGGCGTCAAAAACCTGCGCTTGCTCTGCCTCGGTCATGCCAATGCCGGTATCCCGAATCACAAAGCGCAGGCGTCCCTGGTCGACCGGCTCTACCCGTAACGCTACCTCGCCCTGCTCGGTGAATTTAATGGCGTTGCCCAGCAGATTCATCAA
>JBATSQ010000219.1:0-2616 GCA_049293375.1 Candidatus Contendibacter sp.
GCCGTTCCGGCAAGCGCGTGCGAAACACATATTCGCAATTCTCGGTGACGCTGGGCGCGTATCGGTGTCGCCAAGGCGGCAGAATGGGAAAGCGATGGCTAAGCTCGCAAGCAACGATCTCGGCTTCCGCCCCCAACCCGGTTTCCTCCCACAGCTCGCGCCGGGCAGCGGTCAGCGGATCGCTTTCCCCCCACTCCAAGCTGCCGGTCACCGACTGCCAGAAATCGGCCGGCTGACACCGGCGCAACACCAGCACCTCGGCGGCGGTGTAAACCACCACCAGCACCGACTCCGGGCGTTTGTAGCGCGGTGGTTCCCCGCCGACTGATGAGCAACGCATAGCGGCGGATGAGGGTTTCACCGCTGATTTTTCAGTCGGCCCAGGTGAGCGCCGAGCAGAACGCAACTAAATGACAGCAGCGCCACAGCCACGCTCATCTGAAGCGAGTAGTGTCCCCACACCATCAATACGCCAAACAGGGCGCTCAGGGCCGCCATCAGGCTGGCCAGTTGATATTCGGCCCTTTTGGCGATCCGGGCGCAGACGTAACCGCCCAGGATGGAAAAAAGCGAGCCGATCCCATAACCGATCCACAAGTAAGGGGAGGCTTCCGGCGGTGCTTGCAGCAGAGCCACAATCTCCTCGGCATCCATGCCGCTGCTCGCCAGATACATGCTATAGACAACGGCGTAAGGAATCCCAGCGACGGTCGAGCCGCCGATATCGACCAGAAGGCCCAGCAGGACCGCTTTCCAGGGCGAACCCGGCGTTGGGTCGGGTGGCTGGCTAATGCCCGCTGTGGGCGGGGTGAACGGATTATGCGTCGGCATCAGCGTTGGCGAAAACCGGCGGGGGCGCGGTGCGCGGTATTGACCGAATGAGCTGCATCAGGGTGTGCGGCGCAGCCGAATATTGAGATCCCGCAACTGTGCTTCGGTAACCGGAGCCGGGGCCTGGGTCAAGGGACAGGCGGCGGTCTGGGTCTTGGGGAAGGCCATGACCTCACGGATCGACTTGGCTCCCGCCATCAGCATCACTAGGCGATCCAGGCCAAAAGCGATTCCGCCGTGCGGCGGACAGCCGAGTTTCAGCGCATCGAGCAGAAAGCCGAACTTGGCGCGGGCTTCCTCTGGGCCGATACCGAGTAACTCGAAGACCGCGCTTTGCATGTCTGGACGGTGAATGCGCACCGAACCGCCGCCAATTTCGCTGCCATTGAGCACCATATCGTAGGCCCGCGATAAGCAGTGCGCGGCAGTGGCGCGCACTGCCGCCGGATCCTCGACGCGCGGCGCAGTGAAGGGATGGTGTAGGGCATTCCAGCGCTGCTCCTTCTCATCCCACTCGAACATGGGGAAGTTGACCACCCACAGCGGTGCCCATTCGCTTTTGAGCAAGCCCAAATCCGTGCCCACCCGTAGCCGCAGCGCGCCCAGGGCATCGTTGACCACTTTGGTGGAGTCTGCACCGAAGAAAATCAGATCGCCATCCTCTGCACCGGTGCGGCTGAGAATCTTGGCCAGCACCTCATCGGGCAGGAATTTGACGATGGGTGCTTGCAGGCCGTCGCGGCCAGCAGCGATTTCATTCACTTTAATGTAGGCCAGGCCTTTGGCACCGTAGCGCCCGACGAATTCGGTATAAAGGTCAATCTCGCGGCGGCTCAGCTTGCCGCCACCCGGCACTCGCAGCGCTGCCACCCGCCCGTACGGGTCATTAGCCGGGCCGGAAAAGACCTTGAAATCTACGCCGACCATCAAATCGGACAGTTCCGTCAATTCCAGCGGAATGCGTAGATCCGGCTTATCTGAGCCGTAGCGCTGCATGGCGGTTTCGTAAGGCATCCGTGGAAACGGGTCGAGCAGTTCGACCCCCAGCACTTCCTGAAACAGCCGCCGGATCATGGCCTCCATCAGCTCGGTGATGGCCTGCTCATCCATGAACGAGGTTTCAATGTCGAGCTGGGTAAATTCCGGCTGGCGGTCGGCGCGCAAATCCTCGTCGCGGAAACAGCGCGCCACCTGATAGTAGCGATCCATGCCCGCCATCATCAGCAGTTGCTTGAACAACTGCGGTGACTGCGGCAGGGCAAAGAAACTGCCCGGATGGGTGCGGCTTGGCACCAGATAATCGCGCGCGCCTTCCGGGGTGGCCTTGGTCAGCATCGGTGTTTCGATGTCCAGGAAGCCGTGTGCATCCAGGAACCGGCGCAACGTGCTGATGACCTGGGTACGCAGTCGTAGCCGCTCCTGCATGACCGGCCGACGCAAGTCGAGATAGCGGTAGCGCAGCCGCACTTCCTCGGAGGTGTCCTCGTCATCCAGTTGGAAGGGCAGCGGTTCGGCGCGGTTAAGAATTTCCAAGTCACGCGCCAGCACTTCCACCGCGCCGGTGGCCAGGTTGGGATTGCAGGTGCCTTCTGGCCGCCGCCGCACCCGTCCGGTCAGGCGCAGCACGTATTCATTGCGGATCCGCTCGGCGCTGGCGAAGGCATCGGGGGTATCGGGGTCGATGACTACCTGCACCAAGCCTTCACGGTCACGCAGGTCGATGAAGATCACGCCGCCGTGATCGCGGCGGCGATGCGCCCAGCCGCAAAGCGTGACATCCTGATC
>JBATSQ010000220.1:0-2334 GCA_049293375.1 Candidatus Contendibacter sp.
CTAATATGCCCACGCAGAATCGGTAGATTAGCGTCCAATCCTTCCACTTCAGTTTCAGAGACATAGGTATCATAGAGCGATTGCAGGCAGTGAAACCGAACCTTTAAGTAGCGCAGGCTGTCTTCGCTGACCGGCTCTGGAAAGCAATGGGCATAATCCTCCGGCGCGGTGCGTTCCACGATATTGAGTAGATCGCTTTCGGCGGCCAGGTTGAGATAGGCTGAGGATAAATGTGTAACGGTTTCCGATGCGCTGCGCACCCGGCGCACGGGCCGGTCGCTGGGTAAGCGGCCCAGCGGCAATGGCTCCACATAGTCTGAAGGATTGCGCGGCAGACCAGGCGCGGGCAGATTCAGACGCGACGCCTGGGTCAAAGTCCAGCTCGCCGCCCGTGCCAGAATGGCGTGGGTCAACGCTAGGGAGCCTGTGGTGGCGGCGTTAAAATCCCGGTCACCCGGCAATAAGCGGTAACAGGGTAAAGAGTGTTGGATATGCAGGATTTCGTAGGCGACGCTGGCAAACAATTTGGTGGTGGCGGTGAGTGAACGAAAGCGAGACCATTGCCGATTAGAGCGCGCGCCGTAGGCGTCCAGCAGTTCCTCCACCTGCGCGGACTGCGAGAAAATATCCGCCACTAAAGGACGGGTCAACACCACGGATTCCGGCCAAGTATCCGCCAAATAACGGTAAAGAATCAGCAGTTTGCGGGTGCGTTTGGCGACCAGATCGGTAAAATCGCGCTCGTCGATGATGATCCAGGTCGGTGGTCGAGCTAAGGTTTCGTCCACTTCAAGACTCATAGAGGTGTTCCCCATAATCCATGCAATCCGTCACCGCCTTGTGATGCTCTATGGCGTCGAGGGATATGAACTGTTATGGAATCTTATTTTAGGCCTGATACGCAAGAGATAGTTGCCGCAAAGCAATTTTTTAAGTGCATTTTTATACCATCATCTCCATAACGGTGTCCCCTAAGCAGCCGAGGTCGAATCAGGATCAAAATTGACATCCACCAAAGATAAGCTTTAATTTCTCCCATCCATCCATACGCTCCCATTGGTCGAGCGCCTGGATGTAGAAAAAGGACGTTTGGCGACCTGACTTAGGATCGGTCTCGTGCATGTCAACGCCTCCATACCCTGTCACCTTGCACCCTTTATCCTTTTTAAGGAGTATCTGAATGGCTCTCAAAGAAGTCGTAATTGTCAGCGCCGCGCGGACGGCGATCGGTAAATTCATGGGCACCCTCAAAGATATATCGGCGCGTGATCTAGCCATTACCGCCGCCAAGGCCGCCATCGAGCGGTCCGGCGTGCCGGCTGACCAGATCGACGAGATTTGCATGGGCCAACTGTATGGCGGCATGCAAGGTTCCTTGCCCGCGCGGCAGGTGAGCATGCGGGTCGGCTTGCCGCATCGCAGCAGCGCGGTATCCGTCAACCAGAACTGCACCTCCGGGATGCGTGCCCTAGAGATCGCCTGTCATAACATCATGCTCGGTCAGACTGAGATCGGTTTGGTAGTGGGCGTGGAAAGTATGACCAACGCCCCTTACATGCTGCCTAAGGGTCGCATGGGTTATCGAATGGGGCAGGGCAACATTGAAGACAGCATGATCCATGATGGCCTGTTCGACGAACTGGTGCCGGGCCATATGGCGATGACGGCGGAAAATGTCGCCGTCAAGTATGGTATCACCCGCCAAGAATGCGACGAACTGGCGATCATCAGCCACAGCCGTTGCACGACCGCTACTAAGGAAGGCATTTTCAAGCGCGAGATCGTACCCGTCGAACTCAAGTCTAAAAAAGGTTCGACCTTTTTTGACACTGACGAAAATTTTATTCCTGACGCCAGCCTAGAGAAAATAGCCAAGCTGCCGACCGCTTTCAAGAAAGACGGCGTGGTGACCGCCGCCAACGCCTCCAGCATCAACGACGGCGCCAGCGCCGTGGTGATCATGTCCTCGGACAAGGCCAAGGCGATGGGGATCAAGCCGCTGATGAAGCTGGTCAGCATCTGCAATGCTGGCATCGATCCGGCGGTGATGGGTCTCGGTCCGGCGGTGGCGATCCCCAAGGCCCTCCAGCAGGCCGGCCTGAAGTTTGGGGACATCGATTACTGGGAAGTCAACGAAGCCTTTGCCGCCCAGTGGCTGGGCGTCGGTCGGATGCTGAAAGAGCAGGGCATGAGCCTGACGCCCGATAACTGCAACTTCAACGGCTCCGGGATCGCATTGGGTCATCCCGTAGGTTCCACGGGCTTGCGCATTGTCGTGAGTCTATATTATGAGCTGGAGCGGCAGGGTAAGAATCTGGGCGGTGCTTCCTTATG
>JBATSQ010000221.1:0-2978 GCA_049293375.1 Candidatus Contendibacter sp.
CAACGCTTTGCACATGGCTGTGCCCAGACCGCCGATACCACCGGTGACGACTGCGACTTTGGACATGCTGATCCCTCCTCGGGTTTGTTGTGGGTCAATCAAGAGACGGTTTTAAGTTTTAAGACGATTTTTGCGGCCTGCTAGTTACGCTCAACCGCTAGGGCGACACCTTGACCGCCGCCGATGCACAGCGTCGCTAGACCTTTCTTCGCATCACGCCGGACCATTTCGTGCAGCAGAGTGACCAGGATGCGGCAACCGGAAGCGCCAATCGGATGGCCCAAGGCGATAGCGCCGCCATTGACGTTAACCTTGCTGAGTTCCCAACCCATTTCGCGGTTGACCGAAATCGCCTGAGAGGCAAAAGCCTCGTTGGATTCGATGAGATCCAGCTGGTCTACGGTCCAACCGGCTTTTTGCAGACACGCGCGTGAAGCGGGAATGGGGCCTGTGCCCATAATTTTTGGGTCTACGCCTGCTTTGGCGTAAGCGGCAATGCGCGCTATGGGTTGCAGACCGAGGTCGCGGGCTGTGCTGGCAGCCATTACCAACACAGCGGCGGCACCATCGTTGATGCCGGAAGCGTTGCCAGCGGTCACGGTGCCGTCCTGCTTGAAGGCGGGCCGTAGCTTGGCCAACGCGGCGGCGGTCGTGCCAGCGCGGGGGAATTCATCGGTGGCAAACAGCAGTGGATTGCCTTTACGCTGGGGAATTTCGATCGGCGTGATCTCTTCCATGAATTTTCCGGCCTCAATCGCGGCGATGGCCTTGGTTTGCGAGGCTGCGGCAAATGCGTCCTGCTCCTCGCGGGGAATAGCCCACTGAGTGGCGATATTCTCGGCGGTGATGCCCATGTGGTAGTGATTGATGGCGCAATGCAGCCCCTCATTCAGCATAGAGTCCACTAGGCGGGCGTCGCCCATGGTGACGCCACGCCGCGAACCCAGCAGCAAATGAGGTGACAGACTCATGTTTTCCTGGCCGCCGGCAATGACGATACGGTTATCACCATCGCGGATGGATTGATAAGCCAGATGTACGGCTTTCAAGCCGCTGCCGCAGACCTTGTTGATATTCAGACACGGCACCTCAATCGGCAGGCCGGCGTTGAGCGCGGCGGTGCGGGCGGGATTCTGACCCGTACCCGCAGTTAGCACCTGACCCAGAATCACCTCATCAATCTGTTCGGGCCGGACTCCGGATTTTTGCAACAGGTCTTGCATCACCTTGGCTCCCAGGACATTCGCCGGAATAGCGGCAAGGGAACCCATGAAATTGCCTATCGCGGTTCTGGCAGCGGCGACAATAACCACGTCTTCCATCGTGTGACCTCCGGGAGCCTAGGAGTATCGGTATATCGCGCTGGCAAGTCCCTGACGTGAGTGGCTGGTATCGACGGGGATGCCGCAGGAAGGCCAGGGGTGTGGCGAGAGCTCGCGCGAAACTTACAGCTTATTTTAAGCGCAGCATATTGACCGCTACCCCCTGCCTTGTCAACCGATTCGGCGGTGCAGCATCAGGCAAGATCGCGCTTTTTCGCTGATTTCCGCTCACCGGATGCGCTGTGGAAGCGTCTGTTTTAGCGCGAACCGCGTTTAAGGGGATGGACTCCCCGCTGAGGAAGCCTTTAGCTCGAAATACAGTAACAGGGTGCTTTGCCAAGTCTTGCAGTTGTCGTCGCTCACCATAAAAAAGCGCTGATCTCGATAATGGGTCAAACCCTCAAAATTATCCAACAGCCAGCCTTGGGTACTATCGAAAGTGACGACATCGGTAACTTGCAACAGCTGCATTCCCGGCGTCGACAATGCTTCCGTACGGCGTAGGCTGATGATGAGCGGGTGCAGAGGGTTAACAAAAGCGCGCTCCAGCAGCAACAGGCTGCCATCTGCTAGCGCTTCCATGGCCACCAGCGCGCTGCCGGGGGCGCTGCCCAGCGGATACTGCCAAAAGCGGCCATCCATCGCAAAGAGGCGCAGCAGGCCTTTTGGGTCAGCACGCAAGGGGACCTCGGTTCCCAGCACCATACCCCAGCGCGGGGTCAGGGCGATGGCCTCTAATCCTTGATTGCTATGCCGATAATTTCTGGCTGTGCTCAGCACAGTGGGCAAGGTTTCTTCGCCTCGCCATACACCTTTTGGGCTGTAACGCGCCACGCGCGGCTTTCCTTCAAATGAAATCAGGAGTTCGGTGGTGGAGGGCGCGCGCGGGTCCGGGCGCAGCGTCAGACCCTCGGCATCACGGAAGGCCGCTCCGAGCACCGCGCCGCTGGCGTCGCGCAAGGGATAAGCGGCCAGCGCCTGCATTCCATTGAGATACCCTTGGGCATTGAATTCCGGGCGCAAATGGAACAGCGCGCCCCGGTCGGAAACGGCGTAGAGCAGGCCTGCGCCTTCGTCCCAGGCTAAGCCGGACAAGCCGCACAAGCGCACGCCGTTCAGGGTAGCGTCGGCCAATCGAAGCGCGCCGAGCAGGCGGATTCCACCATAGGCATCGCCAGGGTGGCCTGACTGGTCATGCAGCGTGATCGGGGTTGCCGTAAAAGGCTGGGCGGCGCAGCCGCTGACTGGTAGCCCTAACAGCAGGGTGAGCAGCCAGAGCAAACAGGATGTCGGCATAGGGGAAAGCGTCTCAAAAAGCTTTGCTTGGCGGCGGGAGCGCAGGGATTTTGGACCGCGAGCGCTTGCTAGCCGACAACTCGGCGCAGTGCGCAGCGACGCGGGACCGGCATGTTACCATTTACCCATAAAATTAACGTCGAAAGGTAACCGCATGAGCATACCGGTCTGGCAACCGGCGATTGAGTTCATGGAACGGGAGGCGCTGGAGCGCTTGCAGCTGACGAATCTGCGCAAGACGGTAGGCTGGGCGCTGCAAACGCCCTTCTATCGCCAACGACTCGCCGAGGTTGGGCTGACCCGCCCGGAAGAGCTGCGCAGCCTGCGTGATGTGCGCCATTTGCCCTACACCACCAAGGA
>JBATSQ010000222.1:0-1900 GCA_049293375.1 Candidatus Contendibacter sp.
GTACAGGTACTTGCCAAACAACCATTGGCAACTTCGTCCTAGTGCTGCGACCGCTTGACGTCCTCGGTTGGTGTACAGCGCGGCCCACCATCCCGCACCCACCCCCAGGACGGACCCCACATTGACCAGATGGAGCGCTTCCTGAGCCATGGGGGTCAGGCTGAGCAGATAGGCCAGCGCTTCGAGGCTGATAAAAGCGATGCCAAAGGGCAACAGCAGAAACCGGGTGATCGCCCGGCCCGGCGCCGAACCAAACAGCGGGGCGCTCAGTTGTTGCAACCCTTTGAGATAAAACTCGCCGGGTTGATAAACTCCCGGCAGCGCGGCGCGGGCCTGGCGGTCGAAATGCGCCAGCCGATCCCCCAAAACCAGCTCACGCCAGCCCGAATCCGGCAATCGCAATTCGTTGCGCGCTACGGCGTCGCGCAGGTCGGTGAAGCGCAGATGCCAGCGCCGCAGGATGATTTCGCACAACTCTTCCTGAAGGAGATGCCGTGCGACGCGCTGATGATGGTTCGCGGGCAGAAATCCAACCTTGTCGAGCAAAGCACCCAAGCGTGGCAACAGGGGCTCGCGCAATCGTTGACCAATCCGTTCCCCCAGCATCTGCAAGGGTGCGCTGAAGTAGGCGATTTCCGCCCCGGACCAGGGGAGTTGGTCCAGCCGGGTTTTCGCCGCATTCAGCGTGCGCAACGCTTTGAGCAACCCTTGAAACGGCAGCCCCAGCCGCAGGGGTTTTCGTCCACCGCTCCACAACCAGGCTATCGGCTGCAGGCGGTAATACTCGGTGCGCCCTTCCCGACTCATCCGTTCCAAGTCCGCCAACAGGCGGGAGGGTCGGCTGGAGAGTTGCGCCGCTTCTGGCTCATTCAGCAGCCGCTGTAACCAGGTTTCGAGAATCCGAATGGACGACGCATCCAGCCGCCATGTCACGGCGAGGCTACCGATCAAGGCTTCAATCAGGTCCCGCCGCGCCGCCCGCAAGCGCTGAGCAACCGGGTCAGTGATGGCGACACTCCCAGGGTTGATGTGTTGGTATTGCTGTGCAGCGATATTCAGGTAGCGGAGCGCCGTCCCGTAACGACCGGCCATCTCAGCACGGAAGGCGATTCGTGCGCTGTGATGAAACAGGCGCAGACCAACGGCTGATACCCACGGGGCCGCCCATCCGCGATCTAGTTGACGGGTTAATCGTCCGATGATCGGCGTCAGGAGCGCTCTCAGGCCCTCACTGGCCCAAACTCTCCAACCCGGTTTCCGGGTCAAGGTCGAAGCCTGCCGCAATGCATTCAGACAACGCGCTTCCACCTGTAGCACCTGTTCCTCGCCATCCAGCGATTTCCAGTGCGTGATCGGCGCGTGAACTCTGATTTTGGATGACAGCTTCGACGCCAGGGGCAGAATGGTATTCGCGCCATCCGCCAAATCGGGGTCGTGGCGGCCAAAAGGCAGCCGAATGGGCAGTTCCGGTTCATAGTCCGGCGCGCCGTGGACACCGGAAGGGCGGCTTTTGGCCAATAGCTGCGGCCAGCGACGGCTGTGTCGGGGCGGTGGCAAATCCAACCCCCCCTCTTTCAGCCAGTGATCCAGCGCCCCCCAGTCCCCGATGGCGGGAAAAAAATAGGCGCGGGTCCCTGGAGCGAAGTAACGCAAGTAGGTGACGAAGCCGATGAACTGGCGGCAGAGGCGGTCATCGTCTAAATCCAGCACCACGCGCTGATCATATTCCAGCAGTTCCCGCACTTCACGAAACGCCGGCTCGCCTATCTGCTGGGCCAGTCCCCGCCCACCAAAGGTCTCCTCGTCCTGATTGTCATTGCGGGCGATTTGCCAGGCGCGAGCAACCTCCGCCTCGAAGCGCCGTCCCCAGTAAATACGTAACACGCGATCCGGGTCGCCC
>JBATSQ010000223.1:0-38530 GCA_049293375.1 Candidatus Contendibacter sp.
GGCAGGGTGTTGGTCAGGCCGCGAATATGGCCAGAGACCACCGACACCGCGCCGAATTCGCCCATGGCGCGGGCGGTGCACAACACTACGCCGTACAGCAGGCCCCACTGCATATTGGGGAGGGTGATGCGCCAGAAGGTGCGCCAGCCACTGGCACCCAGCACTAAAGCGGCTTCTTCCTCCTCGGAGCCTTGCGCTTGCAGGAGCGGAATCAGCTCACGGGCTACAAACGGCACGGTGACAAAGACCGTTGCCAACACGATGCCGGGAACTGCGAAGATGATCTGGAGATCGCGCGCGCCCAGCCACGGCCCCAACCAACCGTGCGCGCCGAACAGCAAGACATATAAAAGACCAGCAATGACCGGTGAGACCGCAAACGGTAGATCGATCAAGGTAATTAGTACGCTTTTGCCATGAAATTCGAACTTGGCGATAGCCCAGGCGGCAGCCACTCCAAAAAGCAGATTCAGCGGCACGGCGATGGCGGCGCTGAGCAAAGTCAAGCGAATAGCAGCCAGGGCATAAGGATCGATAACCGCCGCCAGATAGACTCCCAGCCCCTTGCGCAAGGCCTCGTAAAACACCGCCAGCAGCGGGACGAATAAAAAGAGGGTCAAGAACAGCAACGCTACGGTCAGCAGTGTCCGTCGCACCCAGACCGGTTCGGCGGATGCTTGCGGTGTGATGCGGGTGGCCTGGCTCATGACGCCTTCTCCCAACCCTGACGAATCCGGCCCCAACGCTGGAGCAGGTTAATGACCAACAGCAACAGAAAAGAAAGCACCAAGAGCACGACCGAAACCGCCGCCGCACCCCGGTAATCGTACTGCTCCAGCTTGCTCACGATTAGCAACGAGGTGATCTCCGAGACCATGGGCAGATTGCCGGCGATAAAAATCACCGAGCCGTACTCCCCAACGGCGCGGGCGAAAGCCAGGGTAAAACCGGTCAACAGGGCTGGGCGGAGTGCTGGAAAAATGACGCGCCGAAAGATCTGCCAGCGATCTGCTCCCAGACTGGCGGCAGCTTCCTCGACTTCCGGCTCCAAATCTTCCAGCACCGGTTGCACGGTGCGCACGACAAACGGCAGGCTGATGAAGACCAGAGCTACCACCACCCCCAGCGGGGTAAAAGCGACCTTGATGCCCAGCAGCTTGAAGTACTGACCGATCCAGCCATTGCTGGAATACAGCGTGGCCAGCGTAATGCCCGCGACTGCCGTCGGTAGCGCGAACGGCAAGTCCACCAGCGCATCCACCAGGCGTTTGCCGGGAAAGGAATAACGCACCAACACCCACGCGACGATCAAACCCAAGAGGGCGTTGAACGCCGCAGCCAGGAAGGCCGCCCCAAAAGTAAGCTGGTAGGACGCTACGACACGCGGCGCGGTCACCGTGCGCCAAAACTCAGCGAAGCTCAGCTCGAATGCCTGTGCGAACCCCAGCGCCAGGGGAATAAACACGATAAAGCCCAGATAGGCGAGGGTAAAGCCCAAAGTCAGGCCAAAGCCGGGCAGTACGCTGGGTTGCCGAAAGCGTGGCATCACGGCAGCCGTTCCACGCAGCAGGCTGGGCAACGGGGCGTTGGGTATTGAAGTTGTGCAGCGGGTAGCATGGAGATTCCGCAAAGCAATCACAGGGAAAATAGGCGCGGCCCGCTGGGCATGACCCGCGAGCCGCGCACTATAAAACGGACGGATAAGTAATCAAAAAGAATATTTAATGATAATTGTATAACTTTTCTAGCGTGGCTTCCGCAGTCACGGAGACGCCATAACCAGGGCTAACACCACCACACTACGGGATTCCGCTTGAAGATCGCCGCCGATCTCCAGGATTTTTTCGCCAGCGGCCAATTGCGGTTGCGCCGTATCGAGCAGATAGCGCCAATGACTGGCACCGCGAATCGTGGGCGGGCGAAACGGGAGCGTGGTCGCGCTGGCGTTAAAAACGACCAATAATGTATCGTCCGTTTCCAAATAACCATCACTGGTCAGATATTCGCCTGCATCGCCCGCGAGCAACATGCCCAGGCAACGGGATTTGGGCTCTTGCCAGTGGTAATCGCTCATGATACCGCCGCCCGGACTGATCCATTCGATATCATGCAGGTTACTGGTAGCGGAAGTTTGCAAACCATGCAGAAAACGGAACCGGCGCAATACTGGATGTTCCTGACGCAAATGAATTAGCCGCCGGGAAAACTCCAAAAACTCCTGCTCTTCCGAAGCCAAGGGTTGCCAGCTCGCCCAATTGATTTCATTGTCTTGGCAGTAAGCATTATTGTTGCCGCGTTGGCTGCGTCCCCGCTCATCGCCAGCCAGCAGCATGGGGGTGCCTTGGGCGAGCAGCACGGTTGCCAGCATGTTGCGGCGCTGGCGCAAGCGCAGTTGCTGGATGGCTGGATCGCTGGTCGGACCCTCGGTGCCGTGGTTGTAACTAAAATTGTAGGGATGACCGTCGCGGTTCTCTTCGCCATTGGCCTCATTGTGACGATCGTTGTAACTGACCAAATCGGCTAGGGTAAAACCGTCGTGACTGGCGACATAATTGATCGTTGCCCAGGGGCGGCGGCAGTCGTGATCGAAGAGGTCGCTGGAGGCTAGCAGGTTAGACGCTAGTATAGGCAGCATGCCTGGATCGCTGCGCCAGAACTTGCGCACGGTGTCGCGGAAGCGGTCGTTCCATTCGGCGGTGCCAGCCGGAAAGCCGCCCAGTTGATAGCCGCCGGGGCCGATGTCCCAGGGTTCGGCGATGACTTTGACGCCGGACAGTGCTGGATCCTGGCGAATCGCGTCGAAGAAACCACCGGCGCGGTCATAGCCATATTCCTCCCGGCCCAATGTCACCGCTAGGTCGAAGCGAAAGCCATCAACGTGCATTTCATTGACCCAGTAGCGCAGGCTGTCCATCACCATCTGTAAGACGCGAGGGTGGGTGATATTCAAGGTGTTGCCACAGCCGGTATCGTTGATGTAGTAACGGCGGGCATCCGGGTTGAGCCGGTAATAAGAGGCGTTGTCAATCCCGCGAAAGCTGAGGGTAGGGCCTAATTCGTTGCCTTCGGCGCTGTGGTTGTAGACCACATCCAGCAGGACTTCGATGCCTGCATCATGCAGGCGCTGGATCATGGTTTTGAATTCGGCCAGATTGCCACCGCTTAAATAACGCGGTTCCGGCGCAAAGAAGCACAGGGTACTGTAGCCCCAGTAATTGCGTCGGCCGCTGTCGGCGAGAAACCGGTCATCGACAAAGGCATGCACCGGCATTAACTCCACAGCGGTAATGCCCAGGGCGCGGAGATACTGGATGATGTCAGGATGGGCCAGGCCAGCAAAAGAGCCGCGCTGATGGAGGGGGATGCCTTCATGGCGAATGGTGAAGCCCCGGACATGGGTTTCGTAGATGATGGTTTTGTGCCAAGGAATGGCTGGCTGGCGATCGCCCTGCCAGTTGAAGCTGGCATCCACCACCATGCACTTAAGCATATCGCGAGCGTTATCGCGGACGTCAAACGACAGGTCGGCGTCACGGTGGCCGACCTGGTAACCACAATGCTCATCACGCAGGTGTAGCGCACCGTAAAACTGTTTGGCATAGGGATCGAGCAGCAATTTGTGATGATTGAAGCGGTGGCCCAGCTCTGGTTGATAAGGGCCGGATACTCGATAGCCGTACAAAGCGCCAGGCCAGAGGCCAGGAACGTAACCATGCCAAACTTGGTCGGTATTTTCAGGCAGCGTGAGCCGCTCGATTTCACGCTGGCCTGAGGAATCGAACAGACACAGCTCGACCTTTTCGGCATGGGCCGAAAACAGCGCAAAATTGACGCCCTTGCCGTCCCAGGTTGCGCCGAGTGGATACGATTTACCGGGCCAGACGCGGGCGCGAGCAGACATGAGAACGGTCTCCTGAGCAGGATAAGGGATGAGGGTTTCAAGGAAGTTTAGGCGATTTTAGCGGCGGCCGACGTGCTTCGATAAGGACAGCGATAGCGATGCACCCGAATGGAGGGGAGAAAAGGCTCGTCCTCAATGCGCACATCAGCCCGGCGCAGGCGGGGACTGGCGGGTGGGTAGGGCGCGACCGGCACGAAGTCGGGTAGAACTTCGCCTGGCTGCAATGGCACCAGAATGGGCAGCGGAGCCTGCATCAGGCGACGCGAGACCTCGCCGGGTTCCGATCCCGGAAAAACAACATTCGCCCGCAGATGGGGACAAACGCCGCGCACGCGCGCCAGCATTTCCTCATCGGCCAGGGTGGCGAGCTGTTGCAATTCGCGTCGCACTTGTGGGGTCGCCAGCCGTTGCTCCAGCAGGTGACGCGCAGTCGCCACGCTGGTACGCTGGATCACGCGACCCTGTTTTGACCAGGTAAAGCCGATCTTGAGGGGGCGGCGCTCCAGTAACGGCACATGCCGGTACGCCTGTTTCAGGTTCAGGCGAGCCGCTCCCATGCGGCGCATGGTGACTGCCACGCTCTGCCAACGTCGATGCAAATCAGCCAGCGCACTCCGGGTTTCCGTCCGGTCTAACGCTTTGAGCGCCAGTACGGCGCTTTTGAAAGCGTCTTTGGCAGCGTTACAGGAGCGCGCAGCCGCTAAATTCTCCGCGCTGGCCCCGACGATGCCGGGGCAGGTCAAGGTCTCACGCCCATCCTGGCTGTCTTCATACCAAAGCGCGCGGTAAAGCCAGATGGCTTTCCGGCGCATCTCCAGGTGGTCCGCTGACTCCGTTTCGGTGCGCGAAACCCAGATTGGCAGGGTAGTTTCTTGCCGAATTGTCGTGCAAAACGCATCGAGCTGCGCCAGTAAAGTCTCAAAACTGGCCAACAAGGTGATCCGAATAGAGATTGGCGAAGCGTTCATTAATATCTCCTTCTTATATCATCACCTCATAACATAAACTAAAAAACTATAACACTGGCAATACCACCCGCTCCAACAAAACACTCACCTCCTCAGGGTTTTGCAGCTTCTCAATCATGCGCACCCGATCTCGCGTTAAGTGCGCAGCAAACAGCTCAATAAAGTCATACATATAAGACCGCAAAAACATACCGCGCCGGAAGCCAATTTTAGTCACGCCAGAGGCAAAAAGATGACTCGCATCTAAACGCACCAAGTCAGTATCCTGATTCTCATCATAAGCCATCCAGGCCACAATTCCGATACCCATACCTAACCGAACATAAGTTTTAATCACATCAGCATCCGTAGCGGTAAAAACGACCAACGGTTTCAGCTGCGCACTACGAAAAGCCTCATCTAATTGGGAACGCCCAGTAAAACCAAACACATAAGTCACCAACGGATAAGCAGCTACATCACGCAAACTCAGGCGCTCCACCGTCACCAGCGGATGATCACGCGGCACCAACACACAACGACGCCACACATAGCAAGGCATCATCACCAAACCATCAAATAGTTCCATTGCCTCCGTAGCAATTGCAAAATCTACTCCACCAGACTGCACCAAATCAGCAATCTGGGCTGGAGAACCCTGATGAATCTGCAAAGTGACTAAGGGATAGCGCTCCCGAAACAGCCTAATCACTGGAGGCAGGGCATAGCGCGCCTGAGTATGCGTCGTGGCAATGGACAATCCACCACGTCGGTCATCTCGATATTCCTCCGCTAAAATCTGAATATTATTCACTTCACGCAGTATGCTTTCCACCCTGGCAATGATGTGCCGACCAATAGGCGTTATCTCAGTAAGGTGTTTGCCATTACGACTAAATAACTCAACTCCCAACTCTTCTTCCAATAAGCGCAGTTGTTTACTAATCCCAGGTTGCGAAGTATATAAGCTCTCGGCAGCAGCAGAGATATTCAAGTTATTACGAACAATAGCAATCAGATAGCGAAGTTGCTGTAACTTCACAGCGTCAACCCTGGCAGCCAGCCAAAGCGCCCACCGCGCACATCGCTACATAATGCCATCATGCAGAGATTGACCACGACTCTGATACAAACCGGCAAAAACCAGCAGTAACCCACTCAACGGGGGGAGATTCAAAACCAGAGAGCAAGGATAGCCCATATGGGGTACTGGATCCGCATACACCACGCCACTCGTCCCCCCATCGCCACCATATAAAGCGGCATCAGAGTTCAGCACCTCCCGATAAACACCAGCCTGCGGCACCCCAACCCGATAATCAGGACAGGCGACTACCGAAAAGTTTAGCATCACTAACACAAACTCGTCCGCGCCACCCCGGCGCAAATAAGCCGCCACAGAACGGTTCGCATCATGGCAATCCAGCCATTCGAAACCTTCCTGACCAAACTCCAAACCATGCAGACTGCTCATGGAGCCATAGAGGCGGTTAAGGTCGCCTACTAAAGCCTGAATTCCACGATGCTCTCTATGCTCCAGACTGTCCCAATCCAGAACTCCAGCAAAATTCCATTCCCGCTCCTGGGCGATTTCATTGCCCATGAATAAAAGCTTCTTGCCTGGATAAGTCCACATACACAGATAAAGCAAACGCAAACTTGCAAAACGCTGACGACGATCTCCTGGCATCCGAGCAAGCAGCGAACCTTTACCATGAACCACCTCATCATGCGATAGAGGCAGCATAAAATTTTCAGTGAAAGCATATAAAAGGCCGAAGGTCAACAATTCATGGTACTGGCAACGCAGGGATGGCTCAATCATCAGATATTCCAAGATATCGTGCATCCAACCCATATTCCATTTCATACCAAATCCCAAGCCGCCAGTCCAAGCAGGGCGAGTCACCAGAGGCCACGCCGTTGATTCTTCGGCAATCATGACCACCCCCGGATAGCGACGATCAATCACATGGTTCAGCTCACGCAAAAAAGCCACCGCCTCCAGATTCTCATTACCGCCAAACAGATTAGGCACCCACGCCCCAGACTCACGATCGTAATCAAGATAGAGCATGGAAGCGACTGCATCCACGCGCAACCCATCCAGATGACACTCTTCCAGCCAGAAACAGGCACTGGCCACCAAAAAGTTTTTGACCTGGTTACGGCCGTAATCAAAGGACAGGGTACCCCAGCCCCGTTGCTCGCGCCGCTCCGGATCTTCATGTTCATACAAATGCGCGCCATCAAACTGGGCCAGCCCGTGCGCATCCTTGGGAAAATGCCCCGGCACCCAATCCAGAATGACGCCAAGGTCGGCTTGATGGCAATAATCAACGAACCAGCAAAAGTCACGCAAATCGCCATGCCGACTCGTAGGGGCAAAGTAGCCTGTGGTCTGATAACCCCAAGAGTCATCCAGAGGGTGTTCGGTAATCGGCATCAATTCAATATGAGTAAAGCCCAAGGCCCTAACATAGGTGACCAGCCGTCGCGCCAACTCTCGGTAATTCAGGTACTCGCCATCCTCCGCTCTTTGCCATGACCCAAGATGAACTTCATAGATGCTCAGCGGCTCACACAGCCACCAGTCGCGCCGCCGCCGCGCCATCCATGCCGCATCGCCCCAGAGGTAGGGCGTATCACCCGCTACAATGGCCGTCGTGGCTGGCCGACGCTCGAACGAGCGCCCATAAGGATCACTTTTACGCCGCCACTCCCCCGTCTCCCGCACCCGGATGGCAAATTGGTAGCGCTCTCCCGCGCCAATGTCCGGAATGAAGAGTTCCCACACACCATCCCGATGGCGCAGTGGATGGCGCAGATGGCTCCAGTCATTGAAATCGCCCACGACACTCACTTGAGCAGCGTTTGGTGCCCACACCGCAAACAAGACACCATGGATTCCGTCAACCACGCGCGGATGCGCGCCCAACATAAGATCAGCGCGCGAATGCAACCCCTCATTAAATAAATGAATATCCGAAGAATTCAATTGTGGAGAAAAGCTATACGGATCGTAAACAACTCTGATCTTTTCAGCAGCGTCGACCCAAGAGAATCGGTAGTGTGGGGGCAAGTGATACGCTGCGCCATGCCACTCAAACAAATCCGTAGCGCCTAGCCGCCGCAGCGGTTGGTCGACCTCTAGCAAGCGCGGATGCTCGATTCCAGGCAGCAAGGCCCACACGATAGCCATCCTATGATCGCCATGCCGTCCCAGCACCGAGCCAGGATCAGGGTGAAGTCCCCGACTCAACAGGACCGCCTCAGCCCGTAGCCGATCTACGGCTGCTGGATCCAAACTCGAAGGAGGGTAACTCTTATCGTCAGCGTGCATCATCGAAGCTGTGAAGTTCCGGCGCTGGGTCGATCATCCCGCGATTCTTCGCCCAAAACGCTCCTGATGGCCAAAACCGCCTTTAAACCGACTATGATTAAGGTTATGAGGTTGTAACCGCCTTTCCATCTACCGACAGTAACCCCGAAAATCTTACTAGCATAGCAGAGAGGACAGTTAAGCGCATGAGCGCCGCCATCACTTCCCGTTTTGTTAGTCGCTTGACACGCGAAACGCTGGCGCTGATCCTGGCGGGTGGGCGCGGCAGTCGGCTCAAGCAACTCACACTCTGGCGTGCGAAACCAGCGACCCACTTCGGTGGCAAGTATCGAATCATTGACTTTCCATTATCTAACTGCATTAACTCCGGCATTCGGCGGGTCTGCGTACTCACCCAGTACAAGGCGCACTCGCTAATCCAGCATATCCAGCGCGGCTGGGGGTTTCTACGCGGTGAATTTGGTGAGTTCGTGGAGCTGTTACCGGCCCAGCAGCGCCTGGATGAAGCGTCCTGGTACAAAGGCACCGCTGATGCGGTTTATCAGAATCTGGATATTATCCGCCATCATGATCCCGATTTCGTGCTCATTCTGGCGGGCGATCACATCTATAAGATGGATTATGGCCCGATGTTGGCGCACCATCTAGCAAACAAAGCGGATCTGACCGTGGGGAGCGTTGAAGTTAACCGGGAGCGCGCGCGCGATTTTGGCGTGCTGACAGTGAACGACCAGCAAGAAGTCATTCGTTTCGCCGAAAAACCGCAACACCCGGAGACGCTGCCAAACCGAGAAGACACAGCGCTCGCCTCGATGGGAATTTATGTATTCAATACCCAATTCCTGTATAAGTGCTTAATCGAGGATGCCGAGCAAACTAATTCTTGCCACGATTTTGGCCAGGATATCTTGCCCCGCCTGCTGGGGCACCATCGGGTAGTGACTTATCCTTTTCGCGACGTGCAAACTAAGACGCAGAGTTATTGGCGTGACGTGGGTACCGTGGACGCTTTTTGGGAAGCCAATATGGAGTTAGTCAGCATAGATCCAGAATTAAATTTATACGATGAAGACTGGCCCATTTGGACTTATCAGGAGCAATTGCCACCCGCCAAGTTCGTTTTTAACGATGAAGGGCGCCGCGGGATGGCGGTGGATTCGATGGTGGCGGATGGTTGTATTATCTCTGGCGCTTATGTGAAACATTCGCTGTTGTTTCCTCAAGTTCAAGTACGTTCCTTCGTGCAGCTGCGTGATGCCGTCGTGCTGCCAGAAGTGGATATTGGCCGTTATTGCCATCTTGGCAAGGTCATTATCGACCGAGGATGCGCCATTCCACCGGGAACAGTGGTCGGGGAGAATGCAGACGAGGATGCGCGGCGCTTTTACCGCACCGAGAAAGGCGTGGTCTTGATTACCCGCGAAATGCTGGGCCAGGAATTACAGCGCATTCGCTGAGCAATACTCTCTACATCCAGTAGTAGTCCAGACGCACTTTCAGTCCATGCATTTAATGACCACTAGCACCAAATAACTAACGACAATCCCAGCTATTTCATTCCCGCCGTCTGCATCAGCGGAGCGCGGTTCACCACAGAGGTTCACCATGATGACTATGGATTCGCCATTGGCCCGTCGGCGAGCGGGATTGCTTTTGCATCCAACTTCACTGCCAGGAGGCTATGGCAATGGCGACTTGGGGCCTGATGCATACCGTTTCGTGGAGTTCATGGCCGCGTGCGGATTCACGATCTGGCAAACCTTGCCTCTGGGGCCAACCCACAACGACCTGTCACCGTACTCGGCGCAATCGGTTCATGCCGGCAATCCTCGCTTGATCGCCTTGCAGCCCTTAATCGAAGCGGGCTGGTTGCAAGCCGACGGCGGCCCGGAGGCGGGTGAAGAGGGCTGGGCCTATCGGCAACGGCGCTTAAGCGAAGCAGGCCAGAGCTTTCCGGCCGCAGTTGAGAAAGAGCAAGCGGCGTATGAAAGCTTCCTGCGGCAACAGTGCCACTGGCTCGATGACTACGCGCTGTATCAGGCGCTACGGGCTGCCAATGGCCAGCGGGCTTGGTTCGACTGGCCCAGCGCATTGCGTGACCGCGATCCAACGGCTATGGCGGCAGCGCGCCAACAGCACGCTGCCGCTATCCACCAAGCGCAATTTGAACAATTTCTGTTTTATCGACAATGGGCCAGCCTCAAGCAGTACGCCAACACGCACGGCATCCTGATGTTTGGTGATATTCCCCTGTTTGTAGGTTACGACAGCGCCGATGTGTGGGCCTCTCGGGAGGCCTTTTTGCTGGATGGCGCTGGGCGACGCCAAGTCGTGGCTGGAGTGCCGCCGGATTATTTCTCGGAAACCGGCCAGTTGTGGGGTAATCCGCATTACGCCTGGGAGCGCATGCAAGCTGATGGTTTTACCTGGTGGAAGCAGCGCCTACGCACGCAATTAACCCAATTTGACTTATTGCGTATTGACCATTTTCGGGGCCTGGAAGCCTATTGGGAGATTCCGGCGGATGCGGAAACCGCCGTTTCTGGGCAATGGCGACGCGCACCGGGTGATGCCCTGTTTCGGGCGTTGCGTGAAGAATTTGGCGATCTACCTCTTGTCGCCGAAGATTTGGGCATCATCACGCCGGAAGTTGAGGTCCTGCGCGACGCGCACGGTCTACCGGGCATGAAAGTGCTGCATTTCGCCTTTGGCGGCGATGCCGCCAATGTTTACTTGCCGCACCACCATGTTGGCAACGCGGTGATCTACACCGGTACGCACGATAACAACACAACGCTGGGCTGGTTTGCGGAGGTGGATGCTGGAACGCGGACCCATGTTTTGGAATACCTGGGCGGTACGGCGGAGCAGATGCCGGAGTTATTGATCCGGGCGGCGTTGGCCTCCGTAGCACGGCTGGCCATGCTACCCATGCAAGATGTGCTAGCCCTGGGCGGCGCGGATCGGATGAACCAGCCCGGCATTGCGGAGGGCAACTGGCGTTGGCGGTTTGGATGGGAGCAAGTGCAGCTGCACACCGCAGCGCACTACCGCCATCTGCTGCAACTCTACGGACGGGCGTAAGGTGCGCATCGAAACCGATCTGAAAGGATGTACTGATTTAGCCCAAGCGGGCGACTCTCAGCAGCCGTGCGCAAGTTAGCCTGGAGCGCAGCTTCAAATTTCGCCATATCGGCCACGGCTGGATAGGAATTACCGACCCGGTGATGATCGCCAATATGGATACCGTCGGCACTTGCGCCATGGCGTTAGCCCTGGCGCGGCGCGGATTATGCACCGCTATATCGCGGTCTGGTGGCCAATACCGTGCAGGATATTTTGGGTGGCTTACGTGCGCGTGACGGAACAGCACAATCCCATTTTTGACAGGTGAAAGAACCATGAACGCCGAGAGCATGAGGGTTTTACTGCAAGCGGTGCGGACGCGGCAACCACTGGTGCATAACATCACTAACTTGGTGGTGATGAACAACACTGCTAATGCCTTACTCGCCATCGGTGCATCGCCAGCCATGGTGCATTCCTGTGATGAAGTGGAAGACTTCGTGGCGCTGAGTCAGGCTCTGGTGGTGAATATCGGTACTTTACACTCAGAGCAGATCGCAGCGGCCAAGCTGGCGGTGGCGCGGGCGCGAACGGCGGGTATCCCCTGGGTTTTCGATCCGGTCGGAGCTGGGGCGACACCCTACCGCCGCGCGGCGGCCAGCGCGCTAACGCGGCTACAGCCTAACGTGATCCGTGGCAACGGTTCCGAGATATTGGCTCTGACGCAACAAGCTCAGAGCGGGCAGGGGCGGGGAGTAGATAGCACGGATCGTTCAGAAACCGCCGTGGAAGCCGCGCGCACGTTGGCGCTGGAAACCGGCGCGGTGGTGGCGGTGACCGGCACCGTTGATTACATCACTGACGGCAAGCGTCTAACAGAAATCCACAATGGTCACCCGATGATGGCGCGGGTAACCGGCTTGGGGTGCTCAGCGACCGCGCTCATTGGGGCCTTTCTGGGCGTAGAACGCGATGCGTTCAGCGCCACTGTAGCCGGATTGGCCCTATTGGGGGTGGCGGGGGAAATGGCAGCCCAGCAAGCAGAGGGACCAGGCAGCTTACAAGTGAAGCTGCTAGATTGCCTCTACCTGCTAGAAGAGACTCCATGGCTCGAAAGGCTGCATATCGAGACTAGCGCCTCTGCTCGCCCGGCTACTGACTAGCGCGGCAATTCGGAATTTCCCATCAAATATTGATCAACCGCGCGGGCGCATTGTCGGCCTTCGCGGATCGCCCAAACCACCAATGATTGGCCGCGCCGCATGTCGCCAGCGGTAAAGATTTTATTGACCGAGGTCTGATAGTCGTCTTCGGTCGCACAGACATTGCCGCGTGGGTCCAACGCCACACCCAGATCGACCAGCAGGCCGCTGTGCACCGGATGAGTGAAACCCATCGCCAATAACACCAGATCAGCCTTGATTTCGAAGGCGCTATCTGGGATTTCCACCATAATTTGCCGACCCTGGTCCTCGCGCCATTCCAGCCGAGCGATTTGTATGGCGGTGACCTGGCCCTCCTGGCCAATAAATTGTTTGGTGGTCACCGCCCAATCCCGTTCGCAGCCTTCCTCGTGGGAGGTGGAGGTGCGCAGTTTCAGTGGCCAGTTGGGCCAGGTGAGCAGTTTGTTTTCGTGCAGCGGCGGCTTGGGCATGATTTCCAGTTGGGTGACGGAACGTGCGCCCTGACGAATGGAGGTGCCGACACAATCGGAACCGGTATCGCCACCGCCGATAACCACGACGTGTTTATCCGTGGCTAGGATCTCGGCTCCGGCAATTTTCGCACCCGCCACCCGGCGGTTCTGCTGGGTCAGAAAATCCATGGCGAAGTGAATGCCGCCTAAGGCCCGGCCTGGCGCTGGCAAATCACGCGGCAATTCAGAACCACCGGCCAGCACCACAGCGTCGAACTCGGCCAGCAAAGCCCGCGCCGGGATGTCCACTCCTACATGGCTGTTGGGACGGAATTCAACCCCTTCGGCCCGCATTTGCGCCAAACGGCGGTCAATGAGTCGGGTTTCCAATTTAAAATCTGGAATACCGTAGCGCAGCAGGCCGCCAATGCGATCATTCTTCTCGAATACCACCACCATATGGCCGGCGCGCGCCAATTGCTGAGCGCACGCCAGCCCGGCGGGGCCAGAACCAATCACTGCGACGCGCTTGCTAGTGCGGTGGACGGCGATTTGCGGCTGCACCCAGCCCTCGGCCCAGCCTTTATCGATGATGGCGCATTCAATATCCTTGATCGTGACCGCCTGGCTGTTGAAATTGAGGGTGCAGGACGCCTCGCACGGCGCTGGACAAATGCGGCCAGTAAATTCCGGGAAGTTGTTGGTGGAGTGCAAGACCTCCAGCGCCTGCCGCCAAAGGTCGCGGTACACCAGATCGTTCCAGTCGGGGATGATGTTGTGAACTGGACAGCCCCGATGACAGTAAGGAATCCCGCAGTCCATGCAGCGGGCGGCCTGCTCGCGCACACCGGCCTCCGGTAGCGGCACCACAAAGTCGCGGAAGTGGTTCACCCGCTCCGCGACGGGATCGTAGCCATGTTCGTGGCGAGAAATTTCCAGAAATCCGGTCGGCTTACCCATGACTCACACTCCCACCAGCTCGGTTGGCTGGGCATCACGCCGAGGGACGGGTGCCCTAGCCCGCAACTCCTGCAAAGCCCGGCGATAATCCAGCGGCATAATCTTGACAAATTTTGGTGTCAGCGTATCCCAGCACTCCAAAATGCGGTGAGCCAGCACGCTGCCGGTATACAGGGCATGGCGGGCCACTAGAATCTGCAAACGCCGCGCATCGCGCTGCAGCAGGTCATCCGGCAATTCGAACTGGGCCAAAGCGCTCCAATCTTCGGTCGCCAATGCTTCCAAATCCGCCAATGGCTCCAACGCTACCATGGCCTGATTGGCGCGCCGGGCGAAATCGCCGCTTTCATCCAACACGTAAGCGATGCCGCCGCTCATGCCCGCTGCAAAATTGCGGCCGGTCTGACCTAGCACCACTACGATGCCGCCGGTCATGTATTCACAGCCGTGGTCGCCCACCCCTTCCACAACCGCTATTGCGCCGGAGTTGCGCACAGCAAAACGCTCGCCTGCGACGCCACGCAGATAACATTCTCCGGCGATAGCACCGTACAGGACGGTATTGCCGACGATAATGTGCTCCTCAGCGCGGCGACCGCTGGCATCCGGCGGACGTACCACAATCCGACCCCCGGACAGACCCTTGCCGACATAGTCGTTCGCCTCGCCGTCCAGCTCCAGTGTCACGCCGCGGGCTAGGAACGCACCGAAGCTTTGCCCGGCTGAACCGGTGAGGTTGACCTGAATGGTATTGGCGGGTAAACCCGCGTGGCCATAGCGTTGCGCCACCTGCCCGGAGAGCATGGCTCCAACCGTGCGGTCGCTATTACGCACCGCCACTTCCATCTGTACCGGTTGCCGCGCTTCCAGCGCCGGGCGGGCCTGGGCGATCAGCCGATGATCCAGCACATTTGCTAAACCATGATTCTGATCCTCGCAGTGATAGACCGCGACGCCCGGTGGCGCTTGCGGCATCGCCAGCAGACGGCTGAAGTCCAGACCGCGCGCTTTCCAATGATGGATCGCCCGGCGCATATCCAGACGGTCGGCGCGGCCGATCATTTCATCGAAGGTGCGGAAACCCAGTTGCGCCATCAGCTCGCGGACTTCCTGAATCAGGAAGGTAAAGAAGTTAATCACATGGGCCGGCTGACCGGGAAAGCGCTTGCGCAACTCTTCATCCTGGGTGGCAACACCGACCGGACAGGTATTGAGATGGCATTTGCGCATCATGATGCAACCAGCCGCGATCAGCGCGCCGGTGCCAAACCCAAATTCGTCCGCGCCGAGCAACGCGCCGATAATCACATCACGCCCAGTGCGCAAGCCGCCATCCACCTGCACGGCGATACGCCCGCGCAAGTGGTTGCGCACCAACGTTTGGTGGGTCTCAGCCAGGCCGATTTCCCAAGGCGAACCGGCATTATGAATGGAGGTCAAGGGGCTTGCGCCCGTGCCGCCGTCCTCACCGGAGATGGTGACATGATCGGCGTGGGCCTTGGCCACACCCGCCGCTACGGTGCCGACGCCAATTTCGGACACCAGCTTGACGCTGATAGCGGCTTTTGGGTTGACATTTTTTAGATCAAAAATCAGTTGCGCCAGATCTTCGATGGAATAGATGTCGTGGTGGGGCGGTGGCGAAATCAGGCCAACCCCGGGTGTGGAATGGCGCACCCGCGCGATCCATTCATTGACCTTATGGCCGGGCAGTTGCCCGCCCTCGCCCGGTTTGGCCCCTTGGGCCATCTTGATTTGCAGGATATCGGCATTGACCAGATATTCCGCAGTCACCCCAAAGCGGCCAGAGGCGACCTGCTTGATGGCGGAACGGGCCGAATCGCCGGATTCCAGCGGCGCGTAACGCACTGGGTCTTCGCCACCTTCGCCGGTGTTGGATTTCGCGCCCAAGCGGTTCATGGCGATGGCGAGGGTGGTGTGCGCTTCCCAGGAAATCGAGCCAAACGACATCGCGCCAGTGGCCAGGCGCTTGACGATCTCACTGGCCGGTTCCACTTCGTCGAGCGATAATGGCTGAGTGGAGAAGCGCAGTTCAAACAGACCCCGCAGATTGCGCAGATGGTCGCGCTGATCGTTCATCGCGTGGCTGTAACGCTTGAACTGGGCGTAGTCGCCGGAGCGGACCGCGTGCTGGAGCAGCGACACGGTTTCCGGCGTCCAAGCGTGGTGTTCACCGCGTATGCGAAACGCTAATTCACCGCCTACATCCAGAGCTTCACGGTACAGCGGCGCATCACCAAAGGCTTGGCGGTGGCGCGTGGCGGCTTCATGGGCGATCTCATTCAGGCCAACGCCTTCAATCACCCCTTGGGTGCCAGTGAAATACTGCTGCACGAACTCGGCGGCCAGCCCCACCGCCTCAAAAATCTGCGCCCCACAGTAGGATTGATAGGTGGAAATGCCCATCTTGGACATCACCTTGAGAATGCCTTTGGAGATCGCCTTGGTGTAATACTCGTGCGCTTTCTCTTCGGGCACGGTTGGGGCGGTTTGTGCCAGACTGGAGGACAGGGTATCGAACGCCAACCAGGGATTGATGGCCTCCGCGCCGTAACCAGCCAATAGGCAAAAATCATGCACCCGCTTGGCTTCGCCGGTTTCCACCACCAGGCCCACTTCGGTGCGCAAGCCCGCCCGGCTCAGGTGATGGTGAACTGCGGCGGTCGCCAGCAGGGCGGGGATGGCGATGTGATCGGCGTCCAAACCCCGGTCGGAGAGGATCAGGATATTGTCGCCGCGCCGCACCACATCCGCAGCCTCACGACACAAGTCTTCCAGCGCCCGCGCCATGCCTTCGGCACCACGCTCTACGGGATAACACATGCTCAGGGTGCGGGTGCGAAAGGCGCGATCCACATGAAATTCGATGCGGCGAATCCGCTCCAGATCGACATTAGCGAGGATGGGGCGCTTGACCTCCAGCCGCTTTTGGTTGCCGGCGCTGTGCGGCTCCAGTAAGTTGGGACGCGGGCCGATAAAGGACACTAGTGACATCACCAGCTCTTCGCGGATTGGGTCAATCGGCGGATTGGTGACCTGGGCGAATTTTTGCTTGAAGTAGTCGTAGAGCAGCTTGGGCCGGTCGGACAACACTGCGGGCGGAATATCGCGGCCCATGGAGCTGATCGGGTCTTCGCCGGTCAAGGCCATAGGGTTGAGAAAGGCGCGAACATCTTCCTGGGTATAGCCGAAGGCTTGCTGGCGGCGGAGCAGGGTGCGTGGGTCGGGCGCCATCGGGCCGATTTCAGTCGGCAAATCCTGCAAGCGAATTTGGGTTGCGTCCAGCCAGGTTTGATAGGGTTCGGCGGCGGCCAGCTGGGCCTTGATTTCGGCGTCGTCGATGATGCGGCCCTGTTCCAGGTCGATCAACAGCATCTTGCCGGGTTGTAGCCGCCATTTCTTGATGATCTTCTCTTCCGGGATCGACAGCACGCCCATCTCAGAGGCCATGATGACCTGATCGTCATCGGTGACGATGTAGCGCGCCGGGCGTAAGCCATTACGATCCAGGGTCGCGCCGATCTGGCGGCCGTCGGTGAAAGCGATGGCGGCGGGGCCATCCCAGGGTTCCATCAAGGCGGCGTGGTATTCGTAAAAGGCGCGGCGTTGGGGATCCATCAGCGGATTATCGGCCCAGGCCTCCGGTACCATCAGCATCATGGCGTGCGGCAGCGAGTAACCGGCGGCCAGCAGCAGCTCCAGGGCGTTGTCGAAGGTGGCGGAATCGGAGGCGCCATCACCGATCAAGGGCCACAGCTTGTCCAAATCCGCGCCGAGCAGGCTGGATTTCATGTTGTGGCGGCGGGCCAGCATCCAGTTGATGTTGCCACGCAGGGTGTTGATTTCGCCGTTGTGGCACAGGTAACGAAAGGGATGCGCCAGCGCCCAGGAGGGAAAGGTATTAGTGGAAAAACGCTGATGCACCAACGCTAGCGCGGATTGCAGGCGCTCATCGCGTAAATCGGGGTAATAGACGCCCAGGTTACGCGCCAGGATCATGCCCTTGTAGACTAGGATGCGCGAGGACAGCGAGGCGACATAGAACTGCTGACTGCCGAGCAGCTCACGATCCCAGATGGCGTGATGGGTCTGCTTGCGAATCACGAACAGCTTGCGCTCGAAAGCGGCGGTATCCGGACAATGTTCGCCCCGCTGGATAAAAACCTGGCGCACCACCGGTTCGGAGGGGCGCACGCTGTAGCCTAGACAGGAATTGTCAGTGGGTACATCGCGCCAACCCAGGAATATCTGGCCTTCAGCGGTGACCGTGCGTTCCAGGGCAGCTTCGCTCTGGGCGCGGGTTTGGCTATCGCGGGGCAGGAAAATCATGCCAACGGCATAGTCACCAGGGGCGGGCAGAGTGATGTCCAGGCCAGCGCACTCGGCGCGTAGGAACGCATCGGGCAACTGCACCAGAATCCCGGCTCCGTCACCCGCCAGCGGATCCGCACCCACCGCGCCGCGATGGCTGAGATTGGCCAGAATTTCCATACCCTGGCGAATGGGCTGATGGCTTTTGCGATTCTTGATATCGACGACAAAACCGATACCGCAGGAATCGTGTTCGTTGCGCGGGTCGTAGAGTCCTTGGGGAGGAGGGAGGTGGGTCAAGCTCATGGCGATTCCTCGATAACAGCGGCTGACGCGGCTTCCGTGCCCGGTCGGAACCCGACGGCGGGCCCCGTATAAAATCTAAAAAGCTAGAACATTCTATGTTACCGATCCGCAACGGGTTCGCGCAACCGTTGGGCTGGATTTCCGTTGGGCTGGCATGGGGCTCAGGCTTGAAAATTCGCGCGCTCGCCGCGCGGCGGCGATCTCGGCCGCTACAGTCGGTCCCGAATCCGTTCCTTGGCCAAATCGATGAATGCGCGCGTCTTGGCGGGCGGAGCCAAGTTGCCGAGATAAACCGCATGGAAATGCAGCACGGGTAGCCGGTGAGCGGGCAGCAGCCGGACGAGCTGGCCCAGTTCCAATTCGGCCCGCGCCAGCGGTTCGGGCAGCGCCGCGATCCCGGCGTCGGCCAGCGCGAGTTCCTTCGGACATTCAGCGTCCTGCCGTTTCGCAGCAGCGGTAAAGTCCACGGTTTCGGCAGGACGCTGAGGGCCAGCCATTCGTGAGACCGCAAATCCTCCGGCCTCCGGGGCGTGCCGATACCCCGACCGGAATTTGTCGCCGAAAGCCTCGCGGGGCCGACGGACATCACCTCCACTTCGCTCGTGGAGTGATGAACCCGACGGGACAATAGCGTGAAGCCGCCGGTCTGAGCGAGCAGAGAGTCGGCGGCGGGGTTTTTAAAGGATCAAACGACGCCTTGATCGATCATGGCGTCGGCGACCTTGCGGAAACCGGCGATGTTGGCGCCGAGCACCAGATTACCGGGCGCGCCGTATTCCTTGGCAGTTTCGCTGGCGGTGCGGTAGATGTGCTCCATAATCCGCTTGAGCTTGGCGTCGACTTCCTCGAAGGTCCATTGCAGCATACTGGCGTTCTGGCTCATTTCGAGCTGGCTGGTGGCAACGCCGCCGGCGTTGGCGGCCTTGGCCGGGCCGTAGGCGATGCCGGAAGCCAGGAAGGTATCGATGGCTTCTGGCGAGGACGGCATGTTGGCGCCTTCGGCGACGCAGATGCAGCCGTTTTTCAACAGTTCCTTGGCGTCTTCGACGCTCACCTCGTTCTGGGTGGCGCTGGGGAAGGCGGCGTCGCAGTGTACGCTCCAGACGCCGTTGCGGCCGGCGGGGTAGTTCTCGACCGGCGTGTAGACCGCGCTTGGCCGCTCCTCGGCGTAGCGGGTGAGACGGGCGCGCTCGACTTCCTTGACCCGCTTGAGCAGGTTCAGATCGATACCGCGCTCGTCGTAAATCATGCCGTTGGAATCGCTGACCGTGACCGGTTTGGCGCCGACTTGGTATAGTTTTTCGACGGTGTAGATGGAGACATTACCGGAACCAGAAACCGTACAGACTTTGCCTTCCAACGAAGCGCCGCGCTCGGCCAGCATGTTCTGGGCGAAATAGACCGCACCGTAACCGGTGGCTTCGGTGCGCGCCAGCGAGCCGCCCCAGTTCAAGCCCTTGCCGGTCAACACGCCTTCGTAGCTGCCGGTCAGGCGCTTGTATTGACCGTAGAGATAACCGATCTCACGGCCGCCGACGCCGATATCGCCGGCCGGCACGTCGATGGTGTCGCCGATGTGGCGGAACAGTTCGGTCATGAACGACTGGCAAAACCGCATGATTTCGGCGTCGGACTTGCCCTTGGGGTCGAAGTTGGAGCCGCCCTTGGCGCCGCCGATGGCCAAGCCGGTCAGGGAATTCTTGAAAATCTGCTCGAAACCCAAAAATTTGATCGTGCCGGCGGTGACATTGGGATGGAAGCGCAGCCCCCCTTTGTAGGGGCCTAGCGCGGAATTGAACTGGATGCGATAACCCTTGTTAACCTGCACGTTGCCGCGATCGTCCAACCAGGCGACCCGAAACAGGATTTGCCGTTCCGGTTCGATGACGCGCTGGATGATATTGTGCTTCCGGTATTTGGGATTGCGGTCGAGCAGCGGCTTGATGGTGGCGAGCACTTCCTCGGTGGCTTGGTAGAACTCGGCCTGGGCGGGGCTGCTTTGCTTGAGATAGTTGATGGTATCGCTAATGTAGGACGACATGCGGGAACATTTCCTCGATCTGATGTGCTTGAGTTTTCGCGTTGCGAACCGTGGCTTGGCCGAACGGCATTTCCAGCCTAAGGCTGTGGGAGTTTATTCCTTGAGGCGATGGCGTTCCATGGTTTCGTGCCACTCCTTTTCTTCGGCGTGCAGGTACAGGCCGGTGGTATCGATGCGGGCGTGGCGGGCGTTACGCTGCAAAAACTGGATGTCGATGCCGGCGTCGGCCTGATGGGTAATGCTGGTGTGGCGGAACCAGTGGGTGGAAGCACGGCGCAGCTTTTCAGCCTGATAAGGGTCTTCCGCTTCCAGTCGCGCCGCCGCCTTAGCCACCAGCTCCTTGACGATCCGATAAATCATGTTGTCGCCGATGCCGCCGGTGCCCTTGAGGTTCAACACCAGCGGGGTGGCGTCGTCCGGGGCGGGCAGAGGTGACAGACCGTAGAAGCGGCGGTAGTCGCGCAGGGCTTGCAGCATGTCTTGGTTGACCGGCACCTGCGCTTCCTTGCGGCCCTTGCCGACCACGCGCCACCACCACCGCCCGCGGATCTGGACGAAGCTGTTCATGGCGTGGCTGGCGACTTCGCCGACGCGCGGGCCGAGCAGATAGAGCAGGGCGAGCAGATATTTGGCGCGGGCGTAATGCTGACGGTCGCGGTCGTCCTCGCGCGGCAGCTCCTCCACGGTGGCCAGCAGGACTTGCCATTGATCGTGTTCGAGAAAGCGCTCCACCTGGCGCGCGGGCTGATGGCCGCGACCGCGACGGCGGGCCAGCGCCAGCGGGTTGCCGGCCAGATAACCGGCCTTGACCAGATAGCTGAGCAAGGCGTTGATGACCAACAGGGCCAGCTTGCGGCTGGCGGGATTCAACGGGCCGACGAAGGGCCGCCAGCGCGGGCTGAAGCGCGGCGCTTTCTGACCGCACCAGCGCTCGCGGGGTTGCGGGTCGACCAGGAAGGCCTCGTAAAGAATGCAGTCCTCGCGGGTGAGGCCGGACAAGGGTTTGCCCCGTTCCAACAAGGCCCAGAGCAGCAGCCGCTCGGCTTCCTTGCGGTAATTGCGCAAGGTCTGCGGCGAGTCGCCAAACTCGGCCAGCCAGGCTTGAACGGCCTCCAGATCGTTGCCGGCGGCCAACTGACAGACCACGTCCGGTCCCGCCCGGTTGCCGCCGGCCCTCCCGTCGAGGTGTTCGGGCAGGCACAGCCGCTCCAGGGGCAGGGGCGGGGCGGCGCTGGGTGAGACGGGAATTGCCAAGGGGTTCATGGTCGGTGCGGGCCGTGGTCGCGCGGGATGGGTTATGATGGCGCCGCAGCGGCTTTTTCAACCACACTGATCGGCGCAACCGGAACAGTATATTAAAAGCCCACGAACCGCGCGCCTCGGATCGGACGACCCTCCGATCGCGAGCACATTTTTTGATGGGGGAGAATGCGATGGCGGCGATCGACGCACAAGTGAGCACGGGACTGGCGGGCCTGGATCGGGTCTTCCGGGGGGTGATGGCCGGCGACAACATCGTCTGGCAGGTGGATGGCATCGACGATTACATGCCGCTGGTCGATCCCTTTTGCCAGTACGCGCGCGCCAAGGGCCGCAAGTTGGTGTATTTCCACTTCGCCCGGAACCCGGCGCTGGTGGCGGAGGGGCCGGGCGTGGAGGTGCAAGTTTTGGATCCGGGTGAGGGCTTCGAGCCGTTCCTGACCGCGATTCACAAGACCATCGAACAGACCGGACGCAGCGCCTACTACGTCTTCGACTGTCTGTCCGATCTGGTCGCCGATTGGTACAGCGATCAGATGCTGGGCAACTTCTTCATGCTGACGTGCCCCTATCTGTACGATCTGGAAACGGTGGCGTATTTCGCGTTGCTGCGCGGCCATCATTCCTTCCACGCCACCGCCCCGATCCTCGACACCACCCAGTTGTTCAACGACATCTACCGGCATCGGGACGAGCTGTACATTCGGCCCCTCAAGGTGCAGCAGCGCTATTCGCCCACCATGTACATGCTGCATGTCTGGCGCGGCGACGACTTCATCCCGGTGGCCGACAGCATCACCATTTCCGAAATCCTGACCCTGGTGCCGTGGTCCGGCCTGAAGACCAACGATCCCCGGCTGGACATCTGGAACCGGACGTTCCTGGAGGCGGAACAGGTGGTCGCGGCGGAACGCGACAACGTCCATGTCGCCGAACTGGCGCGCGATCTGCTGCACCACACGCTGCGGATGACGGTGTCCCGCGACGAGCGGGTGATGCGGCTGGCGGAGAAGGTGTTGACCCTGAGCGATGTCCTGGACATCAAGCGGCGGATGATCGGCACCGGGCTGATCGGCGGCAAGGCGGTGGGCGTGCTGTTGGCGCGGGCCATCCTCAAGCGGAGCGACCCCCGCTGGAAGGAGTTGTTGGAGATTCACGATTCCTTTTTCGTCGGCTCGGATGTGTTCTACACCTACCTGGTGCGCAACGGCTGTTGGTGGGTGCGGGAAAAACAGAAGGATCCGGCGACGTTCCTGGATGGGGCGGAAACGGCGCGGCGGCGCATCCTGCGCGGCGATTTCTCGGATTACATCCTGCAACAGTTCTCCGACATGCTGGACTATTTCGGCCAGTCGCCGATCATCGTCCGGTCCAGCAGCCTGCTGGAAGACAACTTCGGCAACGCCTTCGCCGGCAAATACGACAGCGTGTTCTGCGTCAATCAGGGGCCGCGCGAGAAGCGGCTGGAGGATCTGCTGACGGCGGTGCGCGCTATCTACGCCAGCACCATGAGCGAGCGGGCGCTGCAATACCGGGCGCGGCGGGGCATTCTGGACCGCGACGAACAGATGGGTTTGCTGGTGCAGCGGGTGTCCGGCTTCCGGCAAGGGACGCTGTTCTACCCGCACGTCGCCGGGGTGGGGTTGTCGTTCAATCCCTACGTCTGGAGCGAGCAGATCGACCCCAGCGTGGGCATGGTGCGGCTGGTGCTGGGTTTGGGCACCCGCGCGGTGGATCGGTCCGATGACGACTATACCCGGGTGGTGTCGTTGAGCGACCCGGAACGGCGGCCGGAAAGCAACTTCGACAGCATGCGGCAATACGCCCAGCGCCGGATCGATGTGCTGGACTTGGAAGACAGCCAGCTCACCACCCGCCATTTCGCCGAAGTGGTCGAGCAAAGCCCGGATCTGCCGTTGCAAATGGTGGCTTCGGTGGACGATGAACTGGAGCAACGGGCGCGCGAGCGCGGCATGACCGAGGTGTTCCCGTGGGTGCTGACCTTCGAGCACCTGTTGCGCGACACCCCGTTCGTGGCCGACATGCGCGCCATGCTCAAGACCCTGCAGGAAGCCTACGACTATCCGGTAGATGTCGAATTCACGGCGAATTTCATCGACAAGAAACACTACAAGATCGACTTGTTGCAATGTCGGCCGTTCCAGGTGCGGGAGGCCGGCACCATCCCCAATCCGCCGGCGCGCATCGCTCCTGACCAACTGGTGATGGAAGCGCATGGCGCAGTGATCGGCCATAGCCGCATCGGCACCATCGAACGGCTGGTCTACGTCGTTCCCAGGGTTTACGGCCAGATGCCGCTGAACGAGCGGCACAAGATCGCCCGCTTGATCGGCCAGATCACCCGGCTACGCGGCCCGGACGCGGCCAAGACCCTGTTGCTCATGGGTCCGGGGCGCTGGGGTACGACGTCTCCCGAACTGGGCGTGCCGGTGCGGTTCGCCGAGATCAACAACGTGACGGTGTTGTGCGAGATGGTGACCATGCACGGCGGCCTGGTGCCGGACGTATCGCTGGGGACGCATTTCTTCAGCGATCTGGTGGAGACCGACATCCTGTATCTGGCGCTGTTTCCGCAGCGAGAAGATAACCGCCTGAACGAAGCCTTTTTCGACCAACAACCCAATCGGCTGGCCGAGCTGTTGCCGAACGCGGCGGAATGGGCCGAGTGCGTGCGGGTGATCGACCTGCCGAACGACCAGTGTCGGGCCGTGCTGCGGCTAAACGCCAATACCTTGAAACAGAATGTTTTTTGCTATTTGGAAGCGCCAGGAGCGGCCAGCGCCGCCGAGTCGTGAGGCGGGAGTTTTCGTCGGCTGGCGGTCGGCGAGACGGTCACCGGCGCGGATGGATCAATGGCTTGAGAGTATGGGAGTATGGGGACTGGTCTAATGGGTGGCGGTGCGAATCAAAATCCACAGCAGAGCGACGCTGATCGCTAGATTGAAACCCATCATCCATTGCAACAGGCGAAAACGGCCTTCACTGCGTTCTTCCAGCACGCCCAGGCGAGATTCGATCCTGGTTTCCAGCCGACTGACATCCTCCCTGGTCGCCAGATCGCCAGCGCCAGTCCTGAGGACGGTCGCCAGCGCGGTCGCTTGCGCCTCGGCCTGTTTTTCCTCGACGCCCGCGTCGCGCAGCGTCTTGACGTAGGCAAGCGTATCAAAGGTCAGAGCGGTCATGGCGGTCCTCAAGCAGATTCCGGTTGTGCCGATCGCGCGCGTCTTGCGGCGCGGGTTCATGCTGGCTTTAGACTAGCAAATGTCGGATTCCGACAAAAGCCAACTCAAAAATAACCATTCGCGATGCCTGATTTCATAATTCATGATTATAAGGATAATCTTGAATTTTTACTCTAAAACTCAGATTAAAATACATGTTATGTAATCATTTATCATGATAAGATCGCGTACTTTTTCAGAAATCACAGATCGTCAACTCTCATGGCGCGTACTGGCATTCAGTTTGAAGACGTTCGCGACGCCGCCGAAGCCTTGCTCGGACGCGGCCTCAATCCCACCATCCAGCGCGTGCGCGAAGCGCTCGGCACCGGCAGCAACACCACCATCAGCGAGCATCTGAAACACTGGCAGCGGCGGCTCGCTGAAGCCCCCAAGATCGTATTGCCGCCGAGCGTTCCCGAAGCCGTCGCGCTGGCGCTGGATGCGTTCTGGAAAATCGCCGTGCAACACGCGGAAGCCGCGTTCGACGAGCAACGCGCGCTGGCTGCGCAAGCGGTCGTCGCCGCCGAACACGCACGCGACGCCGCCATCGCCGACCAGCGCCAAACCCAAACCGAAAGCGAGCAACTGCGCCGCCAATGCGAGGCCGCGCAAGCCGAGGCCCGCGATCTGGCCGACCGCTTGCTGGTGGAACAGGAACGCCGCGCCAACGCCGAAACCGCCATTCAAGCCGCCGAGCAGCGTGTTCAAACGGCTACGGACGCGCTGGCCCAGATTCGCGCCGAAACCGCCGCCCGCGTCGCTCAATTGGAAACCGCGCTCCAGCAAGCGCGCGTCGATCTGGAGCGGCAACTGACCGAAGCGCAACGGCGGTTCGAGGCCGAGCGCCAGCGCGGTGCGGCCAGCGAAAATCGGCTGAGCGCCACGCTCGATCAGTTGCGCGCCGAACAAAGCGCCGAGCGCCAGGACTGGAACCGGCGTGAAACCGGTTGGCGCGAACGTATTGAAACCCAACATACTGAAAATACTCAACTAAAAGCTAACTTAATCGCCGCCGGGGAGCGCCAGGACCGTTTGGCCGCTGAATTGGCGACCCTGCGACATGCCGCCGAAACGGCGAACGCCGACTACCTGGCCACCGTGCGCGAGGCCGAGGCGCTGCGCGGTGAATTGAAGGCGGTGCAGGCGGAGCGAGAGCGTTTGCGCCACCAGTTGGAAAACAGGCCCGCCAACGCGCCCGAAGCGGCCTCGTCCTCCAGTCCCAAACAGGAAAGAACCTCCAAAAAACCCAAGGAATAAGATCAAATTTTGTTCGGAATCGCCGATAGCTGTTAACATTTCACCCCTAAATCCTGGGGTGAACCCTGTTTCAGCGCGTGACCGAAAAAACAACAGCGTCAGCGATCACATGGGCTTGGGGGCGGACGCCTTCAAGCGGGTCGAAATTCGCAACAGCGCTTGGAAAATCATCGACTAACCAAATTTCCACTACACTTCTCCCATTAAGCTCGCTCGTCCACCGTCGGGCCGTCTTCAACGTCCCGGCGGCCGTCGATTCAAACCCACGAGGTCAACACCCGCCATGAATGCCGTGGTTCAAGCCAAGGCTGAAAGCCGCCATCTCCTGTCCGGCAACGAAGCGGTGGCCCGCGCCGCCTGGGAAGCCGGCGTTCGCGTCGCCGCCGCCTACCCCGGCACGCCCGCCACCGAAATTCTCGAAAATATCGCCCTTTATCCCGATATCTACTCTGAATGGTCGGTCAACGAAAAAGTGGCGGTGGAAGTCGCCATCGGCGCGTCGCTGGCCGGATCGCGCGCTTTGTCGGCGATGAAGCACGTCGGCATGAACGTCGCCTCCGACGCCTTCATGACCCAATCGCTGGCCGGCGTGGTCGGCGGGCTGGTCATCGTGGTCGCCGACGATGTCGGCCTGTCCTCCTCGCAAAACGAGCAGGATTCCCGCTACTGGGGCCGCTTCGGCCACCTGCCGATCCTGGAGCCGGCCGACTCCCAGGAAGCCTACGAGATGGTCAAGCGGGCTTTCGACTTGTCCGAGGAATACGAGAGTCCGGTCATCGTCCGCATGACCACCCGCGTCTGCCACGTCAAGGCCATGGTCGTGGTCGATGGCGAGCGCATCGAACGCCGCGCCGTCGGCTTCCAGAAGAATCCCCAGCGTTGGGTGATGACACCGGCCAACGCTAAGCCGCGCTTGCCGCTCATGCACCAGCGCGATCAAAAATTCCGCGAGCTGAGCGAAGCCAGCGATCTTAACCTCGCTTTCCCCGGCTCTGATCGCCGCATCGGCTTCATCACTTCCGGCCCGGCTTTCATGCACGTCCGCGAGACCTTCCCTGACGCCCCGGTGCTCAAGCTCGGCTTCAGCCATCCCGCGCCGCTCGATAAAATCCGCGCCTTCGCCGGTCAGGTCGACACCTTGATCGTCGCGGAGGAAACCGAGTCGCTGCTGGAAACTGAAATCCGCGCCGCCGGTCTCGCCGTGCGCGGCAAGGACGTGTTGCCCCGCTTCGGCGAACTGGCCCCCAGCGTGCTGCGTCCCGCGATCAAGCCCTTGCTGGGCGAACCTTATGAGGTTGCCTCCCGGTCGCAGGCGGATTTGTTCCCGCGTCCGCCGACCATGTGCGCCTCCTGCCCACATCTTGGCCCCTACTTCGCCCTCTCCCACATCCGCAACCTCAACATCGTCGGCGACATCGGCTGCTACACCCTCGGCGCGGGTCATCCCTGGAACGCGCTCGATACCTGCACCTGCATGGGCGCTTCGCTCAGCATGGCCCACGGCATGGACAAGGGGCGCGGCGAGTCCGACGACAAGAAAAGCATCGTCGCGGTCATCGGCGACTCCACCTTCCTGCACATGGGGATGCAGGGCCTGCTCAACATGATCTACAACCGGGGCAACGTCACCGTACTGTTGCTGGACAACCGCTCGGTCGGCATGACCGGCGGCCAGGAAAACCCCGGCACCGGCCAGGACTTGCACGGTCTGCCCGCCCCGCGCGTCGATTTCGCCAAGCTGGCCGAAGCCCTGGGCGTGCGTCCCGAACGCATCCGCATGGTCGATCCCTACGAACTGCCGACCATGGTCAAGCTGGTGCGGGAAGAGACCAAGATGGAGGAACCCTCCGTCATCATCACCAATCGCCCCTGCTCGCTCACCGACCGCTTCGAGCGGTTTCGGGCGTTCACGGTGCTGGACGATAAATGCACCGGCTGCGGCAACTGCATCGACCTGGGTTGTCCGGCGATCTCGGTCGCCAGCCGCGAAACCGTCACCGCCAAGAGCGGCAAGACCAAGGAACTGGTGTTCGCCCAGATCGACCCTAACACCTGCACCGGCTGTCACATGTGCGTCGAAACCTGCGCCCCGGACGCCATCGTCCAACCGGAACCGCAAAACCGCGTCATTCGGATTCACGCCCATGCTTGACGGCATCACCAACATCCTCGTGGTCGGCATCGGCGGTCAGGGCGTGATGACCGCCGCCGAAATGCTGGCCCGCACCGCCTTGGATCAGGGTTACGACGTCAAGAAAACCGAAGTCGCCGGCATGGCCCAGCGCGGCGGGGTGGTGTCCTCACACGTCCGCTTCGGTCCCAAGGTTTATTCACCGCAGATCGACGCCGGCGAAGCGGATCTCCTGATCGGTTTCGAGGCCGCCGAAGCCCTGCGTTGGCTACCCCACCTGCGCCCGACCGGCGTGGCGATGGTCAATACCTTGCGGATCGCGCCGCCGGTGGTTTCCGCCGGCCTCTACGACTATCCCGCCGATCCCATCGGCGCGCTCGCCGCCACCGGCATCGAGGTCCACGCCTTTGACGCTGGCGCCATCGCCGAGGAACTGGGCAATCCGAAACTGGTGAACACCATCATGCTCGGCGCGATCAGCGAGCATTTGCCCTTTCCCGCCGATGCGCTCAAAGCCTGCATCGTCGCAGGCTTCCGCGCCTACAAGCCCAAACTGGCGGAGGTCAACGCGCAAGCCTTTGACGCTGGAAGGGAAGCGGGGAATGTTAAGGCCATTTCTAGCTGTTCCTCAGTCTAACTTATTGATAAATAAATCATTCGATAATGGGAGGAAAAACTAATGAAGCACTGGAAAAATGCTCTAGCCACAATTTTACTATTCACTGGCATCGGCCTTGCTCAAGCCGCCGATCCCATCAAGATCGGTTCCTTTCTGACCGTGACCGGCCCGGCCTCATTCTTGGGCGATCCCGAATTGAAGACCTTGCAGATGTACGTCGAGGAACTCAACGCCAAGGGTGGCGTCAAGGGCCGCAAACTCGAATTGATCCACTACGACACCGGCGGCAACGCCAAGGACGCGGTCAATTTCGTCAAGCGACTGATTAAGAACGATAAGGTGGATTTGCTGATCGGCGGCACCACTACCGGTGACACCATGGCGGTCATCCCCGACGTGGAAAAGGAAGGCATTCCGTTCATCTCGCTGGCGGGCGCGGTGGAAATCATCGAACCCGTCAAGAAATGGATGTTCAAGACCCCCCACACCGACCGCATGGCGGTCGCCAGAATCTTTGGCGATCTGCGCAAGCGTGGCCTCACCAAGGTCGCGCTCATCACCGGCGATGGCGGCTTCGACAAATCCGGCCATGCTCAGATTCTCAAACTGGCCCCGGAGTACGGCATCACCTTGGTCGCCGACGAATCCTACGGCAACAAGGACACCGACATGACCACCCAGTTGACCAAGATTCGCGCGGCGGGCGCGGAGGCGATCATCAACTTCGGTCTGGGCCAAGCGCCGGCCATCGTGACCAAGAACATCAAACAACTGGGTATTACTCTGCCCCTCTATCAGTCGCACGGCGTCGCCTCCAAGACCTTTATCGATCTCGCCGGCGACGCGGCCGAGGGCGTACGGCTGCCGGCGGCGGCGTTGGTGGTCGCCGAACAATTGCCGGACGCCGATCCCCAAAAGCCAATCTTGCTGGCCTACAAGAACAAGTACGAAGCCAAGCACGGCCCGGTCTCCACCTTCGGCGGCCACGCCTACGACGGCCTGATGATCGCGGTGGAAGCTATGGAACGGGCGGGCGGAACCGACAAGGCCAAGGTCCGCGATCAGATCGAGAACACCAAGGGCTTCATCGGCACCGCCGGCGTGTTCAACATGAAGCCGCAAGACCACATGGGCCTGACGCTGGATGCGTTCAAACTGGTGGAAATCCGTAACGGCGACTGGAAAATCGTGGACTGAACGCCGTCCATGCCTGAGCAGTTGTTCCAGTTCCTCGTCACTGGCATCACCGTCGGCTCCCTGTACGCGCTCGTCGGGCTGGGTTTTGCCTTGATCTACAATGCGTCCGATGTGGTGAACTTCGCCCAGGGCGAATTCGTGATGCTGGGCGCGATGGCCGCCATCGCCCTGTTGAACGCCGGTCTGCCGCTGCCGCTGGCCGCCGTTGTCGCCACCCTGGCGACCGTGGCGGTCGGTTTGCTGCTGGAACGGTTTGCCATCGAACCGGCGGCGGGGGCGTCGGTGGTCGCCACCATCATCATCACCATCGGCGCGGCGATCTTCTTGCGCGGCGTCGCCTTGCTGCTCTGGGGCAAGGATTTCCATTCCCTGCCCCCCTTCAGCGGCGATGCGCCGATCCGTCTCGGCGGAGCCACGGTGCTGCCGCAAAGCTTGTGGGTGCTCGGCGCCACGGTGTTGTTGGTCATTGTGGTTCGCACCTTTTTCAATCGGACGTTGCTCGGCAAGGCGCTGTTGGCGTGCTCCTTCAATCGCGCTGCCGCCCAGGCGGTCGGCATCAACGTCAAGGTGATGCTGCGCTTGGCCTACGGCCTGTCCGCCGGGTTGGGCGCGCTGGCTGGCATTCTTATCGCACCCATCACCTTCAGCTCCTATGAAGCCGGCGTCATGCTCGGCCTCAAGGGTTTTTCCGCCGCCATCGTCGGCGGCATCGGCAACCCGATGGGCGCGGTTGCCGGCGGTCTGCTGCTGGGCGTGCTGGAAGCGCTCGGCGCGGGTTTGATCTCCTCCGGTTACAAGGACGCCATCGCCTTTCTGTTCGTGCTGATGGTGTTGTTCTTCGAGCCGACCGGCCTGTTCGGCCATAAAGTCGCGGAACGGGTTTGAATGATGCGCTTGGCCGGTCTTTATGCGTTGGCCGCCGCCGTGGTGGTGCTGCCGATCCTATGGCCCGACAACTATTTTGTCATCGTGGTCGGCGCATCCGCCGGCCTGCACGTCATCCTGGCGGTTGGCCTTAATCTCTTGATGGGCTACGCCGGGCAGATTTCACTCGGTCACGCCGCCTTCTTCGGCCTGGGCGCGTATACCTCCGCCATTCTCTCCACCCGCTTCGGCTGGCCCTCGCTGGCGGCGCTGGTCGCTAGTCTGCTGGCGGTCGGCGTGCTCGCTTGGCTGTTCGCCCGGCCAATCCTGCGCTTACGCGGCCATTATTTGGCCATGGCAACCCTGGGCTTCGGCGTCATCGTCCACATTATTCTGGTGCAGGCGACCGACTGGACCGGGGGTCCCGACGGTCTTTCTGGCATCCCCGCCTTGAACCTGCTGGGCTGGCCAGTCGACAGCGACTTGCAATGGTACGGCGTCATCATGGCCGCCATGCTGTTGGTGCTCTGGCTATCGCTTAACCTGGTCGATTCCCAGGTTGGCCGCGCCTTGCGGGCGGTGCACGGTTCCGAATTCGCCGCCCAGATGATGGGTGTAGACACCGGTCGCGCCAAGACTCAGGTATTCGTTGTATCCGCTTTGTTCGCCGCCTTCGCCGGTAGCCTGTTTGCGCACCAGCAAGCCTTCGTCAGCCCCGATTCCTTCAACTTGATCGTCTCGGTCGAATTGGTCACCATGGTGGTGCTGGGCGGCATGGCTTCGACCTTCGGCGCGGCCTGCGGCGCGATCGCCTTGACCTTCCTGCAACAAGGGCTGGTGGTGTTCGAGGATTACGAAATGCTGATTCATGGGGCTTTGCTGATGGCGGTGATGATCTTTCTGCCACAAGGACTGTTCGTTGGGCTGCATCAGGCGGCTGGCCGCTGGTGGCGCGCGTCAAGTCGTCGTCTCTAAGTGCTGATCGCTCGCCCGTCATGACCGCCTTTCCGCCGTCCACCCTACCCCTGCTGGCCGTGACCGGTCTCGAACAAAGTTTCGGCGGTGTCATGGCTTTGGCCGGGGTGAGCTTTCAGGTCGCAGAAGGGTTGATCTATGCCGTGATTGGTCCTAACGGCGCGGGCAAGACTACGCTGTTTAACGCGCTGTGCGGCTTTTACCAACCGGCTGCCGGCTCAATCCGCTTCGCTGACCGCGAACTGCTGGGCTTGCCGCCGCACCGCATTGCCGCCTGTGGCGTCGCCCGGACCTTTCAAAATCTGCAATTGTTTTTCAACATGACGGTGGTTGAAAACGTCATGGTCGGTGGTCATCTGCGCGCGAAGACCGACTTGTTCGCCGCCGCCTTACGGCTGCCTTGGGTGCGTCGCCAAGAACGGTGTTTGCGGGATTGGGCCATTGAGGCCTTGGAATTGTGTGAACTGGGTGACTGCGCCCACCATCCAGCGGGTGCATTACCCTACGGCTTGATGAAACGGGTGGAAATCGCCCGCGCCCTCGCCGCTAAACCTCGCCTGCTCTTGCTCGACGAGCCCGCCGCTGGACTCAATGATACCGAAACCTTGGCCTTGCGCGCCTTGATCACCCGTATCCGCGCCAGCGGCGTCACCGTGTTATTGGTGGAGCACCATATGCCCTTGGTGATGGGCGTTTCCGACCGACTGTTGGTGCTGGATTACGGCAGTGTGCTGGCGGAAGGCGATCCAGTGGCAATTCAGACCGATCCGCGCGTGGTTGCCGCTTATCTGGGCGGAGCGGTGAGTTATGCAGTCTGAACTTTCCTCCCCTGCGGACGCGCCTGCAACTGGCCAGAATGGGGCGCTGGAAATCGCCGGACTCAGCAGCCATTACGGACCAGTGCACGCCGTCCGCCAGGTGGACTTACGCATCGATACGGGCGAACTAGTGGCCATCGTTGGTGGCAACGGCGCGGGCAAGACCACCCTGCTCCATACCCTGTCTGGCCTGCGCCCCGCCAGCAGCGGACAAATCCGCTTCGAAGGTCGAGACGTGACCCGCTGGGCACCGCATCGCCGCGTTGCCGCCGGTATTTGCCAAGTCCTCGAAGGTCGCCAGGTCTTTGCACCGCTGAGCGTCGAGGACAATCTCAGGCTTGGGGCCTATCGCCAGCGTCGTGATCCGATCTGGCTGCAGAACCAGCAAGAGCGCGTCTACGCGTTGTTTCCCATTCTCGCTGAGCGCCGCCAGCAGCCGGCGGGTACCCTATCCGGTGGCCAACAGCAAATGCTGGCTATCGGCCGCGCCCTATTGGGTCGGCCTCGTCTGCTGCTGCTGGATGAGCCATCAATGGGTCTGGCCCCCCTCTTGGTTGAAGAGATTTTCCGGGTGATCGTCGAGTTGAATCGGCAAGGCGTCACGATTCTGTTGGTCGAACAGAACGCTCGCGCCGCCCTGGCCATTGCCGGGCGCGGCTATATTTTGGAAACCGGTCGCATCGCTAAAACCGCGTCGGCGGCTGCCTTGTTGGCCGACGACGACGTGCGGCGGGCTTATTTAGGCTATTGACAGCGGAGAAACCCCATGTACGTGGATCGAATCATGAGCCGCGACGTGCTGCAAGTCGCCGAAGATGCCCGCGTCACCCAATTGGCGGCGCTGATGCGCGATCACCATATCCGCCACTTACCGGTGGTGCGCGATGGCCGGTTGGTGGGCTTGGTGACCTCGCACGACCTCGAACGAGTTGCCCCTTCACCGGTTACCACGCTCTCGGTCGGTGAGGCTAATTACCTGCTCGGCAAACTGACTGCCGCCAAGGTGATGCGCGCTCAAGTCGTCACCTGCACACCCGATACGCTGGTCGAGGAAGCCGCGCGCCTGCTGCGCGAGAAAAAAATCGGTTGCTTGCCAGTCGTCGAAGCCAGCGGCAAGCTGGTCGGCATGGTCACGCACGAGGATTTGCTGGATTTCTTCCTCGATATCACCGGCTGTCTCATGGCGGACACCACCCGCATCGCCGCGCATTTGCCAGACGCTATCGGCCAACTGGGACGCTTCTTAACCGCGATCAACGACGCAGGCGGCTATATCGCCACCGTCGTGTCTCCCGTGCATCCTGATCAAACCGGTCTGCGCATTGTGGTGGTGCGTTACCGCGCCGCCGATCCCCGCGCCCTGAACCGACACTTGCGCGCTCTGGGCTACGACTTGTTGACTGAAACGTTGCCCGCTCCGGTCGCTAGCGTCTGATCATTTTTCCATCCCTGAGAGCAACCCATGATTCTCAACACCGAGCAAGAAACCCTACCCCGCGAGGAGCTGCAGGAACTGCAAGCACGCCGACTGCGCGCCACCGTCGAGCGCTGCTACCAAACCGTCAAATACTACCGCGACGCCATGGACGAACTCGGCGTTAAGCCGCGCCACATCCAATCCGCCGCCGATGTGCGCCTGCTGCCTTTCACTAAAAAGGAAAACCTGCGCGAGAACTATCCGTTCGGCATGTTCGCGGTGCCCACTGAGCAGGTCGTGCGCATTCATGCCTCCAGTGGCACCACCGGTAAACCCACCGTGGTTGGCTACACCCGCCGCGATGTGCGCACTTGGGCGCGCGTGATGGCCCGCAGCTTGGCCGCCGCTGGCTTGCGTCCTGGCGACCGCCTGCACAACGCCTATGGCTATGGTCTATTCACCGGCGGCCTGGGCCTGCATTACGGCGCGGAGGAATTGGGGGTTATGGTCACGCCGATTTCCGGCGGCCAAACCCAGCGCCAGATTATGTTGATCCAAGACTTTGCACCGACTGGTCTGTCTTGCACGCCCTCCTACGCGCTCAACCTCGCTGAGGCCGCCGAGGACATGAACGTGGACTTGCGCAAGCTGCCGCTCAAGGTCGGCATCTTCGGCGCGGAACCGTGGACCGAGGAGATGCGCTACGAACTGGAATCGCGCCTCGGCATCGACGCCGTGGATATCTACGGCCTGTCCGAAGTGATCGGCCCTGGCGTCGCCATCGAATGCATCGAAGCTAAGAATGGCCTGCATGTGTTTGAAGATCACTTTTTGATCGAAGCGGTGGATGTAAATACCGGTCAGCCGATCCCCTACGGTGAGGCTGGGGAGATCGTCATCACCTCGCTGACCAAGGAAGCCTTCCCAGTCCTCCGCTATCGCACCCGCGATGTGTCGGTGCTTGATCCCGCACCCTGTCGCTGCGGCCGCACCCATGTCCGTATGAAGCGCGTGACCGGCCGCACCGACGATATGCTCATCATTCGTGGCGTCAACGTCTTCCCCTCGCAGGTCGAGGCCATCCTTATGCAGACCGAGACCCTGTCGCCGTTCTACCAGTTGGAAATCTCCCGTGAGGGCAATCTCGACCTGCTCACGGTCAACGTGGAAGGCAGCCCGCCACTGGTGGTTCAGGGTCAGGCTGCGATGGATCGGGTGGCGCACAAGGCCCAAAAGGATATCAAGGATTTCATCGGCGTGACCGCTAAAGTGGTGGTCAAGCGCACTGGCGAACTGCCCCGTTCCGAAGGTAAAGCGGTGCGAGTGATCGACCACCGTAGGAAGTAAATCTGGCTGGCCTATGGTATGGCCGGTTCGGTGCTTGTACAGGTTACTTTTTCCACATCCACATCCTCAGGTGGCTTGCTGACGCCGTTCAGCAAGCGCTTGTCGCTTTTCGTAGCATTCGCGCGCTAAAGCGACATCGTCTAGAAACCAACCCAACTCGCTCATCAGGAGGGCCTGGGGTCCATCCACTAGCGCCTTAGCGGGGTCTGGATGGAAATCCACTAATACCAGGTTGGCTCCAGCGACTACGCCCTGGGCAGTGGCGTGCATCAGGTCTAGCATCTGGTCGGGTGCCCGCTCGCGGGAGCCGACGGAGTGGGACGGGTCGATACAGACCGGCATCCGGGTGAGCCGCTTCACCACGGGGACTTGGCTGAAATCCACGAGGTTGCGATGTGGATCGCCCATGTTGGTTTTCACCCCGCGCAGGCAAAATACCACGCGCGAGTTACCTTCACTAGCTAGATATTCCGCAGCGTTGAGTGACTCGTTTAACGTAATGCCAAAACCGCGCTTGAACAAAACCGGGTAGTTTTGTTGGCGTCCTACGGCTTTGAGCAGCTCAAAATTTTGGGTATTGCGTGTACCGATTTGCACCATGACCCCAGTTGGCTGGCCCGCCTGTTTTAGGCTTTCGTGGATTTCGTCGAGGTGGCTTTCATGGGTTACCTCCATGGCGATAACTTTGATTCCGTATCGACCTGCTAATTCAAATACATAGGACAAGCAATCCTTGCCATGCCCCTGAAAGGAATAGGGGCTGGTGCGGGGTTTATATGCGCCCATGCGCGTGCAAATCTGGCCATGCTCTCGCAAAGCCTTGAGCATGATTTCAACATGCTCCGGTAGATCCACGGCACAGAGACCGGCGAACACATGCAGTGTGTCCTGGTTAAATTGTACTCCGTTGTATTCAAAACCAGTGGTCCGCTGCTGATCTCGGTGCCGACCTAAGATACGGTACTCTTCTGATATGCGAATGACGCGCTCTACGCCGGGTAGCGCACTGACCTCATCAAGAGTCAACTTGCTGGTATCGCCGATGAGGTAGATTTCGGTAAGCACTTGTTCAGCGCCATGTACTTTGTGCACACGCGTGGTAATGCCCGCTAAGTTTGAGAGATGAGTGAGAGTGCGTTGGTATTCTTCACATGCTTCGGTAACGTTGGAGTTGAGAAGGACAATCATAAAGGAGCAGGTTTCCTGTAAAGGGGATAAGAGATGTGCGCTGGTCGATTTATGTTTTAGCTGTTGGGCGCGATAGCTTTCAGACCATTGAGGTAGGGTTGTAATGCCTTTGGAATGCGGATGTGGCCGCGTTCGTCTTGATAGTTTTCCATGACAGCTACTAGTGTCCGGCCTACCGCTAATCCCGAACCGTTGAGTGTATGAACTAGTTCTGGTTTGCCAGTGGCGGGATTACGCCAACGCGCTTGTAGTCGACGGGCCTGAAAGTCGCCGAAATTGCTGCATGAAGAAATTTCGCGGTATTTGCCTTGGCCAGGCAACCATACTTCCAGGTCATAGGTTTTGTTCGAAGCGAAGCCGATATCAGCAGTGCAGAGCGCCATCACTCGATAAGGAAGCTCTAGGCGTTGTAAAACGGTTTCGGCGTGGTGGGTCAGCGCCTCTAGAGCAGCGCTGGATTCATCGGGGCGAACGATTTGTACTAACTCCACTTTTTCAAATTGATGCTGGCGGATCATGCCACGCACATCCTTGCCGTAAGAGCCGGCCTCGCTACGGAAACAGGGTGTATGGCAGACGTAACGCATGGGTAACTGGGTGCTGTCTAGAATACGGTCGCGCGATAGATTGGTGACGGGTACTTCGGCGGTTGGAATGAGGTAGTAGTTTAGTTCGCCATCTAGCTTAAAGAGGTCTGTTTCAAATTTGGGAAGCTGGCCAGTACCTCGCAGGCTTTCTGCGTTGACTAGATAGGGAACATAAACTTCTTGATAGGCATGCTCCTGGCTATGTAGATCGAGCATGAACTGGATGAGGGCGCGATGCAGTCGGGCTAGAGGACCGCGTATAACGACGAAGCGAGCTCCGGTTAATTTAACGCCTGCTTCGAAATCAAGCCCACCCTCCCCGCCTAGATCAATGTGATCGCGTGGTGTGAAAGGAAAGCGGGGTAGCTCGCCCCAGTGGCGGATTTCTACATTGTCGGCTTCGCTATTGCCATTGGGTGTTGTGGGATGAGGAATATTGGGAATGCTGAGTTGGAGATTTAACAGTTGGGTTTGTACCGCTTGCAGCTGGGTTTCAGCCTGATTGAGCGTGTCACCTAGCTTGGCAATTTCGTTGAATAAGGGTTGGGTATCTTGCCCTTTTGCCTTGGCGTGTCCGATGAGTTTGGAGCGGGTGTTGCGCTCATTTTGTAATTCTTGGGTGCGGGTTTGTAGCGTTTTGCGCGCAGCTTCTAAGGTGCTGATATTTTCTGTGTCAAGGACATAGCCGCGCCGCGCGAGCTGTGTTGTCACGAATTCTAGCTCGCTTCTAAGTAGTTTTGGATCCAACATGAGGAGGGGAGGTCCTGAGTAGCAGCTTGGGTGGTGATCGGGTGATGAGGTGAAATTATACTGGAATCGTGGTTTGGGTGGTTAATTAGATGATGATATAAATAAGAAGGCTGAAGAAGGCGGCTCGCCGTGGAGCCGCCCTGGAAACTACCTAACCAGTCCCTGGCTCAGATCTCGCGCGTCCACAGTGAGGCCATGGCGGGACCAGTCCCTACACATAAGGAAGCACCGCCCAGATTCTTACCCTGCCGCTCCAGCTCATAATATAGACTCACGACAATGCGCAAGCCCGTGGAACCTACGGGATGACCCAATGCGATCCCGGAGCCGTTGAAGTTGCAGT
>JBATSQ010000224.1:0-8795 GCA_049293375.1 Candidatus Contendibacter sp.
CTGGGCAAAGTGTGCGCGCTGGTGACTGATGGCCGTTTCTCCGGCGGCACCTCTGGATTGTCCATCGGCCACGTCTCGCCGGAAGCCGCCGAAGGTGGGGTGATTGCGCTGGTGGAAGACGGCGACCACATCGAGATCGACATTCCTAACCGCCGCATCCATCTGGCGGTGAGCGACGCCACCTTGCAGCAACGCCGGGCGACCATGCAGCAACGGGGCGCGCAAGCCTGGAAACCGGCCCAGCGCCGACGGCCAGTCTCGCCCGCATTGCGTGCCTACGCCGCTATGACCACCAGCGCCTCGCGCGGCGCGGTGCGGGATGTGGGTCAGATCGAGCACTGAACCGGGATCAACATCGCCTAAAAGATAAATTTAATAATAAAATCATTTTTATATCCATGGAAGAGACTGGGTCTGAAGAGCATCAGCGCCTTCAATTGCTGCATCATTTGGCGCTGATGGAGGATTTGTGGAAGACCCTGTACTACGTCCAGTGGAACCATAACGCCTTTGTGATGCTGGTCCGGCTGGCGCAAGACATGGCGCAGAGTGTGCGAAAGCGCGGCAATGGGCAGCTCGGCCAGATCGTGGCGCAGCTGGAAGACCATGTAAAAAGCTGCGCCAGCAACGAGCACCTTCCCAGCGCATCCGACCGACAGCGACTAACGACGCTCATGGACGCTGTGCACGCGGCGCTGACCGGAACCGTCGGCTCCGTCACGCACACAGCCCCTGCCACCGTTCCACTGCTGGCGTCTTCACCAAAATTGTTCCTGATCGCCCCAGAACTCCAACCGGCCTTGGGTGCTCGATTGGAAGGCGCTGGTTACCGGGTTCAGGTCCTGGCCCACTGGGCAGAGGCGCGACAACGCCTACGCGAGCAGACCCCCAGCGCTCTGTTGGTCGATGTGGATTTTCCCGATGAAGCGGAGACCGTCGCCGACCAGATGGCCCGACTGCGCGCTGAAACGGGGTTGCAGGCACCGGTGCTGTTTCTGGCGGAGCGCAACGACCTCAGCGCGCGGCTGGAAGCGGTGCGGGCTGGCGGTGCGGCCTATTTCAGTAAACCGGTCGACAGCGATGCGGTGCTGGGTGTATTGCGGGAACTGCTACTGCCACTCACCTCGCGGAACTACTTTCGTGTGCTGGTCGTCAACGATCAACCAGACGAAGCCTGGGAAATCACCCATGCGCTGGAGCGGGAAGGCATCACGGCGCAGGTGACATCACAGCCGCTGCATGTCTTGTGGGACATTGCGCAATTTCGGCCGGATTTGCTGGTGATCGACCTGGCGGTTCAGGGGATCGATGGCCTGGATTTGGCGCGAGCCATCGCCCAACATGAAGACTGCGCCACGCTGCCGATGATTTTGCAATGCACCGCCACCGAAGCCCCGGAGGATTGCATGTGGCTGGACGCGCCAGGGGCCAGCCTGCTGTTCAAGCCAACCCCAGTGCCTTATCTGTGCTGGGAAATCAAGCGCCAGCTGCGCCGTGCGCGTGCCACGCGGGTTAAACTCGGCGCGCTGAACGACCAGGACGCCAGTACTGGCTTGTTGAACCGCAGGCGCTATCTCCACCTGCTGGAGCAGGCGCTGGATAATCTGGGTTTGCGGCTGCACGCGCTGACTGTGTTGTTCATCAAGCTGGACAACCTGCACTCCATTCGCGATTCCGCTGGCGTGGTGGCGGCCGATGAGGTGCTGCGACAGGCCGCCGGGCGGTTGCAGCGTGTGCTGAGTCCGGAGCAACCTGCGGCGCGCTTCAGTGACGCAATTTTTGCGGTGTTAATTCCCAATCTGCTCGATACTCCTCTCCTCACGCTGGCCCAACGGTTCCAGCACACCCTAGAAACTGGAGTGTACCGGGTCGGCGCGCACGCCCTCTTGCTGCGCGCTAGTATCGGCCTGGCACCAACTACCGACCGAGCCCAGGATCATCTGGTGCTGATGCAGCGGGCCGAATCCGCCTGTGGCCTGGCGCAAGAAGCCAACCGTGAACGGATTATCGTGGAACTGGGCGGCTTACGCGCCAAGGCCCAGCGTAGCAGTCCATCCCGGCTGCGGATTCTGGAACAGATTGCGGAGATTCTAGAGAGCCAACGCCTCTGGCTGGCGTTTCAGCCCATTGCCAGTCTGCGCGGCGACGCCAGCGAACGCTACGAAGCGCTACTGCGCATGCGCACCGCCGATGGCCAGGAATTACGCCCGCGCGCGGTGTTCGATGTCGTTTCCCGGCATGAACTGGGTCGAAGGCTGGATCGTTGGGTGATGGAGCGCGTGTTCGAACTGCTCGGAAAGCGGCGGTCGCTCACCACTCTCTTTATCAAAATTCTACCGGTGACTACGCGCGATCCCGCCTTGAGTGACTGGTTACGCCGACGTTTAGAACAGGCTGGACTGGAGGGGCAGCGACTGGTCTTCGCTGTGGCCGAGGAAAATGCCGAGCACGCTGTGCGCGATATGTTCGGCTTTCTCAGCACTATCAAAAGCCTGGGCTGTGGATTTTGTCTGGAGCGTTTTGGGAAGAACGCTGATTCACTAACGCTGCTGAAAAATCTTGGGGCTGATTACGTCAAGCTGGATCGAGCTGCGCTCGATGGCATCACTGACGACCCCAACCGGCGTGAGCAACTCCAGGCCCTCGTGCAAAGCCTGGATGCCCTGGGAGCCACCACTATCGTTAGCGGGGTCGAAGATGTGCAGGTACTGCCGATTCTGTGGTCGCTCGGCGTCGACCTGGTACAGGGCTTTTTCCTGCAACGTCCCAATCGCGAAATGAGTTACGATTTTACTGACTTCACGTTCTAAACCCCAGGAGCTGAGGGTGGCGCGGTCCCCTCTGCCTGCGCCCGCAGCAATGCGGCGTAGCCCTCTTGATAATTGGGATAACGAAAGACAAAGCCGCTCGCGCGCAGCCGGGCATTACGGCACCGCTTGCTGGCTCGAAGGCGTAGGGCAGCACCTCTGACTTCCGCACCCGGTTTGAGCGCGGGCGCGGGTGCCAGTGGCGGCTCCGCCACCCCCAGTTGGCGCGCCAACCATCGTAACACGGCATCCAATGGGGCGGGATCATCGTCTACAGCCAGATACAGCGGCAATGGTTGCGGCAGCAACAGCACATGCTCCAGTACGCGGGCGCAATCGTCACGGTGGATACGGTTGGTGTACAGTGGCGGGCCAACCGGGCAGGTGGCGGTGCCGCTGCGGACGCTGGCAATCAGCCGGGTGCGGCCGGGGCCGTAAATGCCGCCAAAGCGAATCACGGTCGTGGGCCAGGCGCTGGCCGCCAGCAGGCGCTCCCCTTCCCGGATGCAACGGCCGCTAAAGCTCTCGGCTTCAGCGGGCGAGTCCTCGTCCACCCATTCGCCCTGGTGTTGGGCGTACACCGAGGTGCTGGAAGTGAACAAGAACCGCTGCAGGGGCTGGCCGGTCGCGCGCAAGGCGGCGACGAGATGACGCACACCATCGACGTAGGCGGCCTGGTAAGCTGCGGCGCTGAAACCGGAGGCCGCCGCACTGTAGACAACCGCATCCAACTCTGGCGGTAAGGCGGTCAGCGTGGCTGGATCGGTCAAATCAGCGGCTACCGGTCGAATGCCCGGCGGCAACCCGGCGGGTTGGCGCTTTAAACCCCAGACCGTATGGCCGGCGGCGCTCAAACTCTGACCCAGCGTTGCGCCGACATCGCCGCAGCCCGCAATCAAAATACGCGCCATACTATCTCCTTAACCCCATAAAACCGTGATGACCCCAGAGGAATTCCGCCGACGCGTGCTGGCCTGGTTCGATATTCATGGCCGTAAACGCCTGCCCTGGAAAGAAAACGCCACGCCTTACCGGGTTTGGATCTCGGAGATTATGTTGCAGCAAACCCAGGTCGCGACGGTGATTCCCTATTATGAGCGGTTCGTGGCCCGTTTTCCCGATCTGGCGAGTCTGGCGGCGGCTGATCTGGACGAGGTGTTGGGACTGTGGGCTGGGCTGGGCTATTACGCCCGTGCGCGCCATCTGCATCAGGCCGCGCGCACCGCGCAGCGCCACCATGGCAGCGAATTACCGCTGGATAGCGACCTGCTGCAAACATTACCCGGAATCGGCCGCTCAACGGCGGGAGCCATTCTGGCCTTGGCGGCCGGTCGGCGCCAAGCAATTTTGGATGGCAACGTCAAACGCCTTCTGGCGCGCTTTGCGGCCATCGAGGGTTGGCCAGGACAGACGCGGGTGCTGGCGACACTGTGGGAGCTGGCGGAGCGCTATACGCCGACGGTGCGGGTCGCCGACTACACCCAGGCGATGATGGATTTGGGCGCTTTGATCTGCACCCCGCGCCGACCCCGCTGCGCGCACTGTCCGTTGGCTGAGGGCTGTAACGCGCATCGCCAGGGTCGGGAAGCAACTTATCCCACGCCAAAGCCAAAACGGGACTTGCCAGTACGCGCCACGCGGATGTTGTTACTGCGCGACGCCCAGGGCGCGGTGCTGCTGGAACACCGGCCACCAGTTGGCATCTGGGGCGGGCTGTGGAGTTTTCCTGAGTGCGCGCTGGCGGTAGAGCTGACCGTCTGGTGCCGACAGCAGTGGGGATTCGAGATCAGCGCCGAAACGCCATGGCCTGTGATCCGGCACAGTTTCAGCCATTTTCATTTGGACATGACGCCCGTCCCCGTGCGGGTGACCGGATTCAGCGGGCGCGTCATGGAAGGCAAGCGCTTTGTTTGGTATAACACGCGCTGCCCTGACCAACGCGGTGTCGCCGCACCGGTGCGGCGCTTATTGGCGCTATTGGCGCGCGACCAATGACACTGAAGGAGAAGCAACCCATGACTCGACTGGTGCAGTGCATCAAGCTCGGCGTTGCCGCCGAGGGTTTAGACCGTCCACCGTATCCGGGGGCATTAGGCCAACGGATTTTCGAGCAGGTCTCCAAATCTGCCTGGCAGCAATGGCTCCGACAGCAGACCATGCTGATTAACGAATACCGGCTGACTCCGTTCGAGCCTAAGGCCCGCCAGTTTCTTGAAGAACAGATGACACGGTTTTTCTTTGGCGAAGGTTCGGCCTTGCCGGAAGGCTATGTGCCACCCAAGTCATAAGTCGGCTTGACGGCCAGCGCACAAGCTGCTTAAATTCGCGCTCTTTCGCATCGCGCATGATCTAAGCTCATGGCCAGGTAGCTCAGTTGGTAGAGCAGCGGACTGAAAATCCGCGTGTCGGCAGTTCAATTCTGCCCCTGGCCACCAAAGCGGCAAGGCCTGTCACAAAGCCATGTGACGGGCCTTTTTTTAGGGCTTTCCGGTAGAGGTCAAGCTGTTGGCGCTGGCCCCGCCAACTGTTGCGTTGTCCCAGTGGCGGGCAGTGTAAGGCCTTGTTTCTCTTCTGGCTTGCCCAGCAACAGCCGCAACCCGGCCTGGAAGCACTGGCCCGCTGCGGCCGGTTCATTATGGGTTTGCAGCAATTCCCCTAATTCCTGATACGCATCTGGGGTCGGCATCAGCTTGATGCTGCGCTCCAAATAGTCCCGCGCTTTGGCGGGCTGTTGACCGCGTTTCGCCAGCCGCCCCAAGGTCAATAATAAATGGGGATCATTACCGTGCGCTGTCAGCCACCCCTCGGCCGCCGCCAGTTGCGCGGTCGTATTGCCGCGCTCCAACATACCGTAGCCCACCACCAATTTCGGACTCCAGCGCCGGTTGATGGCTGCGCGCAGCAAGGTCTCGGCATCCTCAAACGCGCCAAATTCGCACAAAGCAGTTGCGTAAGCCACCACCAGCGTTTCATCCTGCTCGCGCAGCTCCACTGGAATCTGCCTCCACAGCGCCTGCAATTGCTCTAGCGAACCACCGGCGACCGCCGCCGTCAGCAGGCCCTGGTAAGTTTGCTGTTGCAGCGCCGCTAAGGGCTCGACGGCCAGCACGCCTTTTTTCTGCAGCTCGGCCAATAACGGCTGCAACCGCTTCCAGTCCGCCAGTTGCTGATAGGTTTTCGCCAGCCAGTGCAGTACGCCAGGATGGTGCGGATGCTGTTGCCGCAACGCTTCCAAAATCGGGCGGGCTTGCTCAGCCTGCTGGTCATCTAGCAAAAATTCCGCCCGCATCAATTGCACCGCTAGCAAGTCGGCTTGAGGGCAGCCTTCAGCTTCGCGCAAGTGCAAGTCGCGCCGCCATTTTTCATCGCCGCATTGATGGCTGGCGCGCGCTGCGCTCAGATAATACTGCGCCGGATTTGCACTATAGGCCGCCCCCTTCAGTAGCGTTTTTTCCGCCGCCGCTGCATGGCCAGTAGCCATTTGCTGGATGCCTTTATCGAGCAGATGGCGCGCTTGCCGCTGTTGCCAGCGCCGACTGGCCGCTGAGGTGAGCGCGGGAGACCGCCAGAAGCGCAGCGCTAGCCGGATGAGGAAGTAAAACAGAATGAAAAGAACGATGAACGTTATCACCATAAAGGTGAAACTGGTTTCCACGGTCCATTCGCCGAAGCTGAACATCGCATAGCCCGGATTCTGCTTGAGCAGCAAAGCCAGCCAAACCGAAGCCAACAGGGTAACGATAATGCCCAGGAGCAGCTTCATCAGCGCGCCTCCTTCGTGGTCACCGGCTCGACCGTGATGACCGGCGCGGGCTGCGCGGCGCGTACCGGTTGCCGCCGCGCCATGGCCTCCTGGAACGCTTGAACCAGCCCCGTGACATCCGGGACGTAGGGCTTAAATTGCACGGCCCGCAGCGCCTTCAGTTCGTTAGCAAACGCCTCAACGTGTGCATCAGTGGTGTCAAAATACAGCTGAAGCCAACTATCAATCAGCGCATGGGTGTCCTGATACGCCTGAGCGTCTTCACCCAGCAGCGCCATCCGCAGGCTCTCCAGTTCCAGCAACAGGTTCTGGCGCAGGAAAAATTCATCCTCCAGAGCGATCAGCGGCGGGCCGTCGCTGCGGGTGCGGCGAATCACCACGATGCCTTTGAATTGATTCCATACAGCTTCCGTGGTGCGATCCCACCAATGCCGCTCCGCATCACTGCTAAGGGTGACGTTGTCGTTGGGTTTGAATCGGGTTTTCGGGTCCGGTGTAGCGGTGTTGATCTTCACCGGCAGCAGGGCAACCTGGCTGCGCATCTCCATCACCTTATGCGCCAGCGCGGAAAGATCGGGTAGCTGTACGCCACGCAAGCTGACCAGAACTTCGCCGAGCTGGGTCTGCACAGGGGCTAGAATATTTTCAGTGACGGTCTTCAAGCGTTGCTGGGCCGTCTCCAGCGCCAGCCGCGCGGAGGGCAGATTGCGTTCCAGTTTAAGTTGACTATCGGCCAACCGCAGCAGATAACCCACTTCCGCCAGAGTAAAGGCGTTGATATCGCCGCCTTTAGCAGTCACCTGGGTCAGGGTGTCAAAATTAGTGGCTAGGGCGTTATGCGCTAATTGCAGATTCTTGAGCAGTTCGCTCAGTTGCTCCAGACGCTGCAATTGCACCTGCAATTTGACTTCAAGATCCTGTTTCTGCTGCTGGACGCCCGTCTTTGCGGTTTCATGCGATTCCCGCAGCAGTTTGAGCTCGCCCTTGAGCACCTCACTTGCGCCCTTTTGCAATTCCAAGGCGTTCTTCAGCGGCTGTAGATCGCCGGTTAACCCCAGCAGTTGTTCTCTAACGTTCTGATTCGCGGTGCGCGCCTGGCTAAATTCGCCTTCCAGCCCTTGCAGCTTTTGGATCTCGGCATTCAGTGCGGCGACGCGGGGATCGACGACCTGCTGAATCGCCTGGGCCAGGCGGCTGGCCCGCTGCGCCTGATCCTGTTGCCAGAGATACCACAGATAGCCACTGGCACCGCCCGCACCAAGCGCAAGGAGCACCGCCAGACTAGCCAGGCCCCGTCCCCCCTTGGGTCGGGGCGGCGGGGCGGCTTTGCTGGGGAGGACCGATGAGGATGGGGCTATCGCCGCAGCGGCAGCCTTGCTTTGATCTTTGTAATCCGCAGTCTGGTCTGTCATTTGGCGTTACCGGGCAGAGGAAGGAAACAGCGTGGCCACTTGCAGCAACGCACCCATGATGGCAGCGTCGCTAGCATCCCGCGCGCATTCCAGTCGCTGGCATCCCAATGCTACGGCGAGGCGCTGAATGCGAGAGCTGGCTACGATCAGGGGCGATTCTTGCAGGTAATGTTGCCCTTCAAAACCCAGCAAATCAAACAAATTGCGCACGGTTTCGCTGCTCGTAGCCACAACAGCCCCAATTTCCCCTCGCGCCCAGCGTTCACGCAGCATAGCGCCATCCACGGCGGGCCGCTCGCGCCGATATACCTCCGCGCCGACGACCCGCGCACCGCGTTGGCTGAGGGTCTCGGCGAGCAATTCCCGGCCACCCGCGCCGCGCACAATGACGATGGCTTGGCCAGCGACCTGTTGCAAACGTGGCAAAGCCAGGAGCGCTTCGCTGGTAAAACCGGTTTCGGGAGTCTGAATCGCGGGGACATCCAGCCGCTGTAAAGCGCGCGCCGTGGCTGGACCGATGGCGACGATCCCCAGTTCCGGCGGAAATCCGCCACGCTCCCGGATTAGTGGCCACGCGCGCTCCACGGCATTCACGCTGGTGAAAATCGCCAGATCAACCTCGGCCAGCCGGTCGAGCACGGCCAGCGCCGACGTCCAATCGGGCGGTTCGGCAATCACCACCGTCGGACAGCGCAAAGCGACGCCGCCCTGCTGCTCGATGAGCTGGCACAATCCAGCGGCCTGCGGTTCCGGGCGCGTGACCAACACCCCTAAACCCTGGAGCGCGGTGGACAACATCGGGGGACTCAGCAG
>JBATSQ010000225.1:0-2570 GCA_049293375.1 Candidatus Contendibacter sp.
TCAACGGCATCCCGAAAGATCAGTTCCCCTTGTTCCTGAAAGAGTGCGAATGGAGATTCAACTACCGCCCCACAGAAAACCTCTTCAAGGTCTTACTCAAATGGGCTAAACAGGATTTACTGTAACTCTATCTAGGCCAGCCCCAAGATTTATTAGCAACTCCTTTCTGGAACCACCCCTTACACTGTAACGAGGTCAACATGCACGCAAGGTGGGCCGTGATGCAGGATGAGGCGTTACGCAAGGTGTTCGGGGTGCGCTTGAAGGGGTTGCGCAAACAAAAGGGCTGGGCGCAGAAAGAGTTGGCCGGTCAGGTGGGCATCCGCTTCCAACAACTCAACAAGTACGAGAGCGGACTTAATATTCCTCCCGCCGAGATGTTGGTGAAGCTGACCGACGCCTTGGGGGTGACGGTAGACTATCTACTGACGGGTAATCCGGTGGAGGATTCGCCGCTGGCCAGCTCTCGCCTGTTCCGCCGCTTTAAGGGGTTGGAAGCGTTAACCCTGGACGATCAGGAAACGGTCATCAAGGTGATCGATGCCTTGATCGCCAAGGAGCGGATGACCGTGGCGTTGACGTCAGTGGATGCCGCCGCGTGACCGAACCCGAACTGGATTTTGCGTGGGACCCGATCAAGGCGCGGACGAACCTCGCCAAACACGGCGTGACTTTCACCCAGGCGGCGACGGTGTTGCTTGATCCCTTGGCGCTGACCGTATTCGATTCGGTGCACAGCGACTGGGAAGACCGCTGGTTTACGTTGGGCAGGAGCGAGGACGGACGGCTATTAGCGGTGTCCCATACGTATGAACCGTCAAACGCGACCCGCGCTCAGGTGCGCCTGATTTCGGCGCGGGAAGCCACCCGTCGCGAGCGGATGCAATACGAGAACGAACCGAGGTGATGTGATGAGCCAGCTTTCAGACCCCGATAACGAGATGCCTGCGGAGATTGATTTTTCCAAGGGCCAACGCGGCCAGTTCTTCAAGCCCGGCACGACGCTGAAGCTGCCGGTCTATCTGGATGCGCCGGTACAAGCCCGCCTCGCCGCGCTGGCCGAGGCCAGAGGTGTGGAGTTCTCCACTTTCATCAACGAACTCCTCAAGAAAGATCTCGAACTCATCGAGGGGGTGCGGTAAAGCGCATCGCGCTCGTTACCCGCCTAGGGCGTTTGGCCTCATAAACCCAGCGACCTTATGCGTTGGAAGCGACCTTGACCGAGCACGATCAGGCCATCGCTGAGATCGTGAAGGCGCTGCGTCAACTGATGATGCCGCCTGATCCGCCAAAACGGAGAATCGGCTTTATTCAGGAGGATTGAGCAGCACCGGGAGATACGAGAAAAGCCACTCAAGGCGGTTTGCTGCTTTGCTGGGATTCCGGTTCCGGCGGGTTATGCTCCGTTAACCTGCCCTACCGTGCTACTTATATTTAATAAATCTTACTACCATTGGTGCAAGGATGTAGCCTAATCCTAAGGAAACCCCTAGAAAGGGAAGAGAAAAGACGGAAGATGCTAAGCCAATCGAGAAAAACATTTCCAATACCGTGCATATTCCGGCTATCACGACAGTTAGGGCGAACGCTATCCTCACTCTATCTAAATGTGCCATTTATGATCTCCAGCCTTAATCAATCTCTCAAGTAATTTTAGTGACTGTTATTCTTTGGAACTACAACATTCATTAACAAAAAATTCAGTCACTATACTACTTCCCATATAAATTCCGGCTGACACATCTATTCCCAAAATTCCACCACAACTGGGGCCACTCCATAATGCTCCAATTCTTACACTTGAGCAAGATAAACCGCCACCCACTGCCGACGCTGAAAATCCTATTACTCCAAATCCTCCGTTAGCGACATCTGGATCAGGACAATCTCTATGATCATAAAATGTTGATATACTACCACTTCCAGTGTATTTAATTCCAATACCGGCTGCGACTGATGAGGCAACTCCTTTGATGCTCACTGATCGACCACATTTGCATTCTGAAGTTAGATCAAAATAGAAGAAACCAGCTCCTACACCTTTGATCATGGCTATCCCAGCAAAAATTCCCTGCCAATTCACAAGACCAAGGGGATCTATACGCAATACAGGGTTTTCCTCGACATACGCATACGTATTAATCCCCCCCTTAAGCCCAATCGGATCGCTCTGGATATACCTTCCTATTTGGGGATCATAATCCCTAAAGTAATTGTAATGCAGTCCCGACTCTTCGTCGAAGTATTGACCCGGAAACCGGAGATTGACGGTGATAGCGCTATGGGGATCAGGGGTTGTCGTTCCAAATGCCTCGGCCTGGGCCTGCCAGGTGATCTGGCCTTGGGGGTTGGTGGCGAGTTTTGGCGTGCCCAGATGATCGGTCTGGAGCACATGGACTTGCCATTGGGTACCGCTGATCTCGGCTTGCCAGAGGGGGGCGGTACCGTAGGGGGTGTCGGGTTGCCAGCCGTAGGCGCGGGTGAGTTGGCCCTGGGCGTTGAGTTCGGCGATCAGCCCTTCGTTGGCGTAGAGGGAGTAGGTGGTGTGGCCGTTGACGGTTTTGGCGATG
>JBATSQ010000226.1:0-16795 GCA_049293375.1 Candidatus Contendibacter sp.
CGTGGTGTTTCCCCGACCCATGCCGGTGAACTAGCGCCATTTTCTTGGCATAGGGTTTGTCCAAGGTCGAGTCGTCTACCACCAGCACACCGCCCTGCCGGGATACCTGCACGGCCGCTTCCTCCCATAGCGTCAACGCATCCGGTTCCAATCGATGCAGCAGCCGGGTAAACGCATCGTGGGCGGGCGCTTGCGCCTCACCCGCTTGCACCCGCGCCGCTTCGGTCGCGCTGCACACCTTCGGTGTCGCTATTAGAAACTGAATGTAATCTTCATCGGTCACTTTTGCTGGGTTCATAATCTCCCTTTGTCCTGCTCTTTATTCAACTGCGTAACTCCTAAAAACAATCAATACTATTCGATCTTGTTATAGCGCCCACAAGAGATTGAATATGCGACAAACTGCCGCAAGACCATAGCATCGATAATGGAATAAACGAGGGCGCTATTCGCGGAAAACAGGAGCGACCCGCTGTCAGCCGCACACCCGCCGGCTGGCCTCGCGATCCAGCGGATCGGGGTCCAGTCCCAAGTAGGTTTTACGCAGGTGGTCCCACATCGCCAGATGCTCCCAGCGCGGTTCCTTCAACACTTTCTGTTCGACCGTGAGGTAGGGATTGGGCAGAAAAACCGTCATCTGCTGCTCGTCCTTGCCATTGAACAACCGCAATCCCCAACTGCTGGGGCAACCGTCCTCGCGCAGACGCCGGTAAAGTTCCGCGCGTGCGGTGCGGCGATGCCGCGCCAGTTCCTCCGAGGCCGGGTGGTTGCGCGGGCCGCGATACTCGCCGATGCACAGATGGAAATGCCAGTGGCCGAAATCCACGGTCAGATAGCCGTCCAGCAGGCTGATGCGCCGGGGCGCGTTGGGGGCGCGCACTTCCCAGGCCGCTCCCTGGATCAGGACGCCGAAGTGAATCTGATTCCAGTAGTTTTCAAAGATGTCGGTGATCAAGGTGAGCAGGAATTCGGTATCGGTCGGCAGAGTGAACACTTCCAGCGTGCCGTTGCCGGATTCAGTGACCAAGTTGGATTGCGTCATGAAGCGCTCCTCGAAGGTTGAAAAAATCGTCGGGGTGCAGTTGTCGGGGTGAACTCGACGTTATTCCGGCAGATCGCGCTTGGCGAATGTCATCTTGTCCTGGCCTGCCCACACGACCACGTAGCGCCCTAACACGAACAACAGCGAGGAGAGGCGGTTGAGATAGCCGAGGATATCAGGATTTTCGATCATCCCATCGGCCACCAATCGGGAGACGCAACGCTCGGCGCGGCGCACTGCCGTGCGCGCCATATCCAGCGCCGCGTCGGCCAGCGTGTCGCCGGGAATCACGAACTCCCGTGGCATGGTCACGCGCTGGCCGAATTGGTCGGTGATGTCAGCCAGCCAGGCGACCTGTTCGGAACCCACTTGCCGGAATTTCGCCTGTGCGTCCGGGGTCGCCGCCAACTCGGCCATCAAACCGTAGCAATGCCGCTGAACCTGCACCAGCAGGTCGTTGATCTCAGTATCGTCGATCAGGGCGCGGGCGAAGCCGATCATGGACCCGGCCTCGTCGACCGCGCCAAACGCTTCTGGTTGCGCGTGGTGTTTGGGGACGCGCCCGGCGCCTAGCAAGCCCGTCGTCCCGTCGTCGCCCCGCGCCGTGTACCAGGGAAATGCTTTGCTCATCGTTCCTCCAGCTTTCAAGTGTGCATAACGGATGATGGATCGGGCGCTCAGCCGTATTTTTGAACCCATCGCCGATTGCGCTCGGTGCGCTCTTTCTCCTCGATCACCGGACAACTGGCGCAAAAATGGCGGCTCTTGCCCTTGAAATACAAACAACAACTGGCGCGAACATGGAAGCAATGGTTCTTTCCCTGTTCGCGGATGAAATACCAGCGCGGTAGCGAATCGGCCAGCGGTCGCCATTGGTCATAAAAGAGAATCAGTGACCGCCTTAACCGCTCTTCCGGCAAATTCAATCGCTTGCTGATGTTGATGATCTGTCCGACCCAGGACGAACTGACCATCGCCCACAGCGCCTTGCGGGAAAAACCGGACCATTGATGCAAGGCTTCAACCGCCGGTTTTGCATGGCCCGCAAGTTGACCGGCCACCAGACGGATCGCCGCGTTTGGGTCCGAATAGCTCAAGACACAATGCGGATGGGCGCTGAACCCCTCATTGTCGCCGACGATGAAGCCGTCGCTGTTCAGGCAAATGGCCTGGAACAAGGTATTGTCCGCAAAACACAAATCGGCCTCTTCGGCGGCGTACCAGGGTATCGGCTTGTCCATCAACAAGGGGGCAAGCATCGCGCCCGCCGACCAGCCATAACGCAGCAAGAAGGAAGCGGCGGCAAAACGTCGGCTGGCGATGCCGCTTCTTGCCATCAACCCCTGCAAGAGTTCGGCATAAAGCCCCTCTTGTGGCCGACGCATGTCGGCGTGGCTCAACCAGAAAAACGCCGGGAGCGAATCAAGCCGCGTCGCTCTGGATTTTTCTTCGGTCCTCGCTGGCACATCGCACCGATGTCGGACGACGGTCGTATAGATGCCCGAAGCGTTGACCGCCTCAATGATTGCCAGCAAAGGCGTGAGCACATCGTTCTCGGATTGCATTTCAAATAGCGCCGATGCGAAAAAAGCTGAAAAGGGTCATGGCTGGCTCTGAAAATAGGGCGTTCCTCACCACGGCATCGCCACGCGCAGCGGCGCAAGCACCAAGCCGACGGCCAGCGCCAGCAGGCCGCAGACCAGCACCAGCCGCAGCGCACGGCGTAAATCGGTGCCGTCCAGATCGGCAGGCCAGTCGGGATCGCCCATGAACGCCTCGGTGACCTGTTGGCCGCCGTAGCGAATCGGCCCGATCAGGCGCACCCGCAAAGCACCAGCAAAAGCGGCCTCGCTCCAACCGGAATTCGGGCTGGCCAGCAAGCCGTGATAGCGTCGCGCCGCAGGCCATACCAGCCGAGGATGCAGGCGCGTGAGGGCCGCTGCCAGCGCAATCAGCGGCACGGACAGCCGCGCGGGCAGCCAGTGAATCAGATCATCCGAGCGGGCCGCCATCCAGCCGAAACGCCGGTAACGGTCATTTTTGTAGCCGACCATCGAATCCAGACTGGAAATCGCTTTCACGACGATCAAGCCCGGCAGCCCGAACAGGCAGAGCGCCCACAGCGGGGTCAGTACGCCGTCGGTGAGATTCTCCGACAGGCTTTCGATGGTCGCACGCACCACGCCGTCGCACGGCAAGTGCGCGGTATCCCGCCCGACCATCTGGCTTAACCGGTGCCGCGCCGTCGGCAGGTCGTCCAGCGCGACCAGCACTTGGCGACCGTGCTCCAGCAGGTCGCGCAGACACAGCGAGCTATACGCCAGGAACAGGTCCCAAAGCCAAGCTGCTGCGGGATGGAGCAGGCCCAAACCGAGGCGTACCCCCCACCAGGCCAGCAGCGCCCCGCCCACCACCACCAGCCAATGCAGCACGCCGCCCCCATGGCCGTTCAGGCCGATGGCAAACAGCCGCCGCTCCCACGCTAGACTCCAGGCGCCCAGGAGCCGGATCGGATGCCAGCGGTAAACCGGATCGCCGAAAGCGGCATCGAGCAGGCAGGCGGCCAGAATCAGCGCGAGGTGGGGAATCAGTTCCATTTGTGCGCGAATCCCCACACCATCGCCAAAGCCGCCAGCGCACCCGGCGCGACGTTGCGCCGTGCCCCCAGCGCCGCGCGGAACTCGGCGAAGCGTTCCGGTTGCACCGCCACGGTCGCCGCCAGCAGCGCCGCCTGATTGAGGGTCGCCTCCCGCGCCACTTCGGGATGCAGGATGCCCGCCCGCGCCAGATCGACGCTCTCCGCCAGGCAATACGCGGCGGCGGCGCTCTGCGGGTCGTGGATCAGGGCCAACAGGTTGGCGGTGAACAGTCGCGCCGACTCGGCGTCAAGTTCGGCGTCCGCGCAGGCGCGCAGCGCCGCCTCATCGCAGCCGTAGCGGCCCAGCGCACCGCACACCGTGCGCCGCAATTCGGGGCACAACCCGTTCTGCAACAGCAGGCAGCGGGTCACAGCCTCGTGGGTGGCCCGGCCCAGCAACTCACCGAGCGTGTGATGACTGCCGGCCCAATGCCGCACCCAGTCCCCGCCGTTCTCCAGGGGCGCGGCGATGGCCAGTTGATCGGTGCCGGTGCCGGTCGCCAGTCCCGACGATTGCAGGCTGGGTATCCGCAGATCGAGGAGGGCGGCGCTTTTGCCCTCGGTCACCATCGTCGCCGCCTTGACCAGGCCAGCGGGGGTACAGGGCTGGTTGATGAACGCCAGCGTCACGATGGTGCCGGAACCCGCTTCGGCGGGCGGCGTGTCGGCGACGGGTCGTTCCACCCGCACGCTGCCACCTAGCGTTTCGTGCCAGCCGGCCGGATCGCCGGCGCGGGTGGCGTTGCCGAGCACGCCCGCAGTCGCCACCACCTGCACCGTCAGTTCCTCGTAAGTGGCGCGGGCCACGACCGCGCATTGCATGTTGGCGGCGGTGCTCATCAGCGCGGTGGTGGTAGGCGACAGATCGGCCTCGGTGCAGGCGGCGACGTGACCGGCGTCCGGCCCCAGGCCCACGACCGCGCGGTGACGGATGGCGTGACCGACGCCCTCGCAACTCTGGTGGTTGGCGATGTGGGTCAAGTCCTCGCGCAACCCGCCGTTGATCCGGCAGGTGCTCAACACCCGATGCGGTCGCTTGAGGGCGGCGACGAGGAAACGGCCCTGTCGGCGCAGCGTGTAGTGGTCGGTCTCGTCGAGTAGCATTCCGGGTCTCAAGCGTGCGGGTGGGGTTGGGGGCTCACGGCGTCAGTTCGGAACACCGGACTGCAAACGACGCTGCAACAGCAAGAGGAAGAAGGGACCTCCCCAGAGCGCGGTGATGACGCCCAGGCGAATTTCCTCCGGCGCAGAAACGGTTCGCGCTAATAAATCGCATAAAATCAGGAAAACCGCGCCCGTTAACGCACAGGCGGGAATTAGGCGCAGGTGGCTGGGTCCCAGTATCATCCTGACGATGTGCGGCACGATGAGTCCCACGAAGCTGATCATGCCTGCCACGGCCACCGCAGCGCCGGTCAGCAAGGCGGCGCTCACCAGCACCAAGCGTTTAACGCGCTCGGCCTCCATGCCCAGTGACAGCGCGGTTTCCTCGCCTTGCAACAACAAATCCAGGTCGCGCGAGAAATACAGAGCGACGCCGAAACCGGCGGCGATAAACGGCAGACACAAGTGAATGTGCAGCCAACTGCGGCCATCCAGACCGCCGAGCGTCCAGAACAGAATCTCCTGGGTCATTTTCAGATTCGCCAGATTCATCGAGATGATGAACGAGGTGACCGAACCCAGAATCGCCGCGACCGCGATTCCAGTCAGCAGCAGCGATTCGCTGGGGGTGCAGCCGCCGCGTGTCGCCATCGCGTAGACCACCGCCAGCGCCAGCAACCCGCCGCTAAACGCGAACGTCGGCAGCCAATAGACTGAGACCGCAACCGCCCCCGTGGCAAAAGCGACCACGCCGCCCAGAGCCGCGCCCGCACCGACGCCCACCAGTCCCGGATCGGCCAGGGGATTGCGAAAAATGGCCTGCATCTGCGCACCGGCCACCGCCAGAGCACCGCCGGCCAGAGCGCTCAACAAGACTCGTGGCATCCGCACGGTCCACACGATCAGATCATCGGCGCGTTCCACGCCAGCGCCATTCACCATGCCGTCGGGCAGCAGGCGGATTTCCAGGACGCGAACGACCAGGCGCCAATTCATGGGGGTAGCGCCCAGCGCGACGCCAGCCACGAGGCTGACGACCAGCGCCGCCGTGACTGCCGTGCAAAACAGGCTAAATCGCGTACCTGGATGCAGATGCTCTTGAAGCAATGCTCAAACCCCGAAAATGGAAGAATAGGTCAACTGGCAACCGCCTCATCCGTGCCTCTACCGTGCGTCTATGGATGCGCGGCGGTTTTGCAGAGGTGGTGGGCCATCGTGCGGGCCAGTCGGGTCACCAGCGGTGACAGCGGCAGATGATCCTTGCCGTCGGAGACCACCACCTGCTGCTTTTGGGCCGCCTCGGTGGCCCCCACAACCGGGTCAACGAGCCAGTTTTGCAACTCCTCAGCGCCCTTACCCGGGTCCGACCAGGTAAAAATCCATTCCGGGTTCCAGCGCAAAAGGGTTTCCCTGCCCACCTTCTGATAGGTGCGCAACCCGTTCTCGGCCCCGACATTCACGCCGCCCACCAGACGAACCACGTCGTGGAACAGCGTCTGGTCGCCGTAGGTGTAGCCGACCATCGAGACGCCGAACACGCGGGGCGGCTTTTCGTGCGCCCGGCATTGCGTACGGATCGCTTCGATTTCGCGGACAAAACGGGCACGCTCTGCGGCCGCCGCCTCATCGCAACCGGTCACGTAACCGATCAGGCTGATGTTCTCCGCTACCTGATCGAGCGTGGTCACCAGGGTATGGACGCGAAACACGGGGATCCCGGCGGACTGAATCAGATGAATCAGGTCGCCGTTGGAACGGCTGGACGCCAACACGATATCCGGCTTCAGCCTGAGAATCACCTCGATGCGGGTCGCCACCGCCGGTTGGTGGCGCTTGACGTTCTCCAGGACGTTGCTGACCTGTTCGCGGTACGCCTGAGCACTGACACCGACCACCCGTTCCGTCGGCGCGATGCGGTAAACGTACTCGTCCATCTCGTATTCCAGCGAAACGATGCGCGTGGGCGCTTGGGCGAACTCCAGCCGCCCGCCGCTGGCGTCTATCGCCCAACGCGGATAGGTCAGCGGCCCGGTGCGCGGACTGACTGCCGTTTCGGCGTGCCACTGGGGGAGTTGCGCCAGCGCTAACATCGAGCAGGCCGCCAGGAGTATCCCGGTCAGCCCGAACAACCAGCGCGTGACCAAGCGATGCCTGGCGTGCATGATCCGGCCTCCGATCAGGCGTCAGGACGCCAGCGGCGCGGTGCCGGCTTTTTCCAGATCATCAGGAACCGGCTCACCGAGATAGCGTTCCCGGAACTGGTAATACAGACGAAGATTATCCCAATTGGGTTGTTTCAGGGCCGTATGGGGTGTATCGCCGAGCAAAACATGCGGGAAGAAAATGGTGGTCATCTGTTCGCCATAACCGTTCCACAGCCGAACGCCGGAACTGCGTTGTTTGATTGAGCCATTGCCGCGCCAGTCGTAGAAAGCGATTTTGGCGACGCGCCGCTGGGTGAGCGACGCTTCATTTTCCTTTCCTTTGTAAGCGCCAATGCAAAGATGGCAATGCCAGGGACCCGCGTCGATGTTGAGATAGCCATTGTGGATCGTCACCTTGGGGGCTTTCTCGAATGGCAACTCGAAGACCGCGCCCAGTAACCATGGGCCAACGGTGATGCGCTGCCAGTGTTCTTCGAAAATGTCGCGCATCAACCGGGTTACCGCTTCCTCTGAGGCATCCAGGTAACTGTACCGGGTCATGGAGCCATCCGGATTGTGGACGATTTCATGCTGTGCGTCGGGTTGAGTCATTTTGATGGTTCTCTCTTGTGCTGTGAAAAACCAGAACCGGCTCGCCGTAATAGTCGGTGAGCCGTTCCACTTCAACGCCAAAGACGTTACCGATCACGGGCGAAAGGAGTACCTGATCTCGTGGTCCGCAATCGACCAGACGCCCTTGGTTAATGATGGCGACCGTTGCAACACAACGGGCGATTCCGCCCAGATCGTGGCTCGCCAGCACCACGGCATGCCCCGAACGGGCAAGACTGGAACAGAGGTCAAATACCTCCAAGGCGTGTTCGATATCCAAACTGGCGGTCGGCTCATCCATTAAAATAAACTCGGGTTCAGTCGCCAGGCTGCGGGCGATTAATACCCGTTGACGCTCTCCCCCCGATAGCGTGGTGACGGTTCGATCCCGAAGATGCGCAACGTCGCAACGCATCATGGCTTGATTGATCGCCTGACGATCCGCCCGCGTCTCCCGCTCGAACCGGCCCCGGTGGGGATACCGCCCCATGGCGACCACCTCGTTGACCGTAAACGCAAAATCCATTCGGGTGTCCTGGGGTACGAATGCAACCCTGCGGGCAACTTGAAACCGGGGGATGTTGGAAAGCGGAATCCCATCCAGCAGGACATCTCCGGCGGAAGCAGGCCATATATTGGCCAGCACGCGAAAGAGGGTGCTTTTGCCGCTCCCGTTTGGGCCGACCACGCCGATAAAATCGCCTCTGGCAACGTGGAGATTTATATTGTGGAGGATTTTTCGACCGGCGCGTTGCAGCTTAATACCGCGAGCTTCCAGCATGTGGTTATACCGGATTTCCGATATTTCAGTACATTTATCGGCGGCATCACCAATCGATTGGTTGATCTTCCAGCGCCACGAATTTTTTGCCCAGTTTTTCATCATCCTGAGAGGACCATTTGTGGCGGATATTGATGATTTTGACACGATAACAATAGCGCCCTTGATGATCGTAATAGCCGACTTCAAGGTCGCCATGCTCGGTTTGCGCCCGCTGTAAAATGGGGATCAAATCGCTAATTTTCATTTCACTCCTTCAACCGTTCGTTCATCGAAATTTAGTGCCTAACCCATGCTGCTGCACCAGAATTAGGGCGATTTGGCAATCGGTATATTCATCGCATTTTTTACTCGATGTTCGATGAATACGTTTCAGAAAAAAGAATGGCCTCCAAAATTTTCCACCAACCTAGGAGTAGAAGTGCATCCAGCGTGAAGGCCATTCCAAAAACCTGCGTACCTTAATGAAGTACGTAGCAGTCCTATTTGAGTTGTGAATAAATCGGTGAAAAAACAATCTTTTCTTGAAAGCAAAACTGGATTCTGCAATCAGCTTCGGTCAAAGTTAGTGCTTTCTAGGGAGAGAGAAATCCGTTTATCTAGTTCAGCGAGCACTTCGCGCTTTTGCACAGGACTGTAATTCCACCAGCCAGCGATTTCGTCCAGCGTGCGGAAGCAGCCCTCGCACCATTGGGTTTGCGGGTTGATGACGCAAACCCCGATGCAGGGTGAGAGAGGATCGGGGAAAGAAGGTATATGGTCGGCAGTCATGTTGCCTCATCCGAATCGATAATTTAAATGGCGTAACGGAATACATGGCGATCCTAGATGAATTGTGGTGGTGTCGATCCGCACTCTCTCCCCCAACCCCTCTCTCCCGCATGCGGGAGAGAGGGGTGCGCATCGCACGGGGCGAAGGGGTTTCAGTTAGCGATGCCTCCACAGCTTGAACAGGATTGCTATATTTAGAAATTATAGGAAACCCCTAAACGGTAATTGCGCTCCGGCATGAGATAACCGCGCACCCACTCGACCTCCTGATCGAACAGATTTAGAATGCTCGCCCGGACTTCCCAGTTTTTGGAAAACTGGTAGCGCCCTGTCAAATCCCAGAAATCGAAGCTGTCCTTTTCCTCATCCACATAGGTGTCGTAATTGGTGATCATCTGGGGACCGACGAGGACATAGCTCAACTGGCCGCTGAAACGTTCGTAATTTACAATCAACCCGGCTTTCAGTTCGTAATCGGAAATCCAAAGAAGATCTTTTCCCGTTTCCTTGTCTTCCTTGGTCGTGTTGAAAGTCGCATTCGCCCACAGCGTCGAGTATAACGGCGAATTAAACAGCCGTCCCATTCGCCATTCCAAGCCGAGATCGAAACCAGCTATTTTCGCATCGCCGTGGTTGTCATATGTGACGATTTTTTCGCCATCGATTGTTTTGTTGACCTGAACGATCTTGTCTTCAAAATCCGTGTGGAAATAGCTGGCTTTCAAGGTAAAGGGGCCTTGAAAAACATCAAAACCGATGTCGTAGGTGAGACTGGTTTCCGGCTTCAAGTCTGGGTTGCCCACATAATGGACGCCCGTTGGAGGATTCACGTAATCGGCCGAAAGCTGATCGGCCGATGGGCTTTTGAAGCCCTCGCCCACATTCGCTCGCACGCGCAGTAGTTCATCCATAAACTTGACTCCAACTCCGAGTTTGGGAGAAAAATGATCATACACCTCATTTTTCTCGTTAAAATCGGGAAAGTTGCCGGTTTTAGGTCGAAGCGTCGTGACATCGAAACGGTCGTAACGGCCCGCCGCGACGATGTTGACGCGGTTGTCCAACAGATCAGTGCTATTCTGAATAAACAGCGCCTGTGAATCGTATTCCATGCTGGGCGTATAGGGATTGGCCGGTTGTCCTTTGCTGACACCCTCGGACTCTTTTTCCAGATGTTCGAGATTAAAGCCTAACAGCAGCTTGTTCCAAGAATTCACGTTCCAGACAAATTGGTTGTCGGTTCCCAAGGTGGTGTCGGTGTATTTGGCTTGCTCGGCTGCCGGATTACTGTTGGGGCCGTAGTTCCAATGATTGCGATCCCAGAGGTAATAGGCCAAGCCGCGCCAATGCACCGCGCCATCAAGAAATTTTCCGTTGTATTCCAGATCGGCATAGCGGTGACTTTTGTCATAATTCTGGCTGGCGGCCGGATCGTATTCGCCGTAAGTCTTGTAGTTTAACCACGCTGGATAATAACCGGACAGATCGGCAATGTTGCCTCCGAATCGCAGTTCGTGGTTGGCGTTGATGGTGTAAACCAGATTGCCACCGATGTTTTTCTTGGTTTCGCCGGTGTTGTACACCGTGCCGAATTTTGGGTCATCGTAATCGCTAACATCTTCGTAAGAAGCGGTGGCGTGAAAACGCCATTGATCGTTGATCTTACCGCCGCTGCTGACTTGTCCTTTATAATAATCAAAGCTGCCAAAATCGCCGCTGAGCGCGGTAGTTAAATCTCCATCACCTTTTTTGGTGATCAGGTTAACGACGCCGCCCATGGCGGCCGAACCATATAACGCGGAGGCCGGTCCTTTGACCACCTCGATTCGTTCGATACGATCGGGGTTAATTTTGGCGGCGTTGCCGGTGCCGATGCGATGCCCATCGATCAGGATAAGGACGTATCCCTTAACATCGTCTCCATGGGCTTCAGTGCGAAAACCGCGCAATCCAATGGGACTCAGCAGTCCATTATATTTGTGATAATGCCCAGTCACGTATTTGCCAATCAGATCGCCGACCGTTGTTACGCCTGACAGCTCAATTTGTTCCGGGGTAATCACCTGAGTTGTAACCGGCACATCAATGACCCGCTCTTCGATGCGGGTTCCTGTAACTACCATTTCATCCATGGTTAGTTGATCTTGAAAGCCCTGCCCAAAACTCGGCAAGCTACCCACCGATAGCAGCGATAAGGTGAACCAGCGCAATTTCATTATCTTCTCCCCGTTTTCTAAAGTCTTTATGATTTCAAACCTGATTAATTAAAGTCCGGTCACGTACTTGCCGATTATTTCCTCCGCTTGATTAGCGCCTGACAGTTCAATTTTTTCCTGGGTAATCACTTGCACGGCTACTGGCACATCGATCAGTCGCTTTTGCATACGGGTCGGAGTCGTCACTTGTTCATCAACATCTCGTTGCTTCGGGTTTTCCTCGGCCAGCGCCAGCGCCAGCGGAGCGACAATGAATAGCAGAAATAAAACGGATAACAGCGCATTTCTGCTGTTTTTCGGCGGATTCTTTTCAAGAGTTGAGCTATCCGCTGATTGGATAGCTGACGCTGCGGTAAAATCGGATAGAAGCAAAAGCCAGGACATGAACAGACTCCGTTAAAACTTGCGAACACAAGTCGAAACAGCGTCTGCCAAGCGACTAGAAGACGACACAGCATTCAACCCGCCTAATAAAGGCAAGGCCATGATGGCGTCAGTCATGGAGGGATAAAAAGAAAGCCACCCTTCAGCGAACTCTACACGCTCAGCAACGCACGAAGGCGTCACCCAAACGGTAGGCCGCACCCTCGAAACACCCCGTTCAAAGGTAGGTGACGCAGTGACGGCAGGTCTCCTGGCTGGCGAGTCAGGGCCTTCGCTCGGCCTTCCCAGTTGATTAAAACCAGTGGCGTGTGGTGAGCGTCGGCTCGTCGCTTACAGTTGCGGGGGCAGCCACGGCATGGGCGGATCAAGCCGCACCGTGTTCCCTTTTCATCCCACTTGGGGAAACCGTCAAACCGGAATGCTACAGCGCAACAAACCCGACTGCAAGTGGTTTCATTACTCGGGTAGTGCAAACCGAGTTATGCTGAAAAGTTGTGACTCGGCTTGAAGAAAACGTGGCGAGAGACGCATCGGCGCGGATCATGGCAGGATTTGTCGAATCCTCTATATGCTGACCTGTGGGCGGACAGCATCCGCTTTTGGGGTGTGGATGGACGATGCGACGCAATGCGCTTTAGTGGTGGTCGGCGCGACAGTGGACGGACGGAAAGAATTGCTGGCGCTGGCCGACGGCTATCGGGAGAGCGAGGCATTCTAGCGAGAGGTGCTGCTCGATCTCATCAAGAGCCAGCAGCCGAAAACCAGGGCGGCCCTATCCGAGAGCCTGCGCCGATGAATTCACCTACGATCCGTGACAGCGCCATTCAAAACTCGATTCCTTTTTGAGCTTTAACACCTTGTTCCCGATAGGGATGTTTGATGGGTCGAATCTCGCTGACCAGATCTGCGGCTTCGATCAGCGCTTGCGGCGCGTGGCGGCCGGTGATGATAACATGCTGCTTGGGCTGTCGGGCCGACACGGTATTTAATACGTCCTCCAACGCCAAATACTCATGTTTCAACACGGTGTTCAGCTCATCAAGAATCACCATGTCGTAGCTGGGATCGGCAATCAGTTGCTCGGCTTGCCGCCAAGCTTTTTGCGCCGTGGCGATATCCTGTTCGTAATTTTGGGTAAGCCAGGTAAATCCATCGCCGATGGTGAACCAAGCAACCCTGTCGAACCGTTCGAACGTCTGGCGCTCGGCGGTTTCTTTGGCGCCTTTGATAAACTGTACCACACCCAGTTTCATGCCGTGGCCAACGGCCCGTAGTCCCATGCCTAAGGCGCTGGTCGTTTTACCTTTGCCAGTGCCAGTAATCACGATCAGCAAACCCTTTTCCTGGGTAGCGTGCGCCTGCTTTTTTTCGTAACCGATTTTGCGTTTCTCCGCCATTTTTCGGTAATGCTCATAATTCACGACATCGCTCATGGTTCGGATTCCTCTGGGCTGATATTGACAATCAGTCAATCAATCATGGGTTTGATTCACTAATGAACCACAAAATGGACAATAAAAAAATTTGTAAACTATTCTGCACATACGTCATGCCATATGGTCGTTCAGGGCGTTGAGAATCTGCTCCAGTAAAAACAAAGCGCCCGCGCTGCCCAATAGCGCTTTAGGTACCACGTCAATACGCGCCGCAGCCCGCACCTGACGCAATTGGCGGAAATCGTTGATTTACCGATTCCGCCCTTGCCGTAGATGGCTAACTGGAGAGACGGGCTTGCCGGACGATGGTTTTCGGATTGGGCTTGCGGCGCAGATTGCATCACGGCTCCTTTAGGAGTGTCTCGTCGGAGCCCATTGAGCGAGCAAGTCCAGGGCGAAACTGCTTTGAGAGGCCTCGAAACCGCCAAACGCCGTCACATATTGTTGTGCGCCCCCTTGTTCCGCAAGAAATCGTCGGCCTGCCTTTCCCCACTCTTCTTCGACCCATTTGGAAAAATGGTGCGCTTCCTTGGAAAAGATGTCGGCAGATTGGGAAGAATCAATAAGATCCAAAAAAGCGCGACACAAATCGTCTATCCCTTCACCACTGCGGGCGCTGACGCGGTAAATGGGCACAGGGTTTTTTTCTCCAGGCCGCGCCAAACGTAAACTGGCCGATAGCATATGATAAGTCGATTGCGCCGAAGGATCGTCACATTTATTCACGATGAAGGCATGCGGAATCTCCATAATACCCGCTTTCAAGAATTGCACATTATCCCCACCGAGTGGCTGCAACACGAGAAAGACGTGGTCTGTGAGATGGCGAATATCGGCTTCGCTCTGACCGACGCCCACCGTTTCAACAAAGACACAATCAAAAAGACAGGCCAGCAAACGACAGACCTGAAAGGTGGATGGACTCAAGCCACCGGACTGTAATTGCGAAGCCTGGCTCCTAAAAAAAAGCCGGTCATCATGAGGCGAAGGACGCATGCGCGTGCGGTCGCCCAGAAGAGCGCCGCCGGATAAAGGACTGGAAGGATCTACAGCGATGACCGCAATGGAAAGGCTGTGGTTTAATTCCAGCAGACGCGGCATGCATGTGGAAAGCAGCGAAGATTTGCCCGATCCTGGTGTACCTGTCAACCCCAAAAGAACAGCTTGCTTGCGATCAGGACGGTTTCGAAGAATCTCCATGACCGCGATGCGGCGAGGCAAATGCGTTTCAAGCTGACTCTCAAACAGAGAGATCAGTAGAGAAATTGCATATTTATCCAAAATTAAGGCACGTTCTACCAATTCAAGGTCGGATATATTCATATCCATATTCATATTCCTCAATAACGTTAGTGCGTTAGTGCATAAGACGTTTTGCAAAACATTTCATCAAGCCAGTTGGATCAGGCTGCATTACGCACCAATGCCTTTTCCTCGATCACATCCGCTATCGACTCCATAATGTCGATCAAGCTGTAATCGGAGGGAGTAAAGATTTTCTTGACTCCCTTGGCGAGCAACTCCTTGAAATCACTTTGGGGAATAATGCCGCCGAAAATAACAGCAATGCGACCGTCCGCTCCGTGTTCGCGCAGTTCTTGCATGATCTGTTCAGCCAACTCTATATGAGATCCGCTCAGGACGGATGCGCCGATCAAGTCCGCATCCTCTTCAATGGCGGACTGGACGATTTCGTGCGGGCTCAAGCGAATACCGGAGTAGATCACATCGAAGCCCACATGCCGCGCCGAAACCGCGATGACTTCCGCACCGTTGGAGTGACCGTCCAGTCCGGGCTTTCCCACGACAATGCGCGGTCGGTGTCCGAGCCGGGCCATCATGTCTTCGATATGCTGTCGCAATTTTTCCACGCGGTCGTTTTCCAGACCCAGCTTTTGCCCATCGATACCGGTGGCGGGACGGTATTCGCCGAACACCTGGCGCAACGCTTTTGCCCATTCCCCTGTCGTCACCCGCGCGAGTGCGCATTCGATAGAGGGTTCCATCATGTTTTCACCGCTTCGCGCCGCCTCTTTCAGTCGCTCCAAAGCGATCCGCACCCGTTCAGGATCCCGCTTCTTGCGCACGGCCTCCAAACTTTTCAGGGTCTCCTCCAGGGCTTTTGTCGAATCCACTTTAAACAAACCGCCATCAGCTCCGCCCATTAAAGGAGATGGAATTCCCTCGGTCCATTTGTTCATGCCCACCACAATCTGTTTTCCCTCGTTGATCGCGCTCATGCGGCTGGCCATCGAACCGACCAAGGCGGATTTCATATAACCGGATTCGATGGCGGCTTTGACGCCCCCCATTTCCATAATCCGATTCACTTCTTCCATCGCGTTCTTTTTCAGATCATCCACTTTCGAGCGAATCACTGGGCTGCCGTCAAAGAGGTCGGGATACTCCAGCAAGTCCGTTTCGTAAGCCAAAATTTGCATCAAGCGCAAGGACCATTGTTGATCCCAGGGACGAGGCAGCGAGAGCGCTTCGTTCCACGCCGGAAGTTGCAGTGCGCGACAGCGCGCATTGCGGCTCAACGTCACGCCCAATGCTTCTAACAAAATCCGCCAAGCGTTGTTCTCCGGCTGGCTCTCTGTCAAACCCAGCGAGTTCACTTGTACGCCATAACGGAAAAGACGATATTTGCGATTTTTCACTTTGAAACGATCTCGTGTAATGTCCTCCCAGAGTTCCGCAAACGCCCGCATCTTGCACATTTCTTCAATAAAGCGGATGCCCGCGTTCACAAAGAAACTGATGCGCCCGACTGCGACTTCAAAACTGTTCTCATCAAAGCGACCACGGCTTTTCAGCAAATCCAGCAAGCTGATCGCGTTGGCTAGGGCGAAAGCGAGTTCCTGCACCGGTGTGGCGCCCGCTTCCTGCAGGTGATAGGAACAGATATTGGAAGCGTTCCAGTTCGGTATTTCGGCCAGACAGAATTCATACATCTCCGCGATGATTCTCAAACTGGCTTCGGGTGGAAAGATATACGTGCCTCGCGCTAAATACTCCTTAATCAAATCATTCTGGGTGGTCCCCTGTAATAACCTGATGTCGACTTCACGCTCCCGCGCTAGAGCAACATAGAGCGACAACAGCCACATCGCCGTACCATTGATGGTCATGGAGGTATTCATCTTCTCAATCGGGATTTGGTCAAAGAGAACATGAAAATCGTCCAGGGAATTAATGGGTACGCCAACCTTGCCCACCTCTGGTAAAGCGATGCGGTCATCGGAGTCGTAGCCGCATTGCGTGGCGAGATCGAAGGCAATGGACAGACCGGTTTGGCCTTTAGCAAGGTTGGAACGATAGAGTTCGTTCGACGCCTTCGGACTGGAATGACCAGCATAAGTACGGAACATCCACGGCTTGTCAGAGATTACCGTTCCTTCCTTATCGGTGATCTGATGCGGGAGCGCCTGGTTTTGCAATTTCTCTATCATGATCTATACCTCTTAAGTTTTCGATTCTTCGATGTTTTTTGTAGAGTTGGCGCGGCAATCCGCAGATCGGGCGCAGGAATCGACGGCGCCGGAGAGTTCGGCGAGCGTGGCGTAGCCGCGTCCTGTATCGCCCGTTGACGGGGCAGTGTCGGTCAGGCGCAGGAGCGGCCGACCGCTGGCCGCCGCGTGCGCCCGCAGCGCGTCGGCCTCGACGC